>NZ_BAAGUB010000004.1:0-398507 GCF_054781615.1 Microvirgula curvata | reverse complement strand
GCTGTCAGCCGGGCGTGTACCGGCGCCCCTGCTGCCGCTGGTGCCCCCCCTGCAAGAGAGCGAAGAACGGACGAGCGAAGCGAGGTTTCCCCGCGGCGGCGGGGACGGAAGGGATCGGGTTCAATCAGGCGACTGCCGTGCTCATGACGGTTGCTGTCAGCCGGGCGTGTACCGGCGCCACTGCTGCCGCTGGTGCCCACCCCTGCAAGCAGTCGAGGCCGCCCTTGGTAAGGGCGGCCCGGCGTCGACGGCGTGGATCACACGGCCGGACGGTATTTCCTGACCTCGGCGGCGGATCGCGCCGCGTTGGCGATGACGGGTCGGTTAACAGATGGATGACATCTGCCGACGGGATCTGGAGCGGTTCAGACGCTGCTGTGCTGAGCGTGCAGCCGTTCGGATTGGGAAAGCTTGTTCAGCGCCGACAGATAGGCCTTGGCACTGGCGACGATGATGTCCGTGTCGGCACCCTGACCATTGACGACGCGGCCGTCGCGGGCGAGACGCACGGTGACTTCGCCCTGGCTGTCGGTACCCTGGGTAATGGCATTGACCGAGTACAGTTCGAGCTCGCTGCCGCTGCTGGCGACGCTTTCGATCGCCTTGAACGTGGCGTCGACCAGGCCGGACCCGCTGGACTCGGCACGACATTCCTGCCCCTGCTGGTTGAACACGATCTCGGCACGCGGCGACTCGCCGGTTTCGGTCGCCAGTTTCAGCGACACAAACCTGAACGCTTCCGGCTCATGGGCGCTCAGCTCTTCGTTGGCCAGCGCCAGCAAGTCTTCGTCGAAAATTTCGCGCTTGCGGTCGGCCAGCTCCTTGAAGCGGGCGAAGGCTGCATTCAGTGCCACCTCGCTGGCGATCTCGATGCCGAGCTCGGTCAGCTTGGTGCGGAACGCGTTGCGGCCGGACAACTTGCCGAGGGTCAGGCGGTTGGTCGACCAGCCGACACTTTCGGCCGACATGATTTCGTAGGTTTCGCGGTGCTTGAGCACACCGTCCTGGTGGATGCCGGATTCATGCGAGAACGCATTGGCGCCGACGATGGCCTTGTTCGGCTGTACCGGATAGCCAGTGATGGTCGATACCAGCTTGGACGTCGGCACGATCTGGGTGGCATCAATGCGGGTTTCCAGCCCGAACACGTCCTTGCGGGTCTTGATCGCCATGACGATTTCTTCCAGCGACGCATTGCCGGCGCGCTCGCCAAGGCCATTGATCGTGCACTCGACCTGGCGTGCGCCGCCCTGGATCGCGGCCAGCGAATTGGCGACCGCCATGCCGAGGTCGTTGTGGCAGTGGGTCGACCAGATCACCTGGTCGGCGCCGGGTACGCGGGCGATCAGCGTGCGCATGTGTTCCTGCCAGACCGACGGAATGCTGTAGCCGACCGTGTCCGGGACATTGATGGTGCGGGCGCCGGCCTTGATCACCGCCTCGAAGATGCGGATCAGGAAGTCGATGTCGGAGCGGACTGCATCCTCGGCCGAGAACTCGATGTCATCGGTGTATTCGCGACCGACGGCGATGGCACTGACCGCGGCGGCCACCACCTCGTCCGGCGTCATGCGCAGCTTCTTCTCCATATGGATCGGGCTGGTGGCGATGAAGATGTGGATGCGGCCCTTCGCGGCCGGCTGGATGGCTTCACCGGCGGCCCGCACGTCGCGTTCGTTGGCGCGGGCCAGCGAACAGACCGTGCTGTCCTTGATGATGCCGGCGATGGCATGGATGGCTTCCGCGTCTCCCGGGCTGGCGGCAGCAAAACCGGCCTCGATGATGTCCACCCCCAGACGTTCCAGCTGGCGGGCGATGCGGATTTTCTCTTCCTTGGTCATCGCCGCGCCCGGGCTTTGTTCGCCGTCGCGCAAGGTGGTGTCGAAAATATAGAGGCGGTCGCTCATTTCACTATTTCTCCGGGGGTCAGGCGCGCTCGCAGTGAGCAGATAGGTGTTCAGATCGAAACGCCGGCCTTGCTGTGCCGCAAGTTGTGCCAGCTTGTTCAGCTGCGCCTGCGGCAGGCCGCCGCGTGCGCGCCATTTGTACACCGCTGCGCGGCTGATCGGCTCCTCGGGCCAGGCGCGCGTCAGCGCATCGGCCAGGGTGGCGGGGCCGCCAAAGTCGTCGATCAGTTTTGCAATGTCCAATGACATGGGTGTCTTTCCTGAAGTGCTGTAGGAAACTTACCCAATATCGGACAACCGGTCAAACAAAAATCGTAATCAAGCGTAAAAAACTTCATTTTTCCCATGTCCAAACAAAAATATCGGACATATTGTCCGATATTGTTGTTGAAAAAAGGCGCATCAGGCTGTGGCGGACGGCACCGGATCGAAGCGATAACTGTCCATCGACAGCGCACTGTCCTCGCCGTGATAGAAACGTGTGGCCCGGGCCCCGGCCCCGGCGGCACCCAGCGCGACGAACAGCGGCAGCAGGTGCTCGTCGGTCGGGTGGGCACGCGTGGCGCCCGGTGCCTGGTGGCGATAGTCGAGCGCGCTGTCCACCGCGCCGGCCGTCAGCGTCCGGTACATCCAGTCGGCGAACGCCTCGACATAGGGCTGGGCCGGCAGGCCGGACATGGCATCGCGCAGATTGTGGGTCAGGCTGCCGGAAGCCAGTACCAGCACGCCGTCGGCCGGCAGCGCCGACAGGGCCTGGCCGACCCGGTAATGCCAGGCCGGATCACGGCGTGGCTGGACCGACAGCTGCAGCACCGGAATATCGGCCTGGGGATACAGTTCGCGCAGCGGCGTCCAGGCGCCGTGATCGAGACCGTAGTCGGGATCTGTCGTGGCCTCGATGCCGGCGCCGGCCAGCAGATCGACAATTTCCCGCGCCAGCGCCGGCGCGCCGGGGGCCGGGTATTGCAGCTGGTACAGCGGGGCGGGGAAACCGTAGAAATCGTGGATGGTGGCCGGCTGCGCGGCGGTCGACAGTACCGGCGCCGGCGTGTTCCAGTGTGCCGACACGGCGAGAATGGCACGCGGGCGCGGCAGGCTGGCAGCCAGCGTGCGCCAGGCATGACCGATCTCGCCGGTATCCAGTGCCAGCATTGGCGAACCATGGGAGACGAACAGGGTGGGCAGGGTGGACATGAGGGCTCCTTCGCGGCGGATGTGTCGATGGCCCAGTGTCGCACTGCCAGCCCGGGAGATAAACCGGCTGGTTCGGTACGGTTTGTAGCGAAAACCGGAACAATCGCGTGGCAACAGGCCAGCAAAAAAGGAACCCGCGGGTTCCCTTTTTGCTGGCCTTGCCGATCGCGAACGTCAGTCCTGGCGCGGGCTGTCGTCTGCCTTGTCTGCCGGGCTGATGTCGAGCTCGGCACGCGGTACCGGTTCGACCGCGGGCTTGCGGCGTCCCATGCGCAGCAGTGCCAGCACATAGCCGGACAGCGCATAGACGACAAAGAAGCCGAACAGCACCAGCGCCGGCGTCGAGGCCGTCAGCAGGATGACCACCAGCACCACCAGCATGGCGACGAACGGCACCTTGGCGCGCGGATTGATTTCCTTGAACGAGTAGAAGCGGACGTTGGTGACCATCGAGATGCCGGCAAAGGCGGTGAACACCAGCGCGATCCAGTCGATGCCGGGCACGTCGAGGCTGTACGCGTGCACGATCCACACCAGGCCGGCGACCAGCGCCGCGGCGGCCGGACTCGGCAGGCCGGTAAACCAGCGCTTGTCGGCCACGCCGATCATGGTATTGAAGCGTGCCAGGCGCAGTGCCGCGCCGGCGCAGTAGATGAAGGCGACCATCCAGCCGAGCTTGCCGAAATCGCGCAGCATCCATTCATAGGCAACCAGTGCCGGCGCGACGCCGAAACTGACCATGTCGGACAGTGAGTCGAACTCGGCGCCGAAAGCGCTCTGGCTGTGGGTCATGCGGGCGACGCGGCCATCCATGCCATCGAGGATCATGGCAATGAAAATGGCCACGGCGGCCAGCTCGAACTGGTTGTTCATGCCCTGCACGATGGCATAGAAGCCGGCAAACAGCGCGGCAAGCGTGAACAGGTTCGGCAGCAGGTATATCCCCTGGCGGCGCAGGGGCATTTTTGTCTGGGTATCTGGCATGTGTCTGATGGGGGCGCAGCCGCGGAAGGTCTCCGCGGCCGGAGGCGATGTTATTCCGCCAGCTCGGCGAGAATGGTGTGAGTGGCGCTCACTTTATCACCGATGGCAACCTTGACGGTAGCCGACAGCGGCAGGTACACGTCCACCCGGGAACCGAAGCGGATAAAGCCGTAGCGCTGGCCACGGGCCAGGCGGTCGCCCGGCTTCGCGTAGCAGAGGATGCGACGCGCCACCAGACCGGCGATCTGGATAAAGGTGACCTCGGTGCCGTTGTCCATCCGCACCGATACCGCGTTGCGCTCGTTTTCGGTCGAGGCCTTGGCCATCGACGCATTCAGGAAGCTGCCGGCATGGTAGTTGACCTGGGTCACCGTGCCATCGACCGGGCTGCGGTTCGAGTGCACGTTGAACACGTTCATGAACACGCTGACCTTGATCGCCGGCTGCTTCAGCTGCGGGTCCTCGGTGCGTTCGACTACCACGATCCGGCCGTCAGCCGGGCTCAGTACGGCGTTCTTCTGCGTCGGGATGGTTCGCGCCGGGTCGCGGAAGAACTGCACGACAAACAGCGCCAGCAGCCAGAACGGCAGCGACCAGGCACCTATCGCATAGCTCAGGACAATGGCCAGGGCAACGGAGCAGACAATGTAGGGCCAGCCTTCGCGGGCCAGGATCGGGTGCGGGTAGTGATTCATGGACTCGTTCAGTTCGTAACCAGCGGACGATTGTAAAGCAGCCGTTGCTGTGACAGGCAGCTTTTCTGATCTGCCGGCGGGCGGGCCGGATGAATGTGCTGGCGGATTCTCAAAATCGGACGGCATTTTCGCTGGTGGGGATGACGTTGTCCCAGCATGCCTGACGGAATGTTCATCGTTGTCTACCTCCATGCATATGACAACTCATGAACAAAGCATATCCCTGCCTGCCCGAGTCATTCCTCACGGCTAAGTCCTGTCTCGGATATGAAACAGTCATGGCGTTCTGCCAGCGGTGTGAAAATAAAAATCCATTGAAATCAATGCGTTGAGTGGTTGGCACGCATCATGCCATATGAAGGGCAGAAAAGTCCGACACACCGGAGACCGCCATGAACACAACGTCCTACTTCCGCCCGATGCTGGTCAGCCTGCTGGCTGCCCATGCCGGGCTGGCACTGGCGGACGGCGGCAATATCGTCATCCGGCGCGAACTGCCTGTCACCCCGTATTTCCAGCTGGCGAACACGCCGAAAAATCCGCAGACCACCACCGTGAACACCGACCGCTCGCCCGAGGTGCTGGGCAGCATGGGGATCGGCGAAGCGAACAGTGCGCTGCTGGGGGCCCGGCCCGGGGTTTACGGCACCCAGTCGGGTTCGACTGCCCAGGCCGTCACGGCGCCGATCGGCAGCAACCTGTCGACGATGGGCGGCAGCCAGGGCGGCGGTGCCAGCGGCGGAGCGTCGGGCAGCCTGGGCGGCAGTATTGCCAACACCGTGACCCGTTCACTCGGTATCCGCTGAGGACATGGCCATGAAGCGCACTCCCCTCTGCCTGGTCCTGCTGCTGCCGCTGGCGGCGACGGCGGCCGACATGGACACCCTGATTCAGGGCAGCGGCGGCCAGTCGGTCGGTCGTCAGGCGGTCAACCAGGCCGCCGGCCTGGGCAACCAGCAGGCGAACCAGACCGTGCTGTCGACGACGACGGCGGGGCTTGCACAAGCCGCCGCGCAAACCGGGCAGGCACAGCGGGTCACGGCCGGCGATCTGGCCGCGCTGGGCAAGAACAACTACAGCGCCAGCATCAGTGGCGGGAGCTTCCAGGGCGGGGTCGGCGTGCTGCAGGTCAATCAGGTCAGCGGGGGTTTCAACCAGACGCTCAACCAGTTTGCGCTGGCGACCGGACCGAATGCCAGTGCGACGACCACGGCCAGCCATGTCGGTGCGGTCGACGACAGCCGGCTGGCCGGTCTGACCTCCGCCGCGCCGGACAGTGGTGGCAGCGGGAACGAGGTGGCCGGCGGCAAGCGGCAGGCCACGATGGATGCGGCAAGTTTTCAGAATCTCAGTGGCGTGGTTCAGGTGAACCAGGTCGCGGGAAACGGCAATCAGGCAGGCAATGGCATCGCCCTGGCGGTACATGCGCCCTGATGGTCTGGCAGTGAGGCAGTGGCAGTAAGGAATTCACGGGGACGGGCAGTTCTCGACTCCATGATGCCGGCGCGGGCAAACGCGCATTCAATCAAGCAAGGAGAAACTCATCATGAAAACCCAGATCAAACTGGTTCTGCTGGCAGTGGCCGGCGCGTTCGCAGCCTCCTCGGCCCTGGCTGGTGGCGGTTACAACCCTCCGGGAGGCGGGGAAGACGGCGGCACCAAGTTCACCGACACCAAGAGCACCTCGTCGACGGTGAGCAATACCTCGACTGCCAGCAAGACCACGACCGGCAAGTTCGCCCAGGAATCCGACAAGAGCAATGTCGAAAAGGTCAGCACTGACATCAAGATCAACGGTGGCGGCACGCTGAACATCACGGCCAAGGCCGATGCGGCGACCAACACCCGCCAGGTCAGCTATCGCAATGACGGCGAGCTGGGCTCCAATGCGTCCGCCTCCGTCGATCACAGCGTGACCGGCAACCTCGGCAATGTCGGCCTGAACGTCGGTGCCGGTGATGGCAACCAGCAATCGAATGCGCTGGCCATTGCCGACCTGTCCTTCGTGACCGGTGGCGTCTCGGTGTCGTCGGACAGCTGCCGCGGTGGCGATTGCGGCAATGGCGGGACCAGCAGCAAGGGCGCGGCAGCCATTGCCAGCAGCCAGGCCGAGCAGGATGGCCAGCTGAACAACTGGTCGATCGGCCATGGCGACAAGCTGACGGCCGCGGTCTGGCACTCGGTCAACGGCAACACCGGCGTCGTGGGTGTGAACGTGGCGGCCGGTCAGGGCAACCAGCAAGGCAACAGCACGTCGATCGCCAATGCCAAGGGTGCCATCCTGGCTTCCGCGACCGCTTCGACCAGCCAGCAGCTTGACCACAACAAGTCCTTTACCGATCAGGCTTGCGATCTGACTGCAGCCGTCGGCAACTCGCTGATGAACAACACCGGCAACGTGGGTGTGAACATCGCTTCGGGCATCGGCAACCAGCAAGCCAACTCGCTGGTTATCGCAGCGGCTTCCGGCAAGTAAGGAAAGCGGCAGGGGAGGACGGGGCGCGGACTTTCGGGTTCGCGCCCATGTTGCAGCCGAATGGTGCGCAGGCAGCGTGACCGCAGTGGCCGCTGTTCCCGCGCAACGGAGAATGTCATGACACGCAAATGGATGCGGACGGGCGTGCTGGCGCTGCTGGTGTCGGGGCCTGCCCTGGCGGCCGCGCCGGACAGCGCGCCGATGCGGGTCGATGTCTCCAGTACCGTGTCACTGTCGAAACCGGTCTGGAGCCTGAAGGCAGCCAGGTTTCGCAATGTGGTGCAACAGCAGACCGACTACAGCTGTGGCGCAGCCGCACTGGCCACGCTGCTGCGTTACGCCTATGGGCTGCATATCGATGAAGGCGACCTGATCGAGGCCATGATGGGGGTGTCCGACCCCGAACTGGTCCGGACCCAGGGTTTCTCGATGCTGGACATGAAGACGCTGGTCGAGGCGATCGGCCTGCGCGGGCGCGGTTACCAGATGAAGCTGGAAGACCTGCCGACCATCCGCGTACCGACCATCTCGCTGGTCGACTATCGCGGCTACAAGCATTTTGTCATCGTGCAGCGGGCCACCCGCGACGTGGTGTTCATGGCCGATCCGGTGCTGGGCAATCGTCGCGTGTCGCTGAAGGAATTCGGCGAAGGCTGGAATGGTGTGCTGCTGGCCGTCATCGGGCCGAACTACAACCGCAACAACGTGCTGCTGACGCCGCCGGACCCGTTGCGGCGCAGCCGGATGGTGAACGAGTTCCGGCCGATACGGGATGCCGACCTGATGGAGTTCGGCTTCACGCAAAGCGATTTTTTCTGATCGTGCCTGGCACGGTCACGGGGGACAACCATGAAACGGATTGTCTGGATGGGCTGTCTGGCGGGGCTGGGGTTGTCGGCCCCGGCGCTGGCGGCCGAGCCATTGCGCATTACCGAGGTCGGCAACGACATGCTGGCCAATATGCGCGGCAAGTATGTGGCACCCGGTCAGATCGTCAGCTTCGGTCTGGAAATGGTCACCAGCTGGCAAACGCAGGCCGGCGACACCCAGTCGGCTGCAGTGAAGTTTGCCGCGTCGCAGGGCAACGGCTTTTTGCCGACCATCACCGTCTATCAGTCCGGGAACAAGGGCGGGGCGGCAGCGGCGGCAGGGACCGGTACCGTGGTGCAGACCGACCTGTCGACGGTAAAGGGGGTGTCGCAGGGAATACAGATTGCCGGCGACGGCAACCGGGTCGGCAATGGCATCGGCGTGGAAGTGGGGCCGGCCGGCACCACGGCGCCGGGGCTGACTGCCGGCATGACCCAGGTCGGCACCCTGTCGGCCAGCGGTACCACCACGCTGCAGGCCGGCAATGTGCTGGCGGCATTGCAGAGCGGCCGTCTGTCGCTGAGCATGGCGGTCGCCGGGCAGGGGACGGCGCAGCAGGGCATCGGCAACGGCAACCTGAGCCAGCAGACGGCTGTCATCAGCAGCCACAATCAGGTGACCAATCTGGCCCGGCTGACCGTGAACATCGACGCCGCGTCGCTGCGCTCCAGCACCGTGCCGCTGGTCAACCTGATGCGCGGCATCCAGTAGGGCGACACCTGCGCCCCGTTTTGACTGTGACCGTCTTTTCCGCCTGTGCGGGGACACGGACCAGACAACAATAATCATGCACTGGCCTGCTCCTTGCCCCCGGAAACCCCCTTTTGTTCCGGGGCTCTTTTTCATTTCCGCGTTCAGAAGTTGTACGGGAAGCGGAGGCTCAGCGAGTAATCCGGCGAATCCGGCGTCAGCCCGATTGCCAGGTTCGGCACCACCGACAGGTTCTTGTTCACCACCCAGGTCAGACCGAAGTTGAACGCGGCGGCGTGGGTGTCGCTGTTCAGCACATCCTGTTCGCTCTGCCCGTCGTACTGGATACGGGTCTTCCGGGCAATCGACGACGAGTACGACATGCCGAGGCTCATGCGGTCGTTGAGCGCAAAGGCCATGCCCATGCCGAGCTGGATGCTGTCGCCGAGCTTGACGTGGCCGGGCAGCGTCTGACCGACCTGCTGGCTGATATCGTCGAAGTGGCGGCGGATGTTGTAGGTGTAGCCGAGGTTGGCGAACAGCACGACCGGATCGACCGTCTTGACGAAGGACATGCCGGCAGTGACCGCCCATACGCCGTTGCCGGTCGGCAGCTCGTTCGGGGTGGCCAGCACCTGGTTGCCGCTCTGGTCGCGCGTGACCAGCTTGATGCCGTATGGCTCGCGTCCGGTCGGTGCCCGCACGCGCAGGCTGCCGACGATGTCCGGCCAGTTCTCGTCTTCTTTCACCAGCTTGTACGCCAGGCCAAAACTGGCATCGCCGATGGCCGGGCCGGACGAGACGTTGGCTTCGATCGGGACGGCGGTGCCGGTCTGGGTGATGTAATCGCTGTAGCGGTACAGGAACGGGATATTGGCATCGAACTGCCAGCGGTCACCAAGCGACATGCGCCCGGTCAGGTCAAAGGTGAAGGTGTTGCTCTTGATGCGGTCGAGATTGATGCTGCCGAGCAGGATCGAGTCGAGCGCATAGAAGCCGCTGACGTTCAACTGGCGCGAATCGTAGTGCGAATAAGTGAGCCCGGCTTCCAGCGAGAAGCGGCTGCCGGTCAGGAAGCCGCTGGCGTTCTGGTAGATGTCCTCGACGCTCTTCTGCGGCGGGATATCCTGTGCGGCAGCCTGCTGGACCGTGCCGATTGCCGCCCCGCTGCCGGCCGCACCGCCGGCTGCCGCGAAGTCGCCCCCCGCCGTTGCGGCGGCACCGGCACTGCTTCCGGCTGCTGCCGTGGCCGGCGGGGCGCCGGAGGCGGCGGCCAGCGCCTTGATGCGGGTTTCGAGCTGATCAAGTGTGCGTTGCTGCGCGGCGTAGCGCTGCTTGAGCAGATTGAGTTCCTGGGTCAGGCGCTGGACTTCTGCATTGTCCACGGCAGCGAAGGCGGCGGGAGCCCAGGCCAGCGAGACGGCAGCGGCGATACAGGACGGAACGAGGAGGGATGGCTTCATGCGCGGCCCGGTATGAATGTTTCGGACAGCGCGCACCCCGCGCGCCGTCGCGTATGTCATTTATGGCACATGGATGAAGTTTTCCCAGTCGGATTTTTCCTGCCGATGTGCGGCCGGGAACCAGCCAGGGCGGATTTGCCGTCGATCAGTCCGCTGCGAACAGCGCCCGTGCATGGTGGGCAATGTGGTCGCCGATAAAACTGGCGATGAAATAATAGCTGTGGTCATAACCGGGATGCCGCCGCAGCGTCAGCGGGTGGCCGGCTGCCGCGGCCGCGGCCCGCAGTCGTTCCGGTTGCAGCTGGGTGGCGAGAAAATCGTCTGCTTCGCCCTGATCGACCAGCAGCGGCAGTCTTTCCGTTGCAGAAGCCAGCAGTTTGCAGCTGTCATATTGCTGCCACAGTTCGCGATCATCGCCCAGATAGGCGGAAAACGCCTTTTCTCCCCACGGCACCTGGCCGGGAGCGACGATAGGCGCGAAGGCCGAGACGCTGCGGTAACGACCGGGGTTTCTCAGTGCCAGCACCAGCGCGCCATGGCCACCCATCGAATGACCGGCGATGGCGCGCTGGCTGCCGGCGGGCAGGCAGGCTTCGATCAGTGCCGGCAATTCGTCGCGCACATAGTCATACATCCGGTAGTGCGCCGCCCAGGGCGCGCGGGTGGCATTGACGTAAAAGCCGGCACCCTGGCCGAGGTCGTAAGCGGGATCGTCGGCGACCCCGTCGCCGCGCGGGCTGGTATCCGGCGCGACCAGCATGATGCCATGCTCGGCTGCGTAGCGCTGTGCGCCGGCCTTGGTGATGAAGTTCTGCTCGGTGCAGGTCAGGCCGGACAGCCAGTACAGCACCGGCACCGGTCGCTGCTGCGCCTGCGGCGGCAGGTAGACCGCGACATGCATCGGGCAGCCGAGCACGGCCGAGGTATGGCGGTAGACGTCCTGCCAGCCGCCGAAGCAGGCGTTGCGTGCTATGCGCTCCATGTCAACTGCCCTGGAAGTGAATGACCGTGCGGATCGATTTGCCTTCATGCATCAGGTCGAAAGCTTCGTTGATGCGTTCCAGCGGCAGGGTGTGGGTAATGAACGGATCGAGGTCGATCTCGCCGTGCATCGCCTGTTCCACCATGCCCGGCAGCTGGCTGCGACCCTTGACGCCGCCGAAGGCCGAACCGCGCCAGACCCGGCCGGTGACCAGCTGGAACGGGCGGGTGCGGATCTCCTGGCCCGCGCCGGCCACGCCGATGATGATGCTTTCGCCCCAGCCCTTGTGGCAGCACTCCAGTGCCGCGCGCATCACGTCGACATTGCCGATGCACTCGAAGCTGAAATCGACGCCGCCGTCGGTCATCTCGACGATGACGTCCTGGATTGGCCGCGCATGATCCTTCGGGTTGATGCAGTCGGTGGCACCCATGCTGCGCGCCAGCGCGAACTTGTCCGGGTTGGTGTCGATGGCGATGATGCGGCCGGCTCTGGCCTGCACCGCGCCCTGGATGGCGGCCAGACCGATGCCGCCGAGACCGAATATGGCCACGGTATCGCCGGCCTTGACCCTGGCGGTATTGTGCACCGCGCCGATGCCGGTGGTGACGCCGCAGCCGAGCAGGCAGACCTTTTCCAGCGGCGCTTCCGGATTGACCACGGCCAGCGAGATTTCCGGCACCACGGTGTACTCGCTGAAGGTGCTGCAGCCCATGTAGTGGTAGATCGGCTGGCCGTTGTACGAGAAGCGGGTGCTGCCGTCCGGCATCAGGCCCTTGCCCTGGGTGGCGCGTACGGCCTGGCACAGATTGGTCTTGCCGGACAGGCAGAACTTGCACTTGCCGCATTCGGCCGTGTACAGCGGAATGACGTGATCGCCTTCCCGGACGCTGGTGACGCCGTCGCCGACCTTGACCACGATGCCGCCGCCTTCATGGCCGAGCACGGCCGGGAAGATGCCTTCCGGGTCGTCGCCGCTGAGGGTGAAGGCATCGGTGTGGCAGACACCGGTATGGGTGATGCGGACCAGCACTTCGCCGGCGCGCGGATCTTCGACGTCGATCTCGACGATTTCCAGGGGTTTGCCTGCAGCAAAGGCAACGGCGGCGCGTGATTTCATGGTTCGGCTCCAGTGGGGGCGGGGGCCGCGCAAGCGGCGGCCGGCATGCCGCCATTATGGCCGGGCCGCCCGCCAATGAAAAACCCTTCGCCAATGGCGAAGGGTTCGGGAACAGCCTGACGCCCCGCGATAACGGGGGCGTGCAGTCCGGTCAGTTCTTGCTCTGGTCGACCAGCTTGTTCTTGGCGATCCACGGCATCATCGCGCGCAGCTGGCTGCCGACCTGTTCGATCGGATGAGCGGCGGTCAGGCGACGGCGGGCGGTCATGCTCGGGTAGTTGGTCTTGCCTTCGAGGATGAACATCTTCGCGTATTCGCCGGACTGGATGCGCTTGAGTGCATTGCGCATCGCGTCCTTGGTCGCTTCGGTCACGACTTCCGGGCCGGTCACGTACTCGCCGTACTCGGCGTTGTTCGAGATCGAGTAGTTCATGTTGGCGATGCCGCCTTCGTACATCAGGTCGACGATCAGCTTCAGCTCGTGCAGACACTCGAAGTAGGCCATTTCCGGCGCGTAACCGGCTTCGGTCAGCGTTTCGAAACCGGCCTTGACCAGCTCGACCGCACCACCGCACAGCACGGCCTGTTCGCCGAACAGGTCGGTTTCGGTTTCTTCGCGGAAGTTGGTTTCGATCACGCCGCCCTTGGTGCCGCCGTTGGCCGCAGCATACGACAGCGCCACGTCGCGGGCCTTGCCCGACTTGTCCTGGTACACGGCGATCAGGCTCGGCACGCCGCCGCCCTTCAGGTATTCGGAGCGCACGGTGTGGCCCGGGCCCTTCGGCGCAATCATGATCACGTCGACGTCGTCGCGCGGCACGATCTGGTTGTAATGGACGTTGAAGCCGTGGGCGAAGGCCAGGGCCGCGCCCTTCTTCAGGTTCGGCTCGATGTCGCTGGCGTACACCTCGGGCTGCGATTCGTCCGGCAGCAGGATCATGACCACGTCGGCCTTCTTGACCGCCTCGGCGACTTCCTTGACCTTGTGGCCGGCCGTTTCGGCCTTCTTCCACGATGCGCCGTTCTTGCGCAGGCCAACGACGACGTCTACGCCGGAATCCTTCAGGTTTTGCGCGTGGGCGTGACCTTGCGAACCGTAACCGATGATGGCGACCTTCTTGCCCTTGATCAGGCTGAGGTCGGCGTCTTTGTCGTAGTAAACCTTCACTGTATTTCTCTCCATGCTGCGTGAAACGGGCCGCGTCGCATGCGGCGCGGCGGCCAGTCAGTGCCGCCAGTTTCAGCGGGTGTTGCCGGGGTTTCTCAAATTTTCAGGATGCGCTCGCCACGGCCGACGCCGGAGGCGCCGGTGCGGACCGTTTCGAGGATGACCGCACGGTCGATGGCCTCGATGAACGCGTTGAGCTTGTCGCTCGTGCCGGTCAGCTCGATGGTATAGCTTTTTTCGGTCACGTCGATGATGCGGCCGCGGAAGATGTCCGCCATCCGCTTCATTTCCTCGCGATCCTTGCCTGCGGCGCGAACCTTGATCAGCATCAGTTCGCGCTCGATATGCTCGGACTCGTTGAGGTCGATGACCTTGACCACCTCGATCAGCTTGTTGAGCTGCTTGGTGATCTGTTCAATCACGTCATCGGATCCGTGCGTGACGATGGTCATGCGGCTGAGCGTCGAGTCCTCGGTGGTGGACACGGTCAGCGAGTCGATATTGTAGGCGCGGGCGGAAAACAGCCCGACGACGCGCGACAGCGCGCCGGCTTCGTTTTCGAGCAGAATGGACAGGATGTGACGCATGGTATTTTCTCCCCCGTCCGTTAGCACAAGTTGGTGTAGTCGCGGTCCGACGCCGAAGGCAGATCGGACATGTGCGGCGGCAGGTCCATCTCGTCCAGCCCCTTGCCGTTGCCGACCATCGGAAACACGTTGGCGGTCGGATCGGTGCGGAAGTCGAGGAAGACCAGGCGGTTCTTCAGCTTCTGGCCGAAGGCTTCGCGCAGCACCGGCTCGACGTCGGCCGGGCTTTCGATCTTGAAGCCGACATGGCCGTAGGCCTCGGCGATCTTGACGAAGTCGGGCAGCGAATCCATGTACGACTCGGAATAGCGGTTGCCGTAGTAGAACTCCTGCCACTGGCGGACCATGCCGAGGTAGCGGTTGTTCAGGCTGATGACCTTGACCGGCGTGTGGTACTGCTTGCAGGTCGACAGTTCCTGGATGTTCATCTGGATCGAGCCTTCGCCGGTGATGCAGGCGACGACGGCGTCCGGGTTGGCAAGCTGCGCACCCATGGCGGCCGGCAGGCCGAAGCCCATCGTGCCCAGACCACCGGAGTTCAGCCACTGCCGCGGACGGTCGAACTTGTAGTACTGCGCGGCGAACATCTGGTGCTGGCCGACGTCGGACGCGACGATGGCCTGGCCACCGGTCACTTCATACAGCTTTTCCACCACGAACTGCGGCTGGATGATCTCGCTGTCCTGGCGGTAGCGCAGACACTGCGGCTCGCGCCAGGCTTCGATCTGTTCCCACCATGCGGACACGGCGGCCGGATCGGGCAGCAGGTTTTCATGGCGGATCTGCGCCATCAGCTCGGTGACGACATCGCGCACATGCCCGACGATCGGGATGTCGACCTTCACGCGCTTGGCGATCGAGCTCGGATCGATGTCGATATGGATGATGCGCTTGGGCACGGCGGTGAACTTTTCCGGCACCGACACCACGCGGTCATCAAAGCGGGCGCCGATCGCGATCAGCACGTCGCAGTTCTGCATCGCCAGATTGGCTTCGTAGGTGCCGTGCATGCCGAGCATGCCGACAAACTGGCGGTCGGTGGCCGGGTAGGCGCCGAGACCCATCAGCGTGTTGGTCACCGGGGCATTGAGCAGGCGTGCCAGCTCGGTGACCTCGGGACAGGCATTGGCCAGGATCGCGCCGCCGCCGACATAGATGAACGGCCGCTTGGCTTCCTGAATCAGCTGCGCCGCCTTGCGGATCTGGCCGGGGTGGCCGCGGCCGGCCGGCTGATAGCTGCGGATGTGAACCGAGTCAGGGTAGTTGAATTCGATGCGTGCCTGGGTGACGTCCTTCGGGATATCGATGACCACCGGGCCGGGACGACCGGTCTGGGCGATGTGGAAGGCCTTCTTGAAGGTTTCCGCAAGGTCGTTGATGTCCTTGACCAGGAAGTTGTGTTTCACGCACGGCCGGGTGATACCGACCATGTCGACTTCCTGGAACGCATCCAGCCCGATGGCAGGTGTCGCGACCTGGCCGGAGATGACAACCAGCGGGATCGAGTCGAGGTAGGCCGTGGCAATGCCGGTCACGGCATTGGTCGCACCGGGACCGGAGGTCACCAGGGCAACGCCCACTTTCTGGCTGGAGCGGGAATACCCATCGGCAGCGTGTACGGCAGCTTGTTCATGACGTACCAGTACGTGCTTGAACTTGTCCTGTCTGAAGATTGCGTCGTAGATTTCCAGCACTGCCCCGCCCGGGTAGCCGAAGACGTATTCGACCCCTTCTTCCTGCAGACAGCGCGCGACGATTTCGGCGCCGGAGATTTCCATTTGATAGCCTCTTGATGCCAGTTTCATCATTACGGGTGGCAATCGAAGTTAGCTGATATGACAAAGGGCGGTCAAGCGGATTTGTGCTTTGCAAAAAAACAGCCACAGCCCGGATTTTGCTGGAGAATCCTCCTTCTGCGTGACCATGGCACCGGCACGGAGTCGTCCATGCCACATAACGGTGCGTTAGCCGTATTGCGTGCTGCGCAAGCGCCGGATGTGGCAATAATCTGTTAGGCTGCATCACGGTTTTCCCTCGTCATTCTGTACTGGAAAAATGTCCGGTCCTTCCCGAGAATTTCTCGTTTCCCCGCTCGTGCCGATTGCCGAACGCTACTTTCTCGCCTGCTCGGGCGAGGTTGGGCAGGCCTCGGACGGGGTCGCGGCGTTGATGGCACGGCTGGCGTGCTACGGGCCGGCGCTGGATGCCGGTCTGCTGCCGCTGGCCTGGGTGCGGGAGATGAGCCGGCTTGGCCGGCAACTGGCGCGTCAGGCCGAGCCGCTGGAACCGGATGCCAGGCTGGATCTGGAAGCGACCTGGCAGCGCGCCTTGCGCGTGCTGCCCGCTGCGGAGCGCGACGCCCTGTTCGCCGTCGACCTGTACCGCTTGCCGGTGAACGACGCGGCACGAGCGCTGGGCGCGTTGCCGCGCGCCGTGGCCGCCCGCGCCGCGCAGGCCCGGGCGCACCTGCTGGTGCTGATGCGCCAGCAGGGACACGATATCGACGATCCGGTCGCGCTGATCACCACCGGCATCACCCGGCTGCACGCGGTGCCGGCCCCGGCCCCGGCAGGGGCCGCGCCGATCCTGACCCCGTCCGCCACCTGGCGCTGCTGGCGGCTGCGGCATGCCTTGCTGCTGCGCCGGGTAGCCTGGGGACTGGGCGTGACGCTGCTGCTGGTCTGCGTTGCCGTCGGGGTGCAGATGCGCTTCGGCAATCGCCAGGATGCCGCACGCGATCTGCGCTTGCTGGCCAATGAGCTGCCGCCGGCCGCGTTCGTGCCGGACGGGGAGGGACGATGAGCAGGGTGTGGATGCTGTGCCTGACGCTGGCGCTGGTCGCCTGTTCGCCCTCCGGGCGACCGGTCAACCCGCCGTGGTCGCAACTGACCGAGCAGGAGCAGAGCGTGCTGGCGCCGCTGCAGCCGGAGTGGAATCGCTACAACCCGCGCAAGAAACAGGAGTTTCTGGCCCTGGTCGGTCACTGGGCGTCGCTGACGCCGGCCGAGCAGACCAATGTGCAATTGCACCTGTACGACTGGGCACTGATGGAAATGCCGGACCGGCAGGCAGCACGCCGGACGTTCGACCGGATCGAGTCCCTGCCGCCGGCGGCGCGGGACGCCGCACTGGCGGAACTGGCCGAGCGCGAGCGGGTTCGCGAAGGGCGCGAGCCGGCGGCCGGGATCGAAACACCGGATGCTCCGTCGGCGCGCTGAGCCGATGACCGCAAGCCGCCCACCCTCTAGAATGGCGTTTTTCGCCAGAGGGCACTGACTACGTGACCGATACCGCCGACTTCCTGCCCGCCGGCCAGCTGCGCCGACTCGGCAGCCTGTGCTACGACTTTATCCTGCTGGCCGCCCTGGTGGTGGTGGCGGGAGGCGTATTCCAGCCGCTGTTTTCCTTCTACGGCAAGCTGCCCTGGCTCGACCTGCTGTATCAGGTCTACCTGCTGACCGTGGTGTTCGGCTACTTTGCCTACTGCTGGATTCGCAGCGGACAGACGCTGGCAATGAAAACCTGGAAGCTGCGCCTGACCGATGCGCGCGACGGCGGGCGCCTGCGCTGGTCGCAGGCCGTGGTGCGCTTTGTGGTGACCGCGCTGTTCTATGCGCCGGTACTGCCGGCCTGGAGCTGGGCGCACTTCAATCCGTCGCAACGCTGGATCGCCATTGCGGTCACGGCATGGGCCTGTGTACCGCTGCTGTGGAGCCTGTTCGACCGTGACCGCCGCTTCCTGCAGGATCGCCTGGCCGGCACCCGCATCATTCGTTGCTGATGCCCTGATGCAGCCGGTCGGTTCGCGCCGGCCGCTCGGTGGCCGCCGCGCGCAGCGTCGGCGACCAGTTCCACTGCCATTGCTTCCATGCCGCCTGCACGGCATTCGGGTAGCCTGACTGGCCGAGGCTGCCGTTGTAGCGTCCCAGCGCCCGGAACAGATTGCCGCGCTCGATATCGAGATAGTGGCGCAGGATCACGCAGCCATAGCGCAGATTGGTACGGTACTCGAACAGGTCATGTCCGGGCGAACCGATCGCGCCCAGCCAGAACGGCATGACCTGCATCAGCCCGCGCGCGCCGACGCCTGACTGCGCCTGGCTTTTGAACCCGCTTTCGACCTGGATCAGGCCCAGCACCAGTTGCGGGTCGAGACCGACGCGGGTGGCTTCGTAGTGGATGGAGACCAGCAGGCGTTCGCGCCACTGGCGATCCGGCAGCCGCGCCTCCAGCCGGCGCGACATCTCGAACAGCCAGTCACGGCCCTCTTCCGCATTGACGAACTCCATGCGCGGCAGCGTGCGCTCGTTCAGCCCGTCACGCATCGCACTGGCGACACCCGCCGCCATGCGTTCCTCGCGTTGCGCACCGGCCTGTGCCGGCAGCGCGCACAGCAGGCACAAGGCGAGGAGAAGGGGGCGGGCGCGGAGGGTCGTCATGGGGCGCAGTGTTGCAGAGCGGTGCGGCCAGCGCAAACCGGTCGGAACCATGCCCTTGCCGCCTGGAAACAGAAAACCCCCGCAGCGGCAAGCCGCGACGGGGGTCGGTACGCAGGAAAAGTCTAGAAGGCGTAGCGGTAGCTCGTCGACAGGCCGACGTCACTGGCGCCGTTGTCACGGCTGGCAAAGGCGCTGACCTCGAAACGGCTGTCCCTGCCGTGGTGGCTGAGGCCGAGCTTGCCGTCGTAGCCCAGGCGGTGGTTGCCGCTCGCCGGCAGCTCGAAGCGGCCGGCGGCCGGGACGCTGGCGAAGCCGGCCTGGCGGATGCCGGCCTGCCGGTACAGCGTCGGGCGACCCAGCAGTTCGGCGTCTGCCCGCCAGCCGCGGCCGTTGCGGAAGTTGATGGCGTCGTAACGGACGCGCAGTCCGAGCACGCCGTCCACGGCGCTGTCGCGTGCCGCCGAGAGTCGCAGCGCGTAGGTGCCGGCATCCCGTTCGGTCAGTGCCGCATCACGCTGGTGGCGCAATTTCAGGCCAAGCAGCGGTTCCAGGGTCAGGCCGGACGCCAGCGTGTGCGGCATGGCGAGGCTGAACTGGCTGCTGAACTGGTCACGACGCTGGTCTGCACGCGGTTGCAGGTTGACATCGCCATAGCGCAGCGTGCGTCGGGTCCCTGCCTGATGCTGCGTGTATCGGAACTCTCCTTCCAGTTGTGCACGACCCAGCGGCTGCGCATAGTGCAGGCCGAACAGCTGGCTGCGGCCATTGAGGCCGGCATTCGTTGTCGATCCGGATTTGACGCTGGCAAAGCCGTAGCGGGCGGTCAGCCGGGCGTCGTGGCCGAGTTCAAAGCGCTGGCGCAGGGCGACCAGGTCATAGGTCGAGCTGCCAAGCCTGGCTTCGGGCTGGCCATGCCGGCTGCCGACCAGGCGGAAGCCGAAGCCGGCCCGGTTGCCGGGCATGTCATCGCTGAAGCGGGTGAAGCGCTGTTCCAGTGTGCGCAGCGGCTGCAGCGAGGCGGCAATGCCGGCGCCGGACAACTGGCGCAGCGCATGACCGATATCGGCAACCGAGGCCAGTTCGAGGCTGCGGAACAGCGGACTGCCGTCATAGCCCTGTTCCATCGCCGCGGCGATCGGCTGCAGTGCGGCGTCGGGCACCAGCTGGCGGTAGTCGTTCTTGGTCATCATCACGCCGACATCGCCGTCGCCGTCACGATAGGCCTGGGCATGCCAGGCGGCGGAACGTGAGCGGATATGCTCGATACCGTCGATGCGGCTGCCGCGCAGCACCTTGTCGAAGCGGGCCTGGCGCGAAGCCGTGCCGGTGGCGAAGGTGGTGTCGATGCTGACCGCGCTGGCATCGAGATGTGCGCCGTCCAGCGTGCCGGCGCCGCCGTCGGGCCGGGTGCCGATCACGTAGCCGGCCAGCGAGCGTGTGGCACGGAGTGCCTGAGGTTCAGGCTTGTCCTTCTGCTGACTGAAAAGGGGGTTGAAAACGAAACCGGTGTCAGCCTCCGTGCCGCTGACGTCACGGCCGCGGGTACTGGTATTCCTGAATACGCCGCAACTTTTATCCGGGCACAGCAGGTTGACCTTGCCTCGATTGATCAGGATGCTGCCGGTGCCGGCGATCTGGAACGCATGAGAGCGGCTGGCGTGGACATTGATGACGCCGCTGTCGTCGTTGACGATGGCGCCGGAAGTATTGCGCTTGCTCAGGACCATGGCGGCCATGCCGGTATCGGTCGTTCCCTTTTCGCCCAGATTGATGATGCCGCGGTTGACCAGCTGTGAATCGCTGTTGCTGTGCATCGCCATCGCCTTGTCGCCGCGAACGGTGATTTCCCCGCCCTCGTCGTTGAGGAGGTCGTGACCGGTATGCTGGTGGACCCGCAGTGCGCTGCGGGTACGGCCGGTGGCGGTGAAATCGATGCTGCCGCGGTTGATGAACAGGCTGCGTGCCGGGTCACGCGTGCCGGATGCGGAAGGGACGTTACCGCGTGGTGCCGGTCCCATCGGGCCGGCCGAAGTCATGATGCCGTAGCCGTCGCGCGCCACCAGCTTGCCGGTGTTGGTGGCCAGCCCGCCTCCCGGGCTGGCAACATAGATCGCGTGCCGGCTCTTGCCCGTGCCGGCTTTTTCCGCGATGACGTTACCGTGGTTGACGACGGTGCCGCCCTGACCGTAGCGCAGGGCGCCGGCACCGCTCAGGTGAATGCTGCCGTCTGGCCGGTTGGTCAGCGTGCCGGTGACCTTGAGTGGCTGACTCAGGGTCAGCGTGCCGCTGTTGACCATGTCGGCATGAACCATGCTCGACTTGTTACTGCTCAGGGTCAGGGTCGCGCCGAGCGCGTTGCGCATGGTGCCGAGCGCCACCAGCGTGACGTCCCTGGCGCTGCCATCATTGGTCAGCGTACCGTCCCCGTGGATGAAAAGGGTGCCGTTGCTCAAGGTGCTGGTGATCAGCATCCGGTTCGATCCCTTGGCCAGCGGCGTTCCGGTCGGAGACTGGCTTGCCCCTCTGCCCTGGCCTCCCACGCTCAGCTTGCGACCTCCCAGATCAAGCGGTGCCGAAACCACGAATTGCTGATCGTCGGAGCCGGTCGGCGTGACATCCGGCTGGTGCGGTAACCGGGCTTCCGGCATCGGAACACCGTTGAGGTTGACCGCGCCCCGGTTGATCAGAATGCTGCTGCTGTCGGCATGGAAGGCCTGGGCGCCATCTGCATTGACATTGATCACACCCTGGGTGTCGTTCAGTGCCGTGGCGCCATTGAGGGCGACCATCCCGTAGTGCCGGCCACTGGTTGACCGGGATGATGCGTCCGCTTCCAGATTGATGATGCCCTGGTTGGTCACGATGGCGCCCGGGAACGAGGCCACCATGCCGACGCCGGCATTGTGAACGGTGATGGTTCCCTCATTGGTGGCATTGGCCCGGGTGGTGCGCTGGCCGCCGAGAGGGGCGCTGACCGACAGGCCGAAGCCCAGCTCATGCACGGGTATGGCCAGGGCCTCCGGGGCTGGCGCCGGTTTGCCGGCTTCCAGATGCAGCGGATCGATATCGATCAGACCCCGGTTGATCAGGTGTGGAAGGGAAGTGTTGTCCTGTCCGCTGGCGGCCATGCCGCTGGCGCCAAGCCCGCGGGCGGTGATGGTGGCGGCATGGCCGTTGATGGCCATGGCCCCTTCTTCGGGGATGCCGTCCGGGCTGACCTGGCCTATTGCCTGCAGTGCCGTGGCGCCCGGGCCGACGGTAATCCGGCCGCCCAGGCTGGCCTGGGCCCGGGAACCGGCAATGCGGATGCCCACCGCGTCCTGGTCGACGGTCAGCAGGCTGTTGGTCCGGGTGTCGAGCCGGGTGTTGCCGGCGCTGATCATGATGCCGGTTGAGCCGTTCCCGGTCACGGCGGTGGTGCCGGCCTGAAGCGAGACCTGGCTGAAGGCGCCCCGGGCGGCGATGCCGGTTCCCCCGCCGGAGATCCGCATGCTGCCGCCATCGCGATAGACCTCGCCTCTCGGGCTTTCCAGCACGACACCGTACGAATCCGCACCGTCAATGGTCGACGAGTCGTGCAGACGGACCATGGAACGGATGCCGGAGATCCGGATGCCGGTGGCGCCAGCCGTCACGCTGCCGGCCGGTCTGGCCTGGCCCGATGTCTGGCCTGACGCCGGGCCGGTGGTGGCGGAAACCGGAAGCTGGTAAGGAATGATGCCGCCCGGTTCCTGCGGGGCGGCGGCCTGGTCCAGCGCCGGGTCGTACAGTTCGACCCGGGCCCGGTCGCCGATGATGTGGAAGGCGGTTGCCCGGTCGAGTACCGTGCCGAAGCCCTCGCCGAGGGCACGGGCCGAGTATCCGACGATCCTGACACCGGTGGACAGGGGTCCGCCGACATTGAACGGGCGGGACAGGCGGACCTGCGCCTGGTTGCCGTCAATGGCGATGCCGGTCGCACCGTTGACGATCCGGCCACCGCCATCAAGCGACAGCCGGGCACGGTGGCCTTTCACCTTGATGCCGACCGACTGGCTGCCATTGACATTCAATGTCTTGCGGACCCGCTGCACATCGGCCCGCTGACCGATGATATGGAGGGCGGTGGCCCCCTGTGCCGCGCTGATCGGGTGGTCACTGACAATCCGGGCGTCATCGGCACGGATTTCCTTGCCGGGCGTGCCGGCATCGCTGGCGTTGATCAGTTCCAGCGTATACGGCGGTGAGTTGCCGGCCGCCGCCGGCGCCGCCATGGCGCCGGCGACCGCCACCGAGCCGCCGGCCCGGAAGAAGGCTGCCAGCAAACGTCGGCATGTGCCACTCAAGCCCGGTTCAAGCAAGCGCTGCCTGAGCAGGTATTGGCGTTGGCTTAACAAGAAAAGGCGCTGATAAATATATAACATGATGAGTCATCCTTGCATGAGCTTCCAGGAATCGAGTCATGACGCTATATGAACCGGATCGGGCGAGGCAGTGACACAAGGCTGGTTTGCAAATGGGAACTATCCGTATTATTTCTGGAAAAATCCGCGGTTCGTTGAATTGGGCAAGTATTTGCGTAGTTAGATATACGTTTTGTCTGCTTGAATAAGAAAAACCTGCTTCCTGCCAGAGAAGAGGCGAGACAGAAGCAGGCGGTGACAATTCAGAAACCATGGCGATAATTGGCCATGATTCGCCGGTCTCCGGCGCCATTCTCGCGGCTGGCAAAGGCGCTGATTTCAAAGTGGCTGTCCTTGCCATGGTGGCTGAGGCCGAGCTTGCCGTCGTAGCCCAGGCGGTGGTTGCCGCTCGCCGGCAGCTCGAAGCGGCCGGCGGCCGGGACGCTGGCGAAGCCGGCCTGGCGGATGCCGGCCTGCCGGTACAGCGTCGGGCGACCCAGCAGTTCGGCGTCTGCCCGCCAGCCCCTGCGGGAGGCGACGGCATCGTAGCGGACGCGCAGCCCGAGTACGCCGTCCACGGCGCTGTCGCGTGCCGCCGACAGGCGCAGCGCGTAGGCGCCGGCATCGCGCTCGGTCAGCGCGGCATCACGCTGGTGGCGCAGTTTCAGGCCAAGCAGCGGTTCCAGGGTCAGGCCGGATGCCAGTGTGTGCGGCATGGCGAGGCTGAACTGGCTGCTGAACTGGTCTCGACGCTGGTCGGCGCGCGGGCGCAGGTTGACATCGCCATAGCGCAACGTGCGTCGGGTCCCTGCCTGATGCTGCGTGTATCGGAACTCTCCTTCCAGTTGTGCACGACCCAGCGGCTGCGCATAGTGCAGGCCGAACAGCTGGCTGCGTCCGTCGAGACCGGCATGGGTGGCCGGTCCGGATTTGACGCTGGCAAAGCCGTAGCGGGCGGTCAGCCGGGCGTCGTGACCGAGTTCAAAGCGCTGGCGCAGGGCGACGAGGTCATAGGTCGAGCTGCCAAGCCTGGCTTCGGGCTGGCCATGCCGGCTGCCGACCAGGCGGAAGCCGAAGCCGGCCCGGTTGCCGGGCATGTCATCGCTGAAGCGGGCGAAGCGCTGTTCCAGTGTGCGCAGCGGCTGCAGTGAGGAGGCGATGCCGGCGCCGGACAACTGGCGCAGCGCGTGACCGATATCAGTTGCCGAGCCCAGTTCCAGGCTGTGGAACAGCGCGCTGCCGTCGTAGCCCCGTTCCAGCGCCGCAGCGACCGGATGCAGTGCCGCATCGGGGACCAGATCGCGGTAGTCGTTTTTGATCAGGGTGATGCCGATATCGCCATCGGCGTCACGGTAGGCCTGTGCCCGCCAGGCGGCATTGCGCGAGGTGATCCGTTCGATGCCGTCGATGCGCTTGCCGCGCAGTACCTTGCTGAAGGTGGCGTGCCTGAGGCTGCTGCCGGTGGCGAACCCGGTGTCGACGGTCACGCCGCTGGCATCGAGATGTCCGCCGTCCAGCGTACCGGCGCCGCCGTCCGGCCGGGTGCCGATCACGTAGCCGGCCAGCGACTGTGCATGAGCGGCGGCCGGGGCGGCGACAGGCAGGCCGTTGTGGTCATAGTGCGGGCTGTCGTTGCCGCGGTGATCCGATTCGTCGTCAGCCGGAACGCTGGCTTCGCTGCGAAACTGCAGGCCGGCTGTATTCAGGCTGATGTCCTGGTCACGGGTAGAGGCGTCCCGGTATGTCTGGCAACTCTGGTCGCCGCAGGAGAGGCTGACCATGCCGCGGTTGACCAGCAAGGCATTGTTCCCGTCAATGCTGAATGCATGCGATTGTCTGGCGTGGACATTGATGATGCCTCCCTGCTCGTTGACCAGCAGCGAGGGGGCCGACCGGGGCCGCGAGCCCTGCCAGCCCCGCTGCGCCATGGCGACCATGCCGACATGGCGTGAGCCGGGCTCCCCAAGGTTGATGATGCCGCGGTTGATCAGCTGCGAGGTGGTGTCGCTGCTCATGGCGACGGCATTGTCGCCGCGCACGGTGATGACGCCTGTCTTGTCGTTGACCAGGTCTGTGATCAGGTCATGGTCGTTGCCGGTCGAGGCCGTGACGGACAGCGCGCTGGTGGCGCCGTGCTCGGCGGTGAAGTCGATGCTGCCGCGGTTGATGAACATCTGCCGCTTGTTGCCGGCTTCGGCCCTGACTGCCGTGTAGCCGCCACGGGTGATCATGCTGCCGACGTTGGATTTTGTCCGGCTGCCATTGTTGTCCCCGCTGCCGCTCAGAACCAGCAGTGCGGTACCGGCCGCGGCAGGCCCGGCCCGCTCCGCCAGGATACGGCCCAGGTTGACGAAGGCGCTGTCGGATGACGCATACAGGGAGCCGTTGCCGGTCAGCAGCATCTGCCCGCCATGCCGGTTGACGAAACGGCCGCCATCCAGGGTCTCCAGGCGGGCTTCCGTGCGGATCTGCCCGTCGTTCCACAGCGTGTTCCGGATCTGCGCGCTGTCCAGCTTCAGCTCGCCGCTGTCGGTGTTGTGCACATGGCCGGACGAAGTCAGGTGCAAAGGATCGAGCCGGCCGGTATTGACGAATATTCCGCCGGCCTTTCCGTCCACACCCAGATGGACATGGCCGGTTCCGGTCGGCCCGGCGGGGTCCGGCGCATCGAGACCGGACGTGTCCGGCAGCGTGAACCGGTAAGTCTGGGTGGCATGGGGGCTGACGACAATGCGGCGCTCGCTGTTTGCACAACTGCTGTTGCCGCAGAGCAGATGGACCTTGCCGCGATTGATCAGGATGGCAGCCGATGGCAGGTTGCCGTCAGGCCGGTGGATCCGGAAAGCGAACGAGTGCCTGGCGAAGACATTGATGACCCCCTCGGTGTCGTTGAGCAGGGTCGAGCGCATGATGACGGCCGGGTGCCGGCCGTCGGGCTTGCCCCAGGCGCCCGCCTCCATCGCGGCCATGCCGAAGTCGGCCGTATCCCTGACTCCGAGATTGATGGTGCCCCGGTTTACCAGGTGGCTTGCCATGCCGTTGCTGCCCATGGCGACCGCATGGTTGCCGCGGACGGTGATGATGCCGCCGCGGTCGTTGATCAGCGTGTTGAAATTGTTGAATTCAGGGATGTGCAGTGCGCGCGTGGCGCCGTTCTCGGCGGTGAAATCGATGTTGCCACGGTTGATGAACGTCCGCTTCTGGTAGTCGCTGGCCTTGAACGTGACGGCACCGTAGCCGCCACGGGCGATCAGGGTGCCGGTATTCAGTCCCGGCCGGGCGGGCCCGCCACCCTCTGCACTCATCATCAGGATGAAGCGCTCGCTGCGCTGGCCGATGGCATGACGGGCGGTGACGGTGCCGTCGTTGATGAACAGGCTGCGTGCCGTGGCGCGGATCGTGCCCTTGCCGCTCAGCCTGATGACGCCGCTGTGCGCATTGATCAGCCGGCCGCTGCCGGCACCGGTCAGTGCGGCTTCCAGATCGATCGTGCCATGGTTGCGCAGGGTGTGATGAAAGTGGCTGTCCGCCAGCGGATGCAGTGCGATGCGGCCGCTGGGCCCGTTATGCAGGGGACCATGAGCGGCCAGGGTGGTGTCGCTCAGCGTCCCGGTGTTGATGAATGCGCCCTGGTCGGGAATGTGCAGCGTGGCCGAACGGATCAGGCTGATTGGCCGGTACGGGTTCTGCCTGATGGCGCTCGGCAGGGGAAGGACGGGGGGGCTGCCGGTGCCGGGATTGACGGGGGCTCCGATCTGCCGGTCTGCCGGCGCGGACAGGGGAGGATTGCCGGTATCGGGACTGGCCGGGTTTCCGCCCGGCTGGCCAGCCGGTGTGGAGCGGGGCGGCAGGGCGGCGTCAGGCGCGATGTGATTGCCTGCCGGTGCCGACGGCTTGTCCCCCTTCTTGCTGCCAAGCAGCGCGGCCAGTCCGGCCGGCCCGAGTCCGGCTAGACCCAGCCTGGCGGTGTGGATACCGGAGAAACGGAGCGCGGTGTGGCAGGGGCCGGATGCCGGGGCCGCCGCCTCGCAGTTATCGGCCCGGTCATCCCATGTGATGTCGGCGGGGGCCGCATTGGCCGCCGGGATGCCGGCAATGAGGGCCGACAGCGCCACGATGCCGCCTGTCCGGCCAAGCCCGGACGGCAAATGCCGCGGGCAGTGCACAGGTCCGGTTTTTCGCTTTCTGGCGCGGTACTGGATTTGCCTGGCAGTTAATCCCGAAAGATAACCATATAATCGCTGCATCGCAGATTCCGTTTCATCATGAAAACAAGGCTGCGAGGCTATACGGTTTGCAAATCGGCGATAAGGAAAGCAATACGTTTTCTTGTCGGGAGTTTTTCTGTTTTTTTATGAGGATGGATGGAATGTCGTTGCCGGTTTTTATTGGGGCGGCGATGAGAAATAACCATGCGGTGCAAGCTTTTTTACTTTTCCGTTTAAATCCCGTTTTTGCTGCGCACTATTTGAAAGGCACTTTGCCGGATCGTGATAAAAAACGGGCCGGAAAGCATACGTATTACCCGTTCCGGCAATGCACCTGCTGACCGGCGATATAGGTTGCGGCAATGGCGCGATCGTCACCGAGCGTCATCTGGATGAACAGGGCATCCTGCCAGTCGCGCGCGTATTTCATGCGGTAGGCGATCAGCGGGGTGGACATCAGGTCAAGCACGGCGATATCCGCTTCCATGCCGGCCTCAATCGCGCCGATACGGTCGTCCAGGCCCAGTGCGCGGGCATTGCCGCGCGTGGCCAGGTAGATGGCCTGGGCGGCCGACAGCGGAAAACCGTGGAACTGGGCGGCCTTATACGCCTCGTTCAGCGTCTGCAGGATCGAGAAGCTGGTGCCGGCGCCGAGGTCGGTGCCGAGGCCGACCGCGACCGGGCGGCGGGCGTCCCGGGCGCGGCGCAGGTCGAAACAGCCGGAACCGAGGAAGAAGTTCGAGGTCGGGCAGTGCACGATGGCGCTGCCGGTCGCGGACAGGATGTCCAGCTCGGCTTCCGACAGGTGGATGCCGTGGCCGTACAGCGCGCGCGGCCGCAGCAGGCCGTAGCGCTGGTAGACGTCGGTGTAGTGGGTGCAGGACGGAAACAGCGCGCGGACCCAGGCCAGCTCGTCGATGTTCTCCGCCAGATGCGACTGGATCAGCGTGGTCGGGAAGTCCTGCGCCAGGCTGCCGAGCGCGTCGAGCTGCTCCGGGGTCGAGGTCGGGGCAAAGCGTGGCGTGATCACGTATTCGGCGCGACCCCTGCCGTGCCATTTCCCGATCAGTGCCTTCGACTCGTCATACGCGCGCTGCGGCGTGTCGAGCAGCGCTGCCGGCGCGTGGCGGTCCATGCATACCTTGCCGGCCATGATGCGCATGTTGACCCGGGCGGCGGCCTCGAACAGGGCGTCGACCGACTGCGGATGCACGGTGCAGAACACCGTCGATGCGGTGACGCCGTTGCGGTGCTGCTCGCGCAGGAAAACCTCTGCGACTTCGGCGGCATGCGTCTTGTCACTGAAGCCCTGCTCGGCCACGAAGGTGTAGTTGTTCAGCCAGTCGATCAGCTGCTCGCCATGGGCGCCGATCATCTCGGTCTGCGGATAGTGGACGTGGCTGTCGATAAAGCCCGGCAGCAGCACGCAGTCGCGCCAGACCGTGACCGGCACGTCGGCGGACAGGGTCGGCAGGATGTCGGCGGCCGGGCCGACGGCATCGATCAGTCCGTTGGCCATGACGATGACGGCGTCGGGCTCGTAGACCGCACAGTCGGACAGCGCGTGCGTGAACGGATCGTCGCGGAAGGTCAGCATGGCACCACGCAGGGCGGTTTTCATTGGCGGTGTCCTCATTCAATGCAGAAGCGCAGCACGAACAGCGCGGCCACGGCGGCAATCGGCAGGCTGACCTGGCGCCACTGGCCGGACAGGGTCTTGATCAGCACATAGCCGATCACGCCGAAGGCAATGCCGTCGGAGATCGAGAAGGTATAGGCCATGGTGGTGACGCAGGCGATGGCCGGGGCCGATTCGCTCATGTCGTCCCAGTCGATATGGGTCAGGCTGCGCAGCATCAGCACGGCGACGAACAGCAGCGCCGGTGCGGTGGCGTGGGCCGGGATCATGGCCGCCAGCGGCGCGAACCACAGCGACAGCAGGAACAGCAGGCCGATAACGACCGCGGTCAGGCCGGTGCGGCCGCCGGCGGCGATGCCGGTCGTGCTTTCCAGGTAGGACGTGGTGCTGGAGGTGCCGAGCAGGGCGCCGATGGTGATGGCGGTGCTGTCGGCCAGCATGGCCTGCTTGAGGCGTGGCAGCTTGCCGTCGCGGTCGAGAAAGCCGCCGCGCTCGCCGATGGCGATCAGCGTGCCCGAGGTCTCGAACAGGTCCATCAGGAACAGGCTCAGCACGATGCCCAGCGTGGCGCTCTGCAGCGCGCCGCCGATATCGGCCTGCAGCCAGGTTGGCGCCAGTGACGGCGGGGCGGAAAACACGCCGCCGTACGGTGTCAGTCCCAGTGCCACCGAGACCGCCGTCACCGCGAGGATGCCGATCAGGATCGCGCCGCGCACGCCGAGCTTGTCGAGCACGACCATCAGCACGAAACCGCCCATCGCCAGCAGCGCCTGCGGCGAACCGACCTTGCCGATGGCGACCAGGGTATCCGGGTTGCCGACCACGATGCCGGCCGTGGACAGGCCGAGCAGGGCCACGAACAGGCCGACGCCGGCAGCGATCGAATGCTTGAGGCTGCGCGGGAACGCGTTGACGAACCATTCGCGGATGCGCAGGCCGCTGACCAGCACGAACAGGCAGCCGGATACGAACACGCAGCCGAGCGCGACCTGCCATGGCAGACCCATGCCCTTGACCAGGCCGAAGGTGAAGAAGGCATTGATGCCCATGCCCGGCGCCTGGCCGATCGGGTAATTGGCCAGCAGGCCCATGATCAGCGAGCCGACGGCAGCGGCCAGGCAGGTGGCGACAAAGGCGGCGCCATGGTCGATGCCGGCCTGCGACAGGATGTCGGGATTGACGAACAGGATGGCCGACATGGTCAGGAAGGTAGTCAGGCCGGCCAGGATTTCGCGGCGCACGGTCGTGCCGTTCGCCACGAGCGAAAAGTATCGTTCGAGCATGGAGGAGGTGATGGGCTGGTGGCGGAATTCATCGTAGCCGACAGGCGGGGACGATTCCGGAATGCATCCGTGAAACAGACGGACGCCCGATGGCGGCGCCGGGGGGCGCCAGGCAGCGCAACCGGCGGGAAATCCGGCGCGCCGCAGTCAGGGATTGCGATCGGCTGCGAGTATAGCGACTGACCGTCCCGGCGTCAGCGGGCGGCGCATTGTGCCAATAGCTTCTACACTGGGAGCGGAGCGGCCCGCGTGCCGCGTGCATGAAAACCGGGAAAGGAAAAACCATGGGACTTCTGGATGGATTGTTGCAGTCGGCCGGCGGGCTGCTGGGCGGGCCGCAGGGTGAGGGCGGCAATGCACTGGCCGGCATCTCCGAACTGATCCAGCAGCAGGGTGGCCTGGGGGGACTGGTGGAAAAGTTTCAGCAGGGCGGGCTGTCGGACGTGGTCGGCAGCTGGATCGGTACCGGTGACAATGCACCGGTCAGTGCCGAGCAGATTCAGCAGATACTCGGCAGCGAACAGGTCAGTGCCCTGGCGGCGCGCTTCGGTGTCGATCCGCAGCAGGCATCCGATCTGGTGGCGCAGTATCTGCCACAGGTGGTCGATACGCTGACACCGAACGGCGAAGTCGAGGCCGGCAGCGGCGACCTGCTGTCGCAGGGACTGGGTGCGCTGTCGGGGCTGTTCAAGCGCTGAGACGCGCCGGGAGGCTACTCGCGGTGGTACGGGTGGCCGTTCAGGATGCTGACCGCGCGGTAAATCTGCTCGGCCAGCAGCACGCGTACCATACCGTGCGGCAGCGTCATGGCCGACAGCTGCAGCAGCAGATCGGCGCGCGCCTTCAGTTCGTCCGACGTGCCGTCGGCACCGCCGACCACGATGGCGATATCCTGGCCGTCGCCGAGCCAGCCCTTGAGACCGTCGGCCAGCTGCATCGTGGTCCAGGCCTTGCCGCGCTCGTCGAGCAGCACCAGCTTTGCGCGCGGCGGCAGCGCGGCGACGATGCGCGCATGCTCGGCGGCGATGCCCTTTTCTGCCGTGACGCCGGACCCGCGCTTCTCCGGCTTGATCTCGCGCAGTTCGAGCGTGACCTCGCGCGGCAGGCGTTTCGCGTAGTCGGCGTAGGCGTCGTCGACCCAGCGCGGCATCTTGGTGCCGACGGCGAGCAGTGTGATCTTCATGACTGTTGCGGCGTGACGGGACTCAGACCGCTTTCCAGTCCTTGCCCGGGATCGGCGTGAACACCGGCTTCTGGCCGCCCCACAGCGCTTCGAGGTCGTAGTAGTCGCGCACGGCCGGCAGCATGACGTGGATGACCACGTCACCGGCATCGACCAGCACCCATTCGCCGCTCAGTTCGCCTTCGGTGCCGACGATGTCGACGCCGTTTTCCTTCAGCTTCACATGCACGCTGTTGGCCAGCGCCTTGACCTGGCGGTTCGAGTCGCCGGTGCAGACCACCAGGCGGTTGAACAGCGACGTCAGCTCGCGGGTGTCGAGGTTGACGATTTCCTTGCCCTTCACATCTTCCAGCGCCTCGACGGCGAGGGCGGCGATGGCGTCGGAACTGGGGTAAGCGGTTGCGGTTTGATTCATCTAGATACTTTCAATTCGGTAGAGCCGGTGTCGGCGGATGTAGCCCAGGACGGCGGGCGGCAACGCCCCCAACCCGTCCCCGCCCGCAGCCAGGTCGGCGCGGATGGCGGTGGCCGATACGTCGACCGGCGATAAAGTCAGGGCGCGGATTCTACCCGCGGCAGGAAAATTTGCAAAATCAGTCGCTTGGCGCGACTGCCACAAGGCGTCCACGGCAGGTGGCAGCGGCAGGGTCCCGAAGCCCGGACGGGCGGCGACCGCCAGGTTGGCCAGCGTCAGCAAGTCCTGCCAGCGATGCCAGCGATCGAGGCCGGCCAGCTGGTCGGCGCCGATCAGCCACCACAGGGGCCGCGACGGCCCGACTTCGCGGCGCAGCGCCGCCAGCGTATCGACGGTATAGCCGCTGGCGCCGGGCGCCAGCTCGCGGGCATCGATATCGAGCCCCGGCTCGTCGGCCACTGCCAGCCGGGCCATGGCCAGCCGATGGACGGCGGACGCATGCGGTGGCGGGCGGTGCGGCGGCACCCCGGACGGGATCAGGCGCACGCTGTCCAGCGCCAGCTCGTCGCGCAGCGCGCACGCCAGCCGCAGATGGGCGCTGTGGATCGGGTCGAAGGTGCCGCCGTACAGGCCGATGCCGGCCGGCCTGGCCGGCTTACCAGCGGACATCATGGTCCTCGGTCACGCCGGCCAGGCCGCGGATGACTGACACGGCGCCGTCGGGACCGGCGCGCAGGCTGCCGCTGAACGTGCCGACCGGCTGGACGTAGCGGGTCGATGCCAGCACCAGATTGCGGTCCTCATGGCGGGCGCCTTCCGGGCTGAAATGCAGATCGACCAGCCCGTCGCGGTCGCGGATGCGCCATGGTTCGAGCGGGTCGGTGCCATGCTCGATGCTGACCGGGCCGACCGGTATCAGCCGGCCATCCATCCACAGCGCGTTTTCCGCCTCGCCCAGATAGCCCTGCTGCAGATTCAGGCCGAGGCGGCCGTCAAAGGCGCTGGCCCAGCGCCAGCGGGTATGACGGGCCAGCAGCCCGCTGGAGTGATCGAGCGATGCCACGGCACCGTCGAGCGAATAGCGTTCGCCACCGGCGTCGACAAAGCCGCTGAGTGCCAGTCCGCCGGTCTTGTGCGTGACATGCGCGATCCCGCCCTGCGGCACGGCGATCACCGACAGTACCGGTGGCAGGGGGGCCGTCGGCAGGTGGGCGGCCAGGCGCAGCCCGTCGGCGCTGACCGCCAGTTCCAGCCGGTCGGGATGGCGGACGAAACCCAGCCGGACCGCCCCGCGCGCATAGTGCGCGTCGCCGAGTGGCGTATCCGCCACATGTGCGTGCAGGCCGGGCAGACCGTCGCTGGCGCAGGCGGCGACCATGCGCCGGCTGCTGCGGTCGAACACGTAGCAGAAGCCGGAAGCGATCCAGCCGGCGTCGACGACCGCCATGCCGACGAAGAAGCGCGGATGGCTGATGCCGGCGTATTGCCAGCGCTTGTGCCGCAGCCGCCTGCTCAGACGGGCGAACGGGGACAGGGCCAGTGCCGACCAGCCGGTATCGGCGATCAGACCGGCGTAACGACCGCAGCGCGGCTGTCCGGCATCGTCGGTGGCACGCTCCGGTGCGGGCGGGAAGGAAGAGGAGAAGCCGTTCATGCGCAGGCGGATCGGAAACGGGAATGACCCCGAGTGTACCCAGATTGGACGCGGCTGCCGTGGCGAAAGTCGTCTTCGCGGCAAGACTGATGACCGGTTTGGCGGCTATGATTGACCGCATGAGAACATCGTCCGCCCTCCTGCTGGCTTGCCTGCTGGTCAGCCCGACTGTCCCGGCCCAGATCCTGCTGCCCGATCTGGGGGATTCGGCGCAAGCCGGTTTTACCAGCAGCGACGAAGCGCGCGCCGGCCGCGACGGCTTCCGCTGGCTGCGCGAGAACAATGCCCTGCTTGGCGATGCCGAGCTGGATGACTACCTGAGGCGGATGTCGGTGCGGCTGGCCAATTCCAGCCCCGACCCGGCCCAGCATTACCGGCTGTTCGCCATCGACGACAACCAGATCAACGCCTTCGCCATGCCCGGCGGCTATATCGGCATCCATACCGGGCTGATCGTCGCGGCACAGAACGAAAGCGAACTGGCCTCGGTCATGGCGCACGAAATGGCGCACGTGACCCAGCACCATATCGCGCGGCAGATGGAGCAGCGCGGGCTGGGCAACCTGATGGCGCTTGGCGGCATGCTGGCCGCCGTGCTGGCCGCCAGCGCCGGTGGTGGCGCCAACGCGGCGATTGCCGCCGCGACTGCCGGTCCGGGTCTGGCGATCCAGAACCAGCTGTCGTTCAGCCGCGACTTCGAGCGCGAGGCCGACCGTGTCGGCATCCAGACGCTGGGCAAGGCCGGTTTCGATTCCCGGGCGATGGGCAGTTTCTTCGAGCGGCTGCAAAAGACCAACCGCATCAACGACAACAATGCGCTGGCTTTCCTGCGTACCCACCCGGTGACCTCCGAACGGGTGTCCGACGCCGAGAATCGTGCGGCCAGCCAGCCGGCACGGATGCCGGCCGACTCGGTCGAATTCCTGCTGGCGCGGGAGAAGTCCCGTGTTGCGGTGATGGAACCGCTGGCGGCGGCACGCTTCTACCGCGATGCGATCCGCGATCGCCGCTATGTCAGCGAAATGGCCCAGTGGTACGGGCTGTCCGCTGCCCTGCTGGCACAGAACGACATTGCCGGCGCGCGGGACGCGAACCGGCGGGCGGCCGCGCTGGCCGGCCAGCCGAATCCGTGGCTGATCGGCCAGGAAGCGGCCATCGAACTGGCGGCGCGCAATTACGATGTGGCGGCACGGCTCTACCATGACGGCCGGGCGCGCTTCCCGGATGCGCCGGCGCTGGCCTATGGCGAGATCGACAGCCTGATCGCCGGCAAGCGGCTCGATCCGGCCCGCGACCTGGCCGAACGTGAAGTCACCCGCCGCCCGGACAGCGCCGTGCTGTGGCAGCGGCTGGCGCGCATCTACGCGGACCGCGACGTGATGCGCTACCACTTCGCACTCGGCCAGCAGTTCTATTACGAGGGCAATTATCGTGCGGCGCTGGAGCAGTACCGTTTCGCCCGCGATGCCAGGGGCGATGATTTCTACGTCCGTTCGCGTATCGACGCCCGCGTCGACGAACTGACGCCCATCGTCAAGGAAGAAAAGAACGAACGCCGTTAAGACTGCTGATGTCAGGTGGGCACCGACGGTCACCGTGGCGTCGGTGCATGCCCGACAGACAGGATCCGTCGTGGGCACGACAGTCCGCCTGACTGGATCCAGCCGCTTCCGCCTCCAGCGCCGCGCTTCCGTCGCGGCGTTTTGCTGCCGACCCCCTTGGCGTGTTCGACAATCCGGTTATAGTGACGATTGTGTGGCGAACACGCTGCATTTGCGGATGCGGTGACAATTTCTTTCGCAAAGCAACATTGCCGCGCCAAAGGGTCAAAAGCGGAGGCAGCGGGCTCCGGGGCAGTGAAAAATGCTGTTGTACTGGCAATTATTTGCTGAAATGTTCGGTTTTGCCGCGCTGCAGCGCAACATGACGGGTGTCGTTGCCGTCGACGTGACTGGTTGACGTGAACGAAAACGGCTGCAAAAAAAACCGACTTGCGACACAATCCGGTGTACAAAAAACGACATAAGCTGTTCGTTTCCAATCATTACAAATTCGCGCAACACGCGATTTCGCTTTCCGGCGGAAGACTGACGCCAGCCGGATAACTCGTTTGAGGTGGATGAGACATGACCGAACCCCTGCACAACGACATCGACCCGCAGGAAACCCAGGAATGGCTGGAAGCACTGCAATCGGTGCTTGCCAGCGACGGCGCCGAGCGCGCCCATTACCTGCTGGAACAAATGGTTGAACGTGTGCGCCGCCAGGGCGCGCACCTGCCGTTCGACGCGACGACGGCCTACCGGAATACCATTCCGGTCGGCAAGGAAGTGAAGTCGCCCGGCAATCACGAACTCGAACACCGCATCCGCTCGATCATCCGCTGGAACGCGATGGCGCTGGTGCTGCGCGCCGGCAAGAAGGATCTCGAGCTGGGCGGCCACATCGCCAGCTACCAGTCAGCCGCGACGCTGTACGACGTGGGCTTCAACCACTTCTGGCGTGCGCCGAACGAAGAGCAGGACGGCGATCTGATCTATGTGCAGGGGCACTCCGCGCCGGGTATCTATGCGCGCGCCTTTATCGAGGGCCGCCTGTCCGCCGATGCGCTGGACAACTTCCGTCAGGAAGTGGACGGTCATGGCCTGTCGTCGTATCCGCATCCGTGGCTGATGCCGGACTTCTGGCAGTTCCCGACCGTGTCGATGGGCCTGGGCCCGCTGATGGCCATCTACCAGGCCCGCTTCCTGAAGTATCTGGAAAGCCGCGGGCTGGCGCGTACGCCGGGACGCCGGGTCTGGGTATTCTGTGGCGATGGCGAAATGGACGAGCCGGAAAGCCTGGGCGCGATCGCGCTGGCCGCACGCGAAGGCCTCGACAACCTGATCTTCGTGGTCAACTGCAACCTGCAGCGTCTGGACGGCCCGGTGCGCGGCAACGGCAAGATCATCCAGGAACTGGAAGGCGACTTCCGCGGCGCCGGCTGGAACGTGCTGAAGGTTGTCTGGGGCAGCCGCTGGGACCCGCTGCTGGCGATGGACACCCATGGCCTGCTGAAGAAGCGCATGGACGAGTGCGTCGACGGCGACTACCAGACCTTCAAGTCCAGGGACGGTGCCTATGTTCGCGAACATTTCTTCGGCAAGTATCCGGAGCTGCGCGAAATGGTCGCCAACATGTCCGACGACGAGATCTGGGCGCTGAACCGTGGCGGCCATGACCCGCACAAGGTCTATGCGGCCTACCACGAAGCGACCACCAATGCGCGCGGTCGCCCGACCGTGATTCTGGCCAAGACCATCAAGGGCTACGCGATGGGTCGTTCCGGCGAGGCGCAGAACATCGCCCACCAGGCAAAGAAGATGGATATCGACTCCATCCGCCGCTTCCGCGACCGCTTCGGCATTCCGGTGACCGACGAGCAGCTCGAACACGAAGTTCCGTACTACAAGCCGGCCGACGACAGCCCGGAAATGCAGTACATGCGCAGCCGTCGCGGCGCGCTCGGCGGCTACCTGCCGTCGCGTCTGCCGGTCAAGGCACCGATGGCGATTCCGGGCCTGCACGTGTTCGACGCGCTGCTGAAGAGCAGTGAAAGCCGCGAATTCTCGACCACCATGGCCTTCGTGCGCATGCTTGGCGTGCTGCTGAAGGACAAGAACATCGGCAAGCAGATCGTGCCGATCGTGCCTGACGAGTCGCGTACCTTCGGCATGGAAGGCATGTTCCGCCAGTACGGCATCTGGTCCAGCCAGGGCCAGAACTACGTGCCGCAGGATGCCGACCAGCTGATGTTCTACAAGGAGTCCAAGGACGGCCAGATGCTGCAGGAAGGCATCAACGAACCCGGCGCGATGTCGTCGTGGATCGCTGCCGCCACCTCGTATGCGAACCATGGCATCCCGATGGTGCCGTTCTACATCTATTACTCGATGTTCGGCTTCCAGCGCGTCGGCGACCTGGCCTGGGCGGCCGGCGACCTGCGCGCCCGCGGCTTCATGCTCGGCGGCACCGCCGGCCGGACCACGCTGAATGGTGAAGGTCTGCAGCACGAGGACGGCCACAGCCACATCCAGGCCGGGCTGATCCCGAACTGCGTGTCCTATGACCCGACCTACGCCTACGAACTGGCCGTGATCCTGCAGGATGGCCTCAAGCGCATGTATGTCGAACAGGAAGATGTGTACTACTACATCACCCTGATGAACGAGAACTACACCCACCCGGCGCTGCCGGAAGGCGATGCGGCGATCGACGGCATCCTCAAGGGCATGTACCTGCTGAAGGCCGGTGCCGACAGCGAACTCAAGGTCCAGCTGATGGGCTCGGGCACCATCCTCAACGAAGTCATCGCCGGTGCCGAGCTGCTGCGCGACGATTTCGGCGTCAGCGCCGATATCTGGAGCGTGACCTCGTTCAACCTGCTGGCCCGCGATGGCCGCGAAACCGAGCGCTACAACCGCCTGCATCCGGTCGCGACCGCTCGCCAGTCGTTCGTGGAAACGCAACTGGGCGGACGTCAGGGCCCGTGCGTGGCTGCAACCGACTACATCCGCGCCTACGCCGACCAGATCCGCGAATTCGTGCCGGGACGCTACACCGTGCTGGGCACCGACGGCTTCGGCCGTTCGGACAGCCGCGCCAACCTGCGCCGCTTCTTCGAAGTCGACCGCTACCAGGTCGCCGTGGCGGCACTGAAGGCGCTGGCCGACGAAGGCCGGATCGATGTCGCGCGGGTCGAGGAAGCCATCACCAGATACGGTATCCAGGCCGACAAGCCGGCCCCGTGGACGGTATAAGCGGGTAAGGGATGAACCGGGCCCCCGCCAGCCGGCGGGGCCCCTCGGGCGCGGGGCGGGCGGATTCGCCGCCTCGCGTCTGGCCAAGGACAAGACATGAGCCAACAAATCGAACTGAAGATTCCCGACATCGGCGGGCATGCGGGCGTGGATGTGATCGAAGTGTCCGTGAAAGTGGGCGACCGGGTGGAGAAGGACGACACGCTGGTCACGCTGGAAACGGACAAGGCGACCATGGACGTACCGGCAGAAGCCGCCGGCGTGGTGAAGGAAGTACGGGTCAAGGTCGGCGACAAGGTCGGCGAAGGTGACGTGATCGTGCTGCTGGAGGCTGAATCGGCCGCTGCGGCGCCGGTCGCTGCCCCGGCTGCTGCCACCCCTGCAGCTGCCCCGGTCGCTGTTGCCCCGGCTCCGGTGGCGGCCGCACCTGCCGCTCCCGCAGCAGCAGGTGGCCGGCAAACGCTGACCGTGCCGGATATCGGCGGCCATGACGGCGTCGACGTGATCGACGTTGCGGTCAAGGCCGGTGACCGGATTGCTGTCGACGACACGCTGATCACGCTGGAAACCGACAAGGCGACCATGGACGTGCCGGCTACCGCTGCCGGTCTGGTGGTGGAAGTGAAGGTCAGGGTCGGCGACAAGGTCGGCGAGGGCGCCGCCATTGTCGTTATCGAGGCTGAAGGCCAGGCTGCCGCCTCGCCGGCCGCCGCCCCGGCCCCGGTGGCGGCACCGGTGGCGGCACCGGCCGCTGTCGTGACCGCGCCGGCTGCCAGCCCGGTCGTGGCGGCAGCGCCGCGTGCGGTCGCTCCGGTCGATCAGGTCGCCTTTGTCAGCGCCCATGCCGGACCGTCGGTCCGCCGCCTGGCGCGCGAGCTGGGTGTCGACCTGTCGAAGGTCTCCGGCACCGGCCGCAAGAACCGCATTACCGAAAGCGACGTCAAGACCTTCGTCAAGGGCGTGCTGCAGAACCCGGCCGCGGCCGTCGCCGCTGCGCCGGTCAACGGCTCGGGCCTCGACCTGCTGCCGTGGCCGAAGGTCGATTTCGCCAGGTTCGGTCCGGTGACCAGCGAACCGCTGTCGCGGATCAAGAAAATTTCCGGCGCCAACCTGTCGCGCAACTGGGTAATGATTCCGCATGTGACCCAGTTCGACGAGGCCGACATCACCGACATGGAAGCCTTCCGCAAGCAGATGGGCGAAGAGCTGAAGGCGGACGGGGTCAAGCTGACGCCGCTGGCCTTCCTGATCAAGGCCGCGGTCAAGGCGCTGCAGAAATTCCCGGCCTTCAATGCGTCGCTGGACGGCGACAACCTGGTGCTGAAGCAATACGTGAATATCGGCTTTGCCGCCGACACGCCCAATGGTCTGGTGGTGCCGGTGGTCAAGGACGCTGACCGGAAGAGCCTGATCGAGATTGCGCAGGAAACCGGCGTACTGGCGAAAAAGGCCCGCGACGGCAAGCTGCTGCCGGGCGACATGCAGGGCGGCTGCTTCTCGATTTCCAGCCTGGGCGGCATTGGCGGCACGGCGTTCACGCCGATCATCAATGCCCCGGAAGTCGCCATCCTCGGCGTGTCCAAGTCGGCGATCAAGCCGGTGTGGAACGGCAAGGAATTCGCGCCGCGGCTGATGCTGCCGCTGAGCCTGTCCTACGATCACCGCGTGATCGACGGCGCGGCCGCTGCGCGTTTCACCAGCTACCTGAGCCAGGTGCTGGGTGATATCCGCCGCCTGATGCTGTGACGCCGGAAACGGCATGCCGTCCTGGTGGCGGCATGCCGCAGACCCACAAACAGAATTCAGGCATGGGCGGCGGCAACGCCCTCGTCCATGCCCGGGAAAACCTATGAGCCAAATCGAACTGAAGATTCCCGACATCGGCGGGCATGCGGGCGTGGATGTGATCGAAGTGTCCGTGAAAGTGGGCGACCGGGTGGAGAAGGATGACACGCTGGTCACGCTGGAAACGGACAAGGCGACCATGGACGTACCGGCAGAAGCTGCCGGCGTGGTGACGGAAGTCCGGATCAAGGTCGGCGACAAGGTCGGCGAAGGTGACGTGATCGTGCTGCTGGAGGCCGGATCGGCCGCTGCCGTAGCCGCCGCACCGGCTGCTGCCACTCCTGCTGCTGCGCCAGTTGCCCCGGTGGCCGCACCCGCCGCCGCAGGCGCCTTTGCCGGCAATGCCGACATCGAGTGCGATGTGCTGGTGCTTGGTGGCGGGCCCGGTGGCTACTCGGCTGCGTTCCGCAGTGCCGACCTGGGTCAGAAGACCGTGATCGTCGAGCGTTATTCGACGCTGGGTGGCGTGTGCCTGAACGTCGGCTGCATTCCGTCCAAGGCACTGCTGCACAACGCGGCGGTGATCGACGAAGTGGCCCACCTGGAAAGTCACGGCATCAAGTTCGGCAAGCCGGAAGTCGACGTCGACGTGCTGCGCGCCTACAAGGACAAGGTCATCGGCAAGCTGACCGGTGGCCTGGCCGGCATGGCCCGCGCGCGCAAGGTCGATATCGTGCGCGGCGAAGGCCGCTTCCTCGATGCGAACCATCTCGAGGTCAGCGTGACCCTGGGCGAAGGCCGCGAACAGACCGGCGAACGCAAGGTGATCCGCTTCAAGCAGGCGATCATTGCCGTCGGCAGCCGGGTGGTGAAGCTGCCATTCATTCCCGAGGACCCGCGCATTGTCGATTCGACCGGCGCGCTGGCGCTGCGTTCGGTGCCGAAACGCATGCTGATTATCGGTGGCGGCATCATTGGCCTGGAAATGGGCACGGTGTACTCGACGCTGGGTGCGCGTCTCGACGTGGTCGAGATGATGGACGGCCTGATGCAGGGCGCGGATCGCGATCTGGTCAAGGTGTGGGAAAAGTGGAACAGCCACCGCTTCGACAACATCATGCTGAACACCCGCACCACGGCGGTCGAGGCGAAGGAAGACGGCATCTGGGTCACGTTCGAGGGCGAAAAGGCCCCGGCCGGCCCGCAATGCTACGACCTGGTACTGGTTGCCGCCGGCCGCGCGCCGAACGGCAAGCTGATCGGTGCGGAAAACGCCGGCGTGCTGGTCAACGAGCGTGGCTTCATCCCGGTCGACCAGCAGCAGCGAACCAATGTGGCCAACATCTACGCCATCGGCGACGTGGTCGGCCAGCCGATGCTGGCGCACAAGGGGGTACACGAGGGGCATGTGGCGGCGGAAAACTGCGCCGGCCACAAGGCGTATTTTGATGCCCGCGTGATTCCGGGCGTCGCCTACACCGATCCGGAAGTCGCCTGGGTCGGCGTGACCGAGGATGAGGCCAGAAAAGCCGGTCGCAAGATCAGCAAGGGCGTGTTCCCGTGGGCCGCCAGCGGCCGCGCGATCGCCAATGGCCGCGACGAAGGCTTCACCAAGCTGATTTTTGATGCCGACAGCGGCCATATCGTCGGTGGTGCCATTGTCGGACCGCATGCCGGCGACATGATCGGTGAAATCTGCCTGGCGATTGAAATGGGCTGCGATGCCGAGGATATCGGCAAGACCATCCATCCGCACCCGACCATGGGCGAATCGGTCGGCATGGCGGCCGAGGTGGCGCTGGGCGTGTGTACCGACCTGCCGCCGCAACGACGCAAGTAAGCAAAAAAGCCAAAAAATCGCCCCGTGCCGGAATTTTCGGTTCGGGGCGATTTTTTATGCTCATGTACTTAGTCGGGAAGCCGGTGCCCGCTATCAATATGATTTGTCTGAATACTCTGCCCGGCATGGGTCGTTACTCAAGGAGCCAGTGCTTGTCGCCACCGCCTGAAACTGTGATTTGTGCTGCAGTTCACGGCCTGTCTGGTGTAGATTTGACCCCTGCCGAAGCGGCTGAAAGATAATTTTGTGCCAACGGTGTGCTTTTGTTTCACACAAGGCATAATCGACCCGCCTTTATTATTACGAATAGCATAACGGGAGCGTGACTTTGGGGCGGGAAGGCAGGGAGTGGAGCGTACAGCAGGGCCGGCCATCCCGAGCACGGGGGCTGCGGCCTGACGGGCGTCGTCCTTCGCTCACCGGTTCTCCCTGTTTGCGCTGCCATCCGGCCCTGGGGCGGCTGCGCATGCCCGACCGCACTCAGTCCCCCGCGCACCATGGCTGAACGCATCCCTTCCCACCTGCCGTTGAGCCTGTATCCGATCGACCGGCTGCGCCGGATCCTGGTGATCGGTTTCTGCCTGCTTGTGCTGCTGGTGACTTCCGGGCTGCTGATTACCGGCTGGCACGGCTACCGCAATGCGCTGGAAGCCGAACGCAGCCAGCTTGGTTCCCTGTCCCGGGTGCTGGCTGCCCATTTCTCGCAAGTCTTCCGCGCCTCGACCGGGCAACTGATGTCCCTGACCCGTTCCGAGGAAGTGCAGGCCCTGCTGGCAAAGCGCAACGAGGCGGCGCTGCACGACGTGCTGCGCGATGCGCTGATGCTCGATCCGCAATCCAATTTCCTGACCGTGGCCGATCGTCACGGCGACGTGGTCGCCACCTCGATGGTCTACCCGGTGCACCAGCTGGACATTCGCGGGCGCGAAGTCTTCGAGTCGCTGCGTCGCAACCCGGCGCAGGCGTTTCTGTTCGGCCGGCCGGTCGCCAACCGCATCAACCAGCATCAGTTCGTGCCGATGGCGGCGCCGATCGAAAGTGGCGGTCGCCTGCATGGCGTGGTGATGGCGGGGATCGATCCCGGTTTTTTTCAGGCGTTCTACCGCACGCTGGGCATTGACGACGATACCGCGATCGATCTGCTGCAGCAGGACGGTACCCGGCTGATTTCGTTTCCGGAACAGAGCCTTGCGCAGACAACATCGCCACAGCGCGCCCGCATCGTCTCGGGGCTGATCCGCGATCGCCGCGAGGGCGGGCTGTTCGAATCGGTGCTGGACGGCGACACCCGGCTGGTCGCCATTGCGCCACTGGAGAAACTGCCGCTGGTGGTCAGCGTCAGCCGCAGCAAGTCCCGGGCGCTGGCCGGCTGGTGGGCGGAGATGCTGTCCAAGGGCCTGCTGCTGGCCCTGACCATGGCCGGCCTGACTGCCCTGCTGCTGGTACTGCTCGCGCAGCTGAAGCGGCTGGAGCGCAGCGAGCGGCGACTGCGACTGACACAGAACTCGGTCGACAACAGCGCCGAGCTGGTGCTGTGGGTGTTTGCCGACGGCACGGTCAGTTACGCCAATCGCGAGGCAACCCGCTGCCTGGCACGGAACGACGAGATCCTGATTGGACGGCGCATCGGCAGCCTGATGCCGCAGCTGGAGCCGGATCGCTGGCGTGCGCTGTACCTGCGCGGACTGGACCGGCAAAGCGAACTGTTCGAATGCACGCTGCGGCTGGCGGACGGCACCGAAGTCGCGGCGGAAGTGACCAGCAGCGTGCTGGTGCGCGAGACCGGCGAGACCGTCATGTGCCTGCAGGCGCGCGACATCAGCGCGCGGCGCCGGACCGAGGCCGCGCTGGCCGCCAGCGAGGCCCGGTTGCGGCTGGCGCTGGAAGCGTCCGATACCGCGCTGTACGAAATGGACCTGTCCAGCGGCAAAATCGTGCTGACCGGCTCGGTGCTGCGCCGCTTCGGCCTGCACTCAAGCCACTTGGAACTGCCGCTCGAAGCCTGGTTTGCCCATCTGCATGAAGAGGATCGCGCCCGGGTCGAAGCCGAATTCACCGGCTGGCAGCGGGTGCCGCCGGAACGGGTGGAAAGCACGCACCGGGTCAATGTGCGCAACGGCGAAACGCGCTGGGTGCAGGCTCGCGGCCAGTTTGTCGACCCTGATGTGCTGGGTCGGCCGCAGCGGCTGATCGGCACCATCAACGACGTGACCGCGCAGAAACTCAACGAGGCGCGCATCGAGTATTACGCGCGCTTCGATGCGCTGACCGGGCTGGCCAACCGCTATGCGCTGTACCAGCACCTGTCGCATGCGATTGACGAGGCCGAAGTCCAGGAGCGGCCGATCGGCGTGCTGTTCATCGACCTGGACAACTTCAAGAACATCAACGATTCGCTAGGCCATGCCGTCGGCGACGAAGTGCTGAAGGCGGTAGCCGGCCGGCTGGACGAATTCATTGGCCCGGACGATACGCTGGCGCGCCTGGGCGGCGACGAATTCCTGATCATCCTGCCCGGTGCCACCGAGCAGGGCGCCGGCGAGGTGGCCTCGTGCATCGTCACCGCGATGTCGGTGCCGTTCCGGGTCGGCGAACGTGAACTGTCGACCACGCCGTCGATCGGCATCAGCCTGTATCCGCGTGACGGCATCGAGGCCGATCACCTGATCCGCAACGCCGACGCGGCGATGTACCAGGCCAAGGGGCGCGGACGCAATACCTTCCAGTTCTACAGCAGCGACATGAACGACCGCGCCGCCGAGCGGCTGGAGCTGGAAGTGCAGCTGCGCACGGCCCATCTGCGCGGCGAGCTGTGTTTGCACTACCAGCCGCAGGTGGATGCCATCAGCGGCCGCATCGTCGGTGCCGAGGCGCTGATGCGCTGGCAGCATCCCGAATACGGCATGATCTCGCCGGGACGTTTCATCCCGATCGCCGAGGAAAGCGGGCTGATCGTGCAGATCGGCGACTGGGCGATCCGCGAAGCCTGCCGGCAGGCCGTTGTCTGGCAGCGGCAGGGGCTGGAGCCGATCACGGTTGCGGTCAACCTGTCCGGCCGGCAGTTCCAGCAGCCGAACTTCGTCGCCCAGGTGGCCGATGCGCTGGTCGAGACCGGTCTGGCGCCGCAATGGCTGGAACTGGAAGTGACCGAGAGCATCGTCATGCACGATGTGCGGCAGGTGATCGCCACGCTGTCCGAGCTCAAACAGCTCGGGGTACAGCTGTCGATCGACGACTTCGGCACCGGCTACTCCAGCCTCAGCTATCTGAAGCGCTTCCCGGTCGACCTGCTGAAAATCGACCAGAGCTTCGTGCGCGACCTGGAGAACGACGATTCGGACGCCGCCATCGTGCGCGCCGTGATTTCGCTGGGCAAGCACCTGAACCTGCGCCTGGTGGCCGAAGGGGTGGAGACCGAAGGGCAGTTCGCCTTCCTGCAGGCGGCCGGCGTCGACCTGATCCAGGGCTTCTGGTTCAGCCGCCCGCTGCTGGCGGAAGATTTCGCTGCCCGGTTGCGCGACGACCAGGCCGAGGCGAGGGTGGCCGATCTGGCAGGCTGAGCGGCCCGGCTCTCCGCTATTTGCATTTTGTAGGTGACTTGTCATGTTTCGGTAACAGGCCGTTTCTATGCTTGCCACAATTCTTGCAGCCAGGACCCGACTTCCCCCATGCCCGCCAACATTCTGCTTGTCGAAGACGAGCCGGCGATCCAGGAACTGATCGCCTTCAATCTGAACCAGTCCGGGCACCACGTGCTGCGCGCCGCCAGCGCGGAAGCCGCAATGACACTGGTCAAGAACGCCCTGCCGGATCTGGTGCTGCTCGACTGGATGCTGCCAGGCCAGAGCGGGATCGAGTTTGCGAAGAAACTGCGCGCCGACGAGCGGACCCGCGCCGTGCCGATCATCATGCTGACCGCTCGCTCCGACGAGCAGGACAAGATCACCGGGCTGGAAACCGGCGCCGACGATTACATCACCAAGCCGTTCTCGCCGCGCGAGCTGCAGGCACGGATCAAGGCCGTGCTGCGTCGCCGCGCGCCGCAGATGACCGACGATGCGGTCGAGGTGCGCGGGCTCAAGCTCGATCCGGGCACGCACCGGGTCTATGCCGGCGACCAGCCGCTCGATCTCGGCCCGACCGAGTTCCGCCTGCTGCACTTCTTCATGACCCACCCGGAACGCGTGCACAGCCGTGCCCAGCTGCTCGACCAGGTCTGGGGCGACCATGTGTTCGTCGAGGAGCGTACCGTCGACGTTCATATCCGCCGCCTGCGCAGCGCGCTGGAAGGCAGCGGCCATGATTCGCTGGTGCAGACCGTGCGAGGCACGGGCTACCGCTTCTCGGCCCAGGCATGAAGGCATTCCTGACCCGCAGTGCCGCCTGGGCCGGCGTCCTGTGCCTGTTCGCACTGGCTGCGTGGTTCACCGCCGGTGCCGCTGCGCTGTTCGCCGTGCTGGCGGTCGGTCTGGCGGCGTGGCTGGTCTTCCATCTGTACCACGTTGCGCTGCTGATCCAGTGGATGCGCCATCCGCGTCCGGAGCGCATTCCCGAGGGGCTGGGAAGCTGGCAGCAGATCTTCTCCGCGCTGTACCGCCAGGCGCGCCAGCAGAGCATGAACCAGAAGAAGCTGTCGAATGTGCTCGAACGCTTCATCAATGCCGGCGAAGCCATGCCGGACGGCGTGGTGGTGCTCGACGAGCACGACCGTATCGAATGGCTGAACCCGATGGCGGTCGAGCACTTCGCCCTCGACCGCAAGGGCGACGTCGGCAACCAGATCGCCAACCTGGTGCGTCAGCCCGGCTTTCATCGCTACCTGACCGAACAGAACTACAGCCAGCCGCTGATCCTGCGCCAGTCGCAGCCGACCGAGCGGGTGCTGTCGGTGCAGCTGGTGCCGTTCGACTCGACCCGCAAGCTGATCCTGTCGCGCGACATCACCCAGCTGGAACGGGTGCAGACCGTGCACCGTGATTTCGTCGCCAATGTGTCGCATGAGCTGCGCACGCCGCTGACGGTGATTGGCGGCTTTGTCGAGACGCTGGTCGACATGGAGTCGCCCAGCCCCGAAGTGCTGCGCCAGTTCCTGCCGCTGATGATGGAGCAGGCGCGGCGCATGCAGAGCCTGGTCGAGGACCTGCTGACGCTGTCGCGGCTGGAGAACGGCGGCGGCACCCAGACCGACCGCGTCGACATGGATGAATTGCTGCGCGTGCTGCTGGTTGAGGCGCAGGGGCTGTCGCAGGGCCGGCATGAGGTGGTGCTGGAGCAGCAGAGCGACCGCTGGCTGTGGGGCTCGGTCAACGAACTGCACAGCGCATTCGGCAACCTGGTGTCCAATGCCATCCGCTACACGCCGGCCGGCGGCGCCGTGACCCTGCGCTGGCAGTTCGACGGCAACCGCGCCGTGTTCAGCGTGACCGATTCCGGCATCGGCATCGCCCGCGAACACCTGCCGCGACTGACCGAACGCTTCTACCGGGTGGACCGGGGACGTTCGCGCAACTCGGGCGGCACCGGTCTTGGCCTGGCCATCGTCAAGCATGTGCTGGCGCGCCACCATGCGCGGCTGGAAGTCAGCAGCGAGCTGGAAAAAGGCAGTACTTTCAGCGTGTCGTTCCCGCGCGAGCGGGTCGCCGAACCGGACGCGGTCACGCCATAGCGCGCGGATTGCGCGCGGACGTGGCGGCAAAGGAACCGTCGCGCTAGGATGTTTGTCTGAATCCTGTAGAACAAGAACGGACAAGCCTCATGAAGCGACTCTCCGCCATACGCCCGCTGGGCCAGCGCATCTGGCTCGACAACCTGTCACGCGAACTGCTGCAGACCGGCGCGCTGGAATGCCTGGTCCGGGATGACGGCATTGCCGGCGTCACCTCGAACCCCGCCATCTTCGAAAAAGCCATTCGCCACGATCCGCGTTACCAGACCGATCTCGGCCGCCTGAAGGCGGTGCCGAAACTGTCGGCCGAAGAGCGTTACGAAGCCCTGGTCATCCCCGACATCCAGCTGGCGTGCGACCAGTTGCGTGATGCCTATGTCGGCAGCCATGGCGAAGACGGCTATGTGAGCCTGGAAGTGTCGCCGCTGCTCGCCGATGACGAGGTCGGCACGCTGGCGGCCGCCCGCCGGCTGTGGCGTGCGATTGCGCGTCCCAACGCCATGATCAAGATCCCGGCGACGCCGGCCGGCATCGCCGCCTTCCGCACGCTGATCCGCGAAGGGATCAACGTCAACATCACGCTGCTGTTCTCGCTGCGCCAGGTCGAGGCGGTGTGGGACGCCTATATCGCCGGCCTGAATGCGCGCATGGACGACGACCTGCCGCTGCATCACGTCAAGGCGGTCGCCAGCTTCTTCCTGTCCCGCGTCGACAGTCTGCTCGATCCGCAACTGCCGGAGGCCCTGCGCGGCAAGAGCGCGCTGGCGCTGGCGAAGAGCGCCTATCAGCGCTATCTGGAACGGTTTCACGGCAGCGAGTTCGCGCCGCTGCGCGCCCATGGCGCCTGCCCGCAATACCTGCTGTGGGCCAGCACCGGCACCAAGGACCCGGCCTACTCCGACGTGATGTACGTGGAAGGCCTGATTGGCAAGGACACGGTGAATACCGTGCCGGACGCCACGCTGGCCGCTTTCCGCGACCATGGCGAAGCCGCGCCGACGCTGACGGCCGGACTGGATGCGGTCGATGCGCAACTGGCCGCGCTGGTCGCTGCCGGCATCGACCTCGACCAGGTCGGCGACACGTTGCAGCAGCAGGGACTGGCGCTGTTCGACAACGCCTACCGTGCCCTGCTGGAACTGACCGCCTGAGCGGCAAGGACGCCGTTCAGCGCAGGTGACCGAGTACGTTGCCGGCGAATGGCGTCCACCATCCCATCTTCACCCCTGCGTCGCGCAGCAGGCTGCCGCTCCACACATTGCAGGTCTGCAGCAGGCTGTAGCGGCCATTGGCCGGGTAGAACGCATCGTGGTCGCCATAGGCCATGCCGGCCAGCGGCGTGAGCGGGGCGGCGAAGCGGGCGAGGATGCGCTGCTGCAGCGCACGGTAGTCGGCCGGGGACAGCGGCACGGCGCGGCAGTCGCGCTGCCCGGCCGGATCGGACCGGTAGCCGACATGCATCAGGCTGCGGTCCAGCCCCAGCGCAGCCGACAGGGCAATGCCGGGGCGCAGGTCCGACCAGTCGCGGGTTTCGAGATAGAAGCGCCGGCTGCCCCAGCCAAAGCCCAGCCAGCCCAGCGCGCGGACATCCGCGCGGAAGTGGGACGGCGGGAACCACCGGGACAGATCGGGTCCGGTGCCGCCGGCGTCCCGCACCGGCAGGACCAGATCGACATGCACCCCATTGCTGCAGGCGTAGACCGGTACTGTGGCGCCGTTCGCCAGCGGGCGACCGGGCGACGACAGCCAGTCGCCGAGCAGCACGCTGGCGGCGCCATAGCCGAGCGGCAGCGCCAGCAGGCCCGACAGCAGCGTTCGCCTCATCGGCGTCACTGACCGGTGTACGGGACTTCCAGCAACAGCGGGGCGGCGATCTTCGCCTTCAGCGTGGCCAGATTGTCTTCATGGCGCGCCAAGTCGGGGTCGATGCGGTTGGCGATCCAGCCGGCCAGCGGCAGACCACGGTCGACAATGGCCTGCGCGCTGAGACGCGCATGATTGATGCAGCCGAGGCGCATGCCGACCACCAGCATGACCGGCAGATCCAGTGCCACCGCCAGGTCGGCGATGTCCAGCCGGTCGGACAGCGGCGCCAGCCAGCCGCCGGCCCCTTCCACCAGCACGATGTCGGCCTGCCGGGCCAGCGACTGGTAATGCTCGACCAGCCGCGCCAGGCTGATTTCGACCCCGGCGTCGCGGGCGGCGAAATGCGGCGAGATCGCCGGCTCGAAACGATAGGGATTCATCAGCTCGCGGTCGCGCTGGCCGGTCGCCGCCACCAGCCGCTCCACATCGCCATTGACCAGCGTGCCGTCGGCCGCACGCTCGCAGCCGGACGCCACCGGTTTCATCGCCAGCACACGCCGGCCGTCGCGCCGCCAGCGTTCGATCAGCTGTACGGCGACATGGGTCTTGCCGACATCGGTGTCGGTACCGGTAAGGAAATAGCCCTGGGCCATGGATGAATGTCCGTGAGGATCGGACGGACGAGTGTAGCGCGACGCACCCGGATACGGTGGGCTATTGCGCCCGCTGCATCGCAACATACTGTTGCGAATGGAATTTCTTTCTTGCCCATCGCCATCGTTGCTACATATACCGAGGTGATACGGCGCAGCGAGTGACAAGACGCCGTCCGCCATTTCTGCGGGGGGAAACCATGATTCGTACCGTCGCAACGGCCTGTGCCGTTGTCGCGCCGACGGCGCGCGCGGACTGGGCGCTGAATCTCCAGGCACCCGTCACCCGGATTGCCCGCGACATTTTCGATCTGCACACCATGCTGCTGCTGGTGTGCGTGACGATCTTCGTCGTGGTGTTCGCCGTGATGTTCTATTCGATCTTCCGCCACCGCAAGGCGGCCGGTCATCAGGCGCGGCACTTTCACGAAAACACCACGGTCGAGGTGATCTGGACCGTGATCCCGTTCGTGATCCTGGTCGTCATGGCACTGCCGGCCACGCGCACCATCCTTGCCCAGAAAGACGCCAGCGGCGCCGACATGACGGTCAAGGTGACCGGCTACCAGTGGAAATGGGGTTACGACTATGTCGATGACGGGCTGAGTTTCGTCAGCAACCTGTCGACGCCGCGCGCGCAGATCGAGCGCAACGTGCCCCGGAACGCCGAATACCTGCTCGAAGTCGACCAGCCGATGGTGGTGCCGGTCGGACGCAAGGTCCGGCTGATCATCACCGCCAATGACGTCATCCATTCGTGGTGGGTACCGGCTCTCGGGGTCAAGCAGGATGCGATCCCGGGGTTTGTCCGCGATGCCTGGTTCAAGATCGACCGTCCCGGCGTCTATCGCGGCCAGTGCGCCGAGCTGTGCGGCAAGGAGCATGGCTTCATGCCGATCGTGGTCGATGCGCGCAGCCCGGCCGACTACCAGGTGTGGCTGGACGCGCAGAAGAAACAGGCGGCCGCGCAGCGTGACGACCCGGACAAGGTGTGGACGCTGGCCGACCTGAAAGCGCGCGGCGAGAAGGTCTACCAGGCCAACTGTGTCGTCTGTCACCAGGCCGACGGGCACGGCATCCCCGGCAACTTCCCGTCCATCGCCGGCTCGGCCATCGCCACCGGCGCGCCGGCCGCCCATATCGATATCGTGCTCAACGGCAGCCGGAAGAACCCGGCCATGGCGGCCTGGGGCAAGCAGCTCGGCGATACCGATCTCGCCGCGGTCATCACCTTCGAACGCAATGCCTTCGGCAACCACACCGGTGACGTGGTGCAGCCGAAGGACATCGTCGCCGCGCGCGGCGGCAAGACCGCCTGAGGAGGCTTCACATGACGACGGTTGTCGAACCGGGCCTGGCCCACGATGAGCACGCCGCCCCCCATCACGGTCATCCGCAGGGCTGGCGGCGCTGGCTGTACGCGACCAATCACAAGGACATCGGCACGCTGTACCTGACCTTCGCCTTCATCATGTTCCTGTCCGGCGGGGTGCTGGCGCTGGCGATCCGCGCCGAACTGTTCCGGCCCGGCCTGCAGTTCTGGCAGCCGGAGCTGTTCAACCAGTTCACCACGCTGCACGGGCTGATCATGGTGTTCGGCGCCATCATGCCGGCCTTTACCGGGCTGATGAACTGGATGATCCCGCTGCTGATCGGCGCCCCGGACATGGCCTTCGCGCGGATGAACAACTGGAGCTTCTGGCTGCTGCCGCCGGCCGCCCTGCTGCTGATGCTGTCGTTCGCCGTGCCGGGTGGCGCCGCGGCAGCGGGCTGGACGCTGTACGCGCCGCTGTCGACGCAGATGGGCGTCGGCATGGACATGACCATCTTCGCCATCCACATCATGGGCATCAGCTCGATCATGGGCTCGATCAACATCATCACCACCATCCTGAACATGCGCGCGCCGGGCATGACACTGATGAAAATGCCGATGTTCGTCTGGACCTCGCTGATCACCGCCTACCTGCTGATCGCGGTGATGCCGGTGCTGGCCGGCGCGGTGACCATGGTGCTGACCGACCGCCATTTCGGCACCCACTTCTTCAATGCCGCCGGCGGCGGCGATCCGGTGCTGTACCAGCACATTTTCTGGTTCTTCGGCCATCCTGAGGTCTACATCATGGCGCTGCCGGCCTTCGGCGTCGTCAGCCAGGTGATTCCGGCCTTCAGCCGCAAGCCGCTGTTCGGCTATCACTCGATGGTGTACGCAACATCCAGCATTGCCATCCTGTCGTTCATGGTCTGGGCGCACCACATGTTCACTACCGGCATGCCGGCGACCGCGCAACTGTTCTTCATGTACTCGACCATGCTGATCGCGGTGCCGACCGGGGTGAAGGTATTCAACTGGGTCGCCACCATGTGGCAGGGCGCGATGAGCTTCGAGACGCCGATGCTGTTCGCCATCGGCTTCGTCTGCCTGTTCACCATGGGCGGGCTGTCCGGCGTGGTGCTGTCGGTGGCGGCGGTCGACGTGCAACTGCAGGATACCTACTACGTGGTCGCCCACTTCCATTACGTACTGGTCGCCGGCGCGCTGTTCAGCCTGTTCTCGGCCACCTACTACTGGCTGCCGAAGTGGAGCGGGCGGATGTACAACGAGCGCATGGGCCGCTTCCACTTCTGGTGGTCGCTGGTCTGGTTCAACGTCACCTTCTTCCCGATGCACTTCCTTGGCCTGGCCGGCATGCCACGGCGGATTCCCGACTACGCCCTGCAGTTTTCCGGCTTCAACGAGGTCGCCAGCATCGGTGCTTTCCTGTTCGGCTTCGGCCAGCTGATCTTCCTGTACAACGTGCTGTGGACAATCCGGCACGGGCCGCCGGCACCGGCTCGGCCGTGGGAGGGTGCCGATACGCTGGAATGGACCGAGCCGAGCCCGGCGCCGTACCACTCGTTCTCGGACCCGGCCGAGGTCGCCCATGCCGAATTCGACCTCAACGGCCGGGTGGTGCGGCGATGAAACCGGCGACCCGTACCGCCTGGCTGGCCGCCGCGTTCGCGCTGGCGTGCTTTGTCGGCGTCATGCTGCGCCAGGCCATCAGCGGAGGGCTGGGCGGATGACGGCCCCGACGGTGGATCGTGCGGCCGGCAACCGCGTGCTGCTGTACAAACTGCTGGTGATTGCCGTGCTGATGTTCGGCTTCGCCTTTGCGCTGATTCCGTTCTATCGCGAGATCTGCGCCGCACTCGGGCTCAATGAGCTGACGCGGGCGGATGCGGCGCCGGCCAATACCCAGGTCGACCTGAGCCGCAGCCTCAGTGTGGCGCTGGACGCCAATCCGCAGCCGGGGTCGCCGTTGTCGCTGGTGCCGCTGCGGCCCAGTCTGAACGTGCATCCGGGCGAATTCGCCCATGTCGAATACCGCATCGTCAACCAGAGCCAGCGCCGGATCTGGGCGCAAGCGCTGCCGGCCTATTCGCCGGTCAGCGCGGCGCAGTACTTCCACAAGCTGGAATGTTTCTGCTTTCGCGAAATGGTGCTGGAGCCCGGCGAGTCGCGCACGCTGCCGGTGGTGTTCGTGATCGATCGCCAGGTGCCGGACAGCGTCGGCGCACTGGCGCTGTCGTACCGGGTGATCGAAGTGGCGGGGAAGGGCGGGTCATGACCGTGCTGCAGACGCTGCGCACCGTGCTGGCGGCCTTCTTCGGGGTGCGTGGCCGCCGCTCGGCCGAGCGCGACCGGCAGATTTCGCCGCGCGACATCATCCTGACCGCGCTGCTGCTGGTGCTGTGCCTGATCGTCCTGCTGGTGCTGGCGGTCAGATGGATTGCGGGATAAGGAGAACGACATGCAGGCACATACCCCCGACAGCGGCGACTACTTCGTCCCGGCCCCCAGTCGCTGGCCGATGGTCGGCGCCGTGGCGCTGTTCCTGCTCGGGCTGGGCGCGGCGCTGGCGGTCAACCGCATCGCCCCCGGGATGTGGCTGCTGGCAGCCGGTGCGGCGGTGCTGGTGTGGATGCTGGTCGGCTGGTTTGGCGACGTGATCCGCGAGTCGGTCGGCGGACGCTACTCCGGCCAGGTGGACCAGTCGTTCCGCTGGGGCATGAGCTGGTTCATCTTTTCCGAAGTGATGTTCTTCGGCGCCTTCTTCGGCGCGCTGTTCTATGTCCGCGCCATTGCGCTGCCCGACCTGTCCGGCCAGGTGACCGGCCAGTGGCTGTGGCCGGATTTCCGCGCCGCATGGCCGGCCAGCACCGGCCCGCTGACCGCAAGCGACTACACGCCGATGGAAGCATGGGGGCTGCCGGCACTGAATACGCTGATCCTGCTGTCGTCGGGGGCGACCGTGACCGTCGCGCACTGGGCCATGCTGGCCGGCCAGCGGCGCCGGCTGGTGCTGGCGCTCGGCGCGACGGTTGCCCTTGGCCTGACCTTTCTGTGCCTGCAGGCCTGGGAATACCACCACGCCTTCAGCAGCCTGAACCTGACCCTCGGCTCCGGCGCCTACGGCATGACGTTCTACATGCTGACCGGCTTTCACGGTCTGCACGTGCTGCTGGGCTCGGTCATGCTGCTGGTGGTCTGGCTGCGGGTGCTGCGCGGGCACTTCGATGCCGACCACCATTTCGCCTTCGAGGCGGCGGCCTGGTACTGGCACTTCGTCGATGTGGTGTGGCTGATGCTGTTCGTCTTCGTCTACTGGCTGTGACCGTGCCCTTTACCGGCCCGGGCCGTGCGGTGCCCACCAGCCGAGCGCCGCACCGAGCCACAGCAGACCGAACAGCAGCAGCGACAGCGCGATGCGTGCCGTCAGCGCACGCACCGCGCCCCGGGAGCCCGGGGGCTGGCGCAGCACGCGGCGCAGCGCGTGGCCCAGGCTCAGGACAATGAGGATGAGCAAGGCAATGGCGACATATCTCATGGCGACGGATTCGAAGGACGGTGCCTCCCAGTCTAGACGGCGCGGACGGGCCATGCCGTGGCTGGCTGCCATGATGGTGGCCGCCGCCTGCCTGGCACTGGCCGGCTGGCAGTGGCAGCGCGGGCAGCGCCAGGCCGCAGCGGACATGCAGCTGGCGGCGCGCGCGGTCCACGCACCGGTCATGCTGGATGAATTGCCGGCCGATACCGGTGCCTGGATCGGCCGGCGGGTGACCCTGGTCGGCCGGGTGGTCTCGCCGCCGATCCTGCTCGACAACGTGACCCGCAACGGCCAGCCGGGCTGGCGGGTGCATGAGTTGCTGGAACTGGCCGACGGCCGCAGCGTACTGGTGGTGCGCGGTTTTGCCGATCGGGCCGCCCGTGATGCACTGCCGGCCGGCGCGGGCCGGGTCGACGGCCGGCTGGCAGCATGGCCGGGCGTGCGTCGCGTGCTTGACGGGCCGGATCACGCCGGCGATGTGTGGCAGGCGCTGCCGCCGGCCGCGCTGGCGGCGGCCTATCGGGTCAGGCTGGCGCCGCTCAGCCTGATCGCCGACCGGACCGATCCACCGTTGCAGCCGCTCGATACGATGGCCGGGCGGGGCATGACCCCCGACCGGCATTACGCCTATGCGCTGCAATGGGCGCTGCTGGCCATTGCCGCACTGGCGGTCTGCGCGGCGCTGGTCCGTCACCCGGAAAGGACACGCCCATGAGCCCGCCCGCTGCCGGAGGCCGCCGCGCCCGTCGCATCCTGATCCTGCTGCTGCTGTTGACCGCCGCGCCGATCCTGCTGGCCACCGCGGCCTATTACTGGTGGCCGCCGCGCGGCGGCGCCAGCTATGGCCAGCTGATCGTGCAGCCGCTGCCGGTGGCGATCGCGCCGGGGCACTGGGTGCTGGCCAGCTGGGCGCCGGCGCCGTGCGATGCCGACTGCGGTCAGCGGCTGGACAATGCCCGCCGCTTGCGGGTGGCGCAGGGCGAGGCGGCCTCGCGGCTCGACGTGGTCTGGCTGTACCCGCCCGGGGCAACGGTCAGTGTCGACGCCGACGATGTGCATGCCGTGGCGCTGGATGCCGGGGTGCTGGTCGCGCTGGCGCCCGGGATGCACCCGCTCGACGACCTGTACCTGATCGACCCGCACGGCAATCTGGTCTTGCGCTACCCGGCCGGATTCGAGCCACGCCGCGCCCTGGTCGAAATCGGCAAGGTGATGAAGGTCAACCGGGGGATGGGCTGATGCGCAAACTGGTGTGGATCGCCTGGTGGCTGACGCTGGTGGTGGTGCCGCTCGGCGCCTATGTGCGGCTGTCCGACGCCGGGCTTGGCTGCCCGGACTGGCCCGGCTGCTATGGCCATCTGTCGGTGCCGGCTGCCGCCCATGAGCTGGATCATGCCGCAAGCCGCTTTCCCGACCAGCCGCTGGATGCCGGCAAGGCCTGGAAGGAGATGACCCACCGCTATGCGGCCGGTCTGCTCGGGCTGACGATTCTGGCGCTGACGGTCGCCGGCTGGCGCCGCGCGCGTCGGGCCGGCCTGCCGCCACCGGCACTGGAAACCACGCTGGCGGCCGTGCTGGTGCTGCAGGCCCTGCTTGGCATGTGGACGGTCACGCTGCTGCTGAAACCCGCCGTGGTGACGCTGCATCTGATCGGCGGCATGAGCACGCTGGCGCTGCTGACCGTGTTGCTGGCCCGCGAGCGCGGACTGGCGCCGGTCCGGCTGGCGGCGCGGGCGCGCTGGGGGGTCGGGCTGGTTCTGGTGGCGGTAGTTGGCCAGGTGCTGCTTGGCGGCTGGGTCAGCAGCAACTACGCGGCGCTGGCCTGCGGCGTGCAGTTTCCGGCCTGCCGCGGCGAATGGCTGCCGGACGGCATGCTGTTCCGCGACAGTTTTCATGTCTGGCGCGCGCTGGGCGAAACCGCCTCCGGCGCGCTGCTGTCCAGCGATCACCTGACTGCCATCCACTGGCTGCACCGCGCCGGTGCCGGCGTGGTGACGCTGTCACTGGGCCTGCTGCTGGTCCGGCTGTGGCCGCAACACCGCCTGCGCCGGCACCTGCTGGCGCTCGGTGTCCTGCTGCTGACCCAATTGCTGCTCGGCATGGCCAATGTCCTGCTGCAATTGCCGCTGCCGCTGGCCGTCGCGCACAACGCAGTCGGTGCCTGGCTGCTGGCCGGTGTGGTGCTGCTCGGCTGGCGGGTCTGGCAGCCGGCGGCACAGACCGTTTCCGACCCATCTGCTGCCTGGAGTCCATCATGCGTGAATCGGTACTGAGTCCTGCCGGGCTGTGGCGTGACAAGGCGGCGGCGCTGCTGTCGCTGACCAAGCCGCGCGTGGTGCAACTGATCACTTTCTGCGCACTGATCGGTTTTCTGCTGGCGGTGCCGGGCTGGCCGGATGCGGTGACCTTCGTCGCCACCGGGGTCGGCATCACCCTGGCGGCGGCCGGCGCGGCGGCGATCAACTGTCTGGTCGAACGGACGGTCGATGCGCGCATGCGCCGCACCGAGCGCCGGCCGCTGGCCAGCGGCCGGCTGGCGCCGGTCGAGGCGCTGGTGTTCGCCGTGCTGCTGGCGGTGACCGGGCTCGGCATACTGTGGATTCGGGTGAATGCGCTGACCATGTGGCTGACGCTGGCAACCTTCGTCGGTTACGCCATCGTCTATACGCTGTGGCTGAAGCCGGCCACGCCGCAGAATATTGTTATCGGCGGCGCCAGCGGAGCGATGCCGCCGCTGCTCGGCTGGGTCGCGGCCACCGGACAGATCAGCGGGGATGCGCTGCTGCTGTTCGCCATCATCTTTGTGTGGACGCCGCCGCATTTCTGGGCGCTGGCGCTGTACCGGCGCGACGACTACGCCCGTGCCGGCCTGCCGATGCTGCCGGTCACGCACGGCGAGCGCTTCACCACCCTGGCCGTGCTGCTGTACACCCTGCTGCTGTCGGCGGTGACACTGCTGCCGGTGGCGACCGGCATGGCCGGCGGGCTGTATCTGCTGGCTGCGCTGGCACTGAACGGCCGCTTCCTGCAGATTGCATTTGGCATGCATCGTCGTTATGCTCACGCGACTGCCCGCCGCGCGTTTGTCTTTTCGATCTGGTATCTTTCCGGCTTGTTCGCGGCCTTGCTTGTGGACCACTACCTGCCTTGGCCAATGTCCTGATCCCCGTTGCGGGGAGGGCACTGGCGTGGACGCTATGAAATACCTGATCCGCGCCCTGGCGCTTATGCTCGTTGCCTGTCTCGCCGCCTGTTCGCCCGAGCCGGCGGCGCCTGCTTTCTCGGCGACCGATGTCACCGGGATCGACTATGCGCGCGACTTCTCCCTGGTCAACACCAGCGGCAAGCCGGTCCGGCTGTCGGACTATCGCGGCAAGGTCGTCGCCGTGTTCTTCGGCTACACCCACTGCCCCGATGCCTGTCCGACCACCATGGCCGAACTGGCCAATGCGATGAAGAAACTCGGCGCCCGGGCCGATAAGGTCCAGGTGCTGTTCGTTTCCGTCGACCCGGAACGCGATACGCCGGATGTGCTGGCCGCCTATGCTGGAGCATTCGATCCGCGCTTCCGGGCGCTGACCGGTACGCCAGAGGCGATCGCCAGGGTGGCGGGCGATTTCAAAGTGGTTTACCGCAAGGTCGCCGGCGATCATGCCGCCGAGTACACCATCGATCATAGCGCCGGCACGTATTTGTACGATCCGGACGGTCGCCTGCGGGTCTATGTGCCGTACGGCAGCGGCGCCGACGTGTTTGCCCACGATATCGGTGCGCTGATCGGCCCTGACCGCTAGGCGTCATCCTTCAGGCCTGACCCCAAGATTCACACAGGATTAGAAACACGTGACCGATTCCGCCGAATCCCCAGCCGCCGAGCCCAGCGATACCAACGGGCTCCACAAACCGCTTCGTCCCAGCGACGAACTGGCGAAATTCGCCATGAGCACGCCGCTGGAGATCGTCCATCACATTCGCCGGGTCATTGCCGCGTCGAACCTGGTGACGGTGTTCTCCAATCGAGGCAAGACCTTCATGCTGACCCGGCTGCTGGCGGTGGATGCCAAGGCCGGCAAACTGGTGTTCGACATCGGCTCCGGCGATGACGTCAATCGCCAGATTGCCTCGTCGGACCGCAATGTGTTCGTCTGCTCGCCGGAAGGCATCAAGACCCAGTTCGTGACCGGCCCGGCCCGGCTGATCAGCTGGGAAGATCGCCCGGCCTTTGTCGTCGACCTGCCGCTCGAAGTGATCAAGCTGCAGCGCCGCGAGTATTTCCGCATCCAGACCCCGCTGGCCAGCCCGCTGCTGTGCCGCCTGCACGACTACGTGAACCCGGATGGCGAACGCGGCATCTCGCTGCCGATCTACGATGTCAGTCTCGGCGGCCTGTCGCTGGTGCTGCCGGGCGATGCGCCCGGCTTCGAGATCGGCACCGTGTTCTCCGACTGCTCGCTCGATCTGCGTCAGCAGGGCTCGCTGCCGGTCGAACTCGAAATCCGCAACCGGCTGATCATGCAGCAGAAGAACGGCGCCGAGCAGCATCGTATCGGCTGCATGTTCATCCATCTCAACCACCCGCTGCAGAACCAGTTGCAACGCTATATCGCCCAGCTGGAGCGCGAACGCCGCGCGCTGCTGGACTGAACCGCTTCAGAAAGTCGTCTTCATGCTTACCATTGCGCTCTCCAAGGGCCGCATTTTCGATGAAACCCTGCCGCTGCTGGCGGCGGCGGGCATCGTTCCGTCCGAGGACCCGGAGTCCTCGCGCAAACTGATCATCGGCACCAACCAGCCGGACGTGCGGCTGATCATTGTCCGCGCGTCCGACGTGCCGACCTATGTCCAGCATGGTGCGGCCGATCTCGGCATCGCCGGCCGCGACGTGCTGATCGAACACGGCGGCGCCGGCCTGTACCAGCCGCTGGACCTGGAAATCGCCAAGTGCCGGATGATGGTCGCGGTCCGCAAGGGCTTCGACTACGAGGCCGCCGTGCGCCAGGGCGCGCGGCTGCGCATCGCCAGCAAGTATCCGGGCATCGCCCGCGACCACTTCGCCAAGAAGGGCGTTCACGTCGACATCATCAAGCTGTACGGCTCGATGGAGCTGGCGCCGCTGGTCGGGCTGGCCGACGCCATCGTCGACCTGGTGTCGACCGGCAACACGCTGAAGGCCAATGATCTGGTCGCGGTGGAACCGATCGTCGACATCAGCTCGCGGCTGGTGGTCAACATGGCCGCGCTGAAGCTCAAACACGACATCATCCGCCCGCTGCTCGACACGTTCGCGTCCAGCGTCGCGGTCTAGGAGCCGGCACCATGTGGGAAACCCTGCTGGCCATCACTGTCATCGCCACGCTGGCGATGATGAGTCCGGGTCCGGACTTCTTCCTGGTGGTGAAGAATGCCGCCCGCTATCCGCGTGCGGCGGCCATGGCGACCGTCGCCGGCGTCAATGTCGGCATCCTGGTTCACATGAGCTACTGTATTGCCGGGCTGGCGCTGGTGATTGCCACCACGCCGTGGCTGTTCAACCTGCTCAAGTACGCCGGCGCAGCCTACCTGATCTGGATCGGCATCCAGGCGCTGCGTTCGCGCGGCGGTCCCGGGCTGGCCAGTGTCGGCACGGCGCCGCGCGAGCAGATCGGCCTGCGCGCTGCCTTCATGCAGGGCTTCCTGTGCAATCTGCTGAACCCGAAGGCCACGCTGTTCTTCTTCAGCGTGTTCACCCAGCTGATCCGCCCGGATACCGGACTGGGCGAAAAAGCGCTGATCGGCTTTGTCATTTTCGCGCTGGGCGTGGTTTACTGGCCACTGCTGGTGCTGGCGATCCAGCATCCGGCCGTGATCCGGGTGATGTCGCGCCTGCAACGCGGCATCGACCGCGTGCTGGGCGGCGTGCTGGTGGCGCTGGGCATCAAGGTCGCGCTGTCCTGAGCGTTCCCGCCGGGACCGGCGCGCCGGTCCGTAACGAACTTTAGTGTTGGTGTGAGTCCATGTCTGTCCGCATTCTGAATACCGCCGAGGCCGGCTTCGACGCCGCGCTGTCCGAGTTGCTCGCCTTCGAAAGCGCGCAGGATCCGGCGGTCGACACCGCCGTTGCCGCGATCGTCGAAGACGTCAAGGTGCGTGGCGATGCCGCGCTGGTCGAATATACCGCCCGCTTCGATCGTTTCACCCCGGCGTCCGCCACGGCGCTGGAACTGACCCGCACCGAACTGGAAACCGCGTTCCGGCGCATCCCCGATGCGACGCGCATCGCGCTGGAACAGGCCGCCGACCGGGTACGACGCTACCACCAGCACCAGTTGAGCAGCTCGTGGAGCTACGTCGAGGACGACGGCACGCTGCTCGGCCAGCAGGTCACGGCGCTCGACCGGGTCGGCATCTACGTGCCGGGCGGCAAGGCCGCCTATCCGAGCTCGGTGCTGATGAATGCCATGCCGGCCAAGGTGGCCGGTGTCGGCGAAATCATCATGGTGGTGCCGACGCCGGGTGGCGAACGCAACGACCTGGTACTGGCCGCCGCCTATCTGGCCGGCGTCGACCGTGCGTTCACCGTCGGCGGGGCCCAGGCTGTCGCCGCGCTGGCCCACGGCACCGAAACCATTCCCGCCGTCGACAAGATCACCGGCCCCGGCAATGCCTATGTTGCCGCCGCCAAGCGTCGCGTGTTCGGCGTGGTCGGCATCGACATGGTGGCCGGTCCGTCGGAAATCCTGGTCATCTGTGACGGCAGCACGCCGGCCGACTGGATCGCGATGGACCTGTTCAGCCAGGCCGAGCACGACGAGATCGCCCAGGCCATCCTGCTCTGTCCGGACGCGGCCTTTATCGACGAAGTCCGCGCCAGCATCGAGCGCCTGCTGCCGACCATGCCGCGCCGCGACATCATTGCCGCCAGCCTGGCCAACCGTGGCGCGCTGATCCAGGTCGCCGACCTGGCCGAGGCGTGCGACATCTCCAACCGCATCGCGCCCGAGCACCTGGAACTGTCGGTCGCCGATCCGGAAGCGTGGCTGCCGCAGCTGCGTCATGCCGGCGCGATCTTCATGGGGCGTTTCACGTCCGAATCGCTGGGTGACTACTGTGCCGGACCGAACCACGTGCTGCCGACGTCGCGCACCGCGCGGTTTGCGTCGCCGCTGGGGGTGTACGACTTCCAGAAGCGTTCCAGCCTGATCCGCGTCAGCGAGGCCGGGGCACAGACCCTGGGCCGTATCGCCAGTCCGCTGGCGCATGGAGAAGGGCTGATCGCCCACGCACGCAGTGCCGAGATGCGCCTGCACGACTGATGGCCGGGGCTGCCCGGCAGCGGGCAATCCAGTGCTGGGTATTTCCCGTGATGGCGTCATAATGAAGGTCCGGGCGACTGCCCGGCCTGCCGAAATTGTTGTCGTGCCCGAGTTGAGAGATGACCTCCCCACTGATTCGCCCTGAAATTGCCGCACTTGCGGCCTACCACGTACACGATGCCTCGGGCTATCTGAAGCTCGACGCGATGGAAAATCCGTACCGGTTGCCGGACGCGCTGCGTGCCGAGATGGGGACCAGACTGGCCGACGCACTGATCAATCGCTATCCGGACCCGTCCCCGGCCGGCCTGAAGGCCAGGATCGCCGCCGGCTTCGGCGTGCCGGCCGGCATGGATCTGCTGCTGGGCAACGGCTCGGACGAAATCATCCAGCTGGTGGCGATGACGCTGGCCAGACCGGGGGCCACATTGCTGGCGGTCGAGCCGAGTTTCGTCATGTACCGGATGATCGCCACCTTCTGCGGGCTGGCATATGTCGGCGTCCCGCTGCGCGACGATTTCCAGATCGACCTGGACGCCACACTGGCCGCCGTGCGCGAGCATCGTCCGGCGCTGACCTTCCTGTCCTATCCGAACAACCCGACCGGGCCGCGCTTCGACCGTGCCACGGTCGAGGACGTGATCCGCGCGGCCAGCCCGGGCCTGGTGGTGATCGACGAGGCCTATCACGCCTTTGCCGACGACTCGTTCCTGCCGCGACTGGGCGAATTCGACAATGTGGTGGTGATGCGCACGCTGTCCAAGCTCGGCCTGGCCGGGCTGCGACTGGGCTTCCTGGCCGGCAGTCCGGCGTGGCTGACCGAATTCGACAAGGTGCGGCTGCCGTACAACGTCAACGTGCTGACCCAGACTGCCGCGCTGTTCGCGCTCGAACACCTCGACGTGCTGGACCGGCAGGCAACGCAGCTGCGCGCCGAACGCCGCCGGCTGTCCGACGCGCTGGCCCGCCTGCCGGCGCTGACCGTCTATCCGAGCGAGGCGAATTTCATCACCATCCGCGTACCGGATGCCCCGGCGACCTATGCAGCGCTGAAGGAAGCCGGCATCCTGATCAAGAATCTGCACGGCGCCCACCCGATGCTCGACAACTGCCTGCGGCTGACCGTGGGCACGCCACAAGACAATGCCGCCATGCTGGCGGTCCTCAATGCACTGTTTGCCTGACATGCGCCAAGCTACCGTTACCCGCAATACCCTTGAAACCCAGATCACGGTGTCGATCGACCTCGACGGCACCGGGGTCGGCCGCTTCCGGACCGGCGTGCCCTTCCTCGATCACATGCTCGACCAGATCACGCGCCACGGGCTGATCGACCTCGATATCGAGGCGGCCGGCGACCTGCATATCGACGCGCACCACACGGTCGAGGATATCGGCATCACGCTGGGCCAGGCCTTCGCGCAGGCGATCGGCGACAAGCGCGGCATCCGCCGCTACGGTCACGCCTACGTGCCGCTCGACGAGGCACTGTCGCGCGTGGTCATCGACCTGTCCGGCCGTCCGGGCCTGGTCTACAACCTGGAATTCACCCGCGCGACGATCGGCAGCTTCGACGTCGACCTGTTCAGCGAGTTCTTCCACGGTTTCGTCAATCACGCGATGGTCACGCTGCATATCGACAACCTGCGCGGCGTCAACAGCCATCACCAGGCCGAGACCGTGTTCAAGGCCTTTGGCCGTGCCTTGCGCATGGCGGTCGAACCCGATGAACGCATGGCCGGCCGCACGCCGTCGACCAAAGGGACGCTGACGGCATGAAAATCGCAGTCGTCGATTATGGTATGGGCAATCTGCGCTCGGTCACCCAGGCGCTGGAGCATGTGTCCGCCGGGCGGGCCGAGATCCTGCTGACAGACCGGCCCGAGCTGGTGGCCGCTGCCGACAAGGTGGTGTTTCCGGGGCAGGGCGCGATGCGCGACTGCATGGCCGGGCTGGTGCAGTCCGGGCTGCGCGACGTGGTGCTGGACGCCGCCCGCAACAAGCCGTTCTTTGGTGTCTGCGTCGGCGCGCAACTGCTGCTCGACCACAGCGAGGAAGGCGACACCGCCGCGCTCGGTTTTTACCCCGGCACGGTCAAGCGTTTCCCGAGCGGCCAGCTCGATGCGGCCGGTGCACGGCTCAAGGTGCCGCACATGGGCTGGAACGAAGTCTGGCAGACCCGCCGTCACCCGCTGTTCGACGGCGTGGAAGATGGCGCGCGGTTTTATTTCGTCCATAGTTACTACATGGCGCCGGCCGACCCTGCATTGAGCCTCGGCTTTGCGGAATATCCGTTTGCCTTTTCGGCCATCCTCGGGCGCGGCAATGTGTTCGCCACCCAGTTCCACCCGGAGAAAAGCGCGGCGGCCGGTCTGCGGCTGCTGGACAATTTCATCGGCTGGGACGGGAGCGACGCATGACATCCGTCACTGCCCGCGGATGCGTGGCCCGGACATGAGTGCCATGGCGCTGCTGATGCTGGTGAACCTGCTGCCGCTGGCCGACCGCCCGCCCGAACATGTACCGAAACCCGCGCTGCTCGACGATGTCGGCCGTGCCGTGCTCGGCTGCTATCACCCGTCCGGCGATGTGCACGATGTCCAGCTGACGCAGTCGGCCTGGGGCGGCGCACGCCGGTATGGCGCGGATCGCGCCGGCATCATCAAAGTTAACTGGCGTGGGGCGCTCGGTCATGACCGGGTGCTGTACGCTGCCGTGCTCGGACGCGATCGCCGCGAGGCTCGTACCGTGCTTTTGTCGGACACCGCCAGTATCCCGGCGAGTCCGGATTGTCCGCTGGAACAGTGGACTCAACCCAACCATTTGTAAATCTGGCAATCATGCTGCTCATTCCCGCCATCGATCTGAAAGACGGACAATGCGTCCGTTTGCGCCAAGGTGTCATGGAAGATGCCACCGTGTTCTCCGACAACCCGGTCGAAGTCGCCACGCACTGGCGCGATCAGGGGGCTCGTCGCCTGCACCTCGTCGATCTCAACGGTGCCTTTGCCGGCAAGCCGAAGAATCTCGGCGTGATCCGCGACATCCTGACCGAAGTGGCTGATGACATGCCGGTCCAGCTGGGGGGCGGGATTCGCGATCTCGACACCATCGAGCGCTATCTCGACCTCGGCCTGACCTACGTCATCATCGGCACTGCTGCGGTCAAGACCCCCGGTTTCCTGCGTGACGCCTGCGACGCCTTCCCCGGCCATGTCATCGTCGGTCTCGACGCCAAGGACGGCAATGTCGCCGTCGACGGCTGGGCCAAACTGACCGGCCAGAACGTCGTCGACCTGGCGAAACGCTTCCAGGACTACGGTGCCGAGTCGGTGGTGTACACCGATATCGGCCGCGACGGCATGCTGTCCGGTGTCAACGTCGAAGCGACCGTCAAGCTGGCCCAGGCGCTGACCATCCCGGTCATTGCCTCCGGCGGCCTGACCAACCTCGACGACGTGCGCGCGCTGTCTGCCGTCGAGAGCGAAGGCATCGAGGGGGCGATCACCGGTCGCGCCATCTACGAAGGCACGCTCGACTTCAAGGCCGCGCAGGATCTGGCCGACACGCTGGCCGCGTAAGGGGCCCGGCGGCGCGGCCGCCGCGTACCGGCCCGCCCTCGCGAGGGGGCGGGTGTCGCGGCGTGCCGCGCGTTCACCCAACAGGAACAGACCGACTCCATGTCGCTAGCCAAACGTATCATCCCCTGCCTTGACGTGACCGCCGGACGGGTGGTCAAGGGTGTCAATTTCGTCGGCCTGCGCGATGCCGGCGATCCGGTCGAAATCGCGCGACGCTACAACGAGCAGGGCGCGGACGAACTGACCTTTCTCGACATCACCGCCTCCAGCGACGCACGCGACATCATCCTGCACGTGATCGAGTCGGTGGCGGCGGAAGTCTTCATTCCGCTGACCGTCGGCGGCGGCGTCCGCGCGGTGGACGATGTCCGCCGGCTGCTGAATGCCGGTGCCGACAAGGTCAGCATCAACACCTCGGCGGTCACCAACCCGCAACTGGTGGCCGACTGCGCCGCCCGCTTCGGCTCGCAGGCCATCGTCGTCGCCATCGACGCCAAGAGCGTCTCGCCGGAGAATGACCGCTGGGAAGTGTTCACCCATGGCGGCCGCAACGCCACCGGGCTCGATGCGGTCGAATGGGCGCGCAGGATGCAGGCGCTGGGCGCCGGTGAAATCCTGCTGACGTCAATGGACCGCGACGGCACCCGCATCGGCTTCAACCTGCCGCTGACCCGAGCGGTCAGCGATGCCGTCGACGTGCCGGTGATTGCATCCGGCGGCGTCGGCAACCTGCAGCATCTGGCCGACGGCGTCATCGAAGGCCATGCCGATGCCGTGCTGGCCGCCAGCATCTTCCACTTCGGGGAGCATACTGTCGGCGAGGCCAAGGCGCTGATGCGCGCGCAGGGCATTGAAGTCCGACTCTAAGCATTTAAGCCGGCGAACGTATCGCCGGCCCGGCAGCCAGGAGAAGCACGATGAGTACGATGCACCCGCAGGACTGGGCCGATCTGGTCCATTACAACGAACAGGGGCTGGTCAACGTCATTGCCCAGGATGCGCGCACCGGCCGCATCCTGATGGTGGCGTGGATGAACCGCGAAGCGTTGCAGCTGACCGCCGACACCCATATCGCGCATTACTGGAGCCGCTCGCGCGCCAAACTGTGGAAAAAGGGCGAAGAGTCCGGCCATCTGCAGCGCGTGGAGGAAATCCGCCTCGACTGTGATGGCGACGCCGTGCTGCTGCTGATCGAGCAGGTTGGCGGCATTGCCTGCCACACCGGCCGCGAAAGCTGCTTCTACCGCCGGCTCGAAGGCAGTGCCTGGATCGTGACCGACGCGGTGAAAAAGGATCCGCAAGCGATCTACGGCAAACCGGACGCGCATTGAATCCGGGCCCGGCATGCGGTTTTCTTGACCTGCCGGGCTGCTTTTGTCATCCGGCGCCGTTAGACTGGCGCCGGTAACTCCCCAGACTCACGAAAGTGCGAACCATGATTCCCGCCGAAGTGCTGTACAGCATTGCCGACACGCTCGAAGCGCGCAAAAGCGCGGCCCCGAGCTCGTCCTACGTGGCGAGCCTGTTCAACAAGGGCGAAGATGCCATCCTGAAGAAGGTTGCGGAAGAAGCCGCCGAGACGCTGATGGCGTCCAAGGACGGCGACAAGCTGCACCTGGTGCGGGAAGTGGCGGATCTGTGGTTCCACTCGATGGTGCTGCTTGCCTTCCACGGCCTGCGTCCCGAGGACGTGCTGGCCGAGCTCAAGCGCCGCGAAGGCATCTCGGGCCACGACGAAAAAGCGTCGCGGACCGCTTCCTGACCGCATCCGCAAGGTTTTCCCCCATGACCGACTGCATTTTCTGCAAGATCGCCCACGGCGACATCCCGTCGAGCAAGCTGTATGAAGACGACGACGTGCTGGCCTTCCACGACATCCATCCGAAGGCACCGGTGCACTTTCTGGTGATCCCGAAACGGCATATCGACTCGCTGTTCGTGGTCGACGACAGCGATGCACCGCTGCTCGGCAAACTGATGGTCACCGCGTCGAAACTCGCGCGCGAGCAGGGCCTCAGCGAAGGCTACAAGACCATCGTGCATACCGGCGAGGCCGGCGGGCAGGAAGTGTTTCATCTGCACGTCCACGTACTGGGCGAAGCAGCGTAAAATCGCGCGCGGCGACGCCGCCAATCCCCCGCTTCCCGCCGGGACGGGCATTTACTTACCATCCGCACCCGCCGCGCGGGGGCAACATCGATATCTGAAGGCAGGACATTATGGGATCGTTCAGCATTTGGCACTGGCTCATCGTGCTGGTCGTTGTGGTGCTGATTTTCGGCACCAAGAAGCTGCGCAACGTCGGTCAGGACCTGGGCTCCGCCGTCAAGGGCTTCAAGGACGGCATGAACAGTGACGCCACTCCCGCCGCCAAGGCCGACGACAGCGCGGCGCAGAAGGAAGGCCGCGTGATCGACGCCGAACCGACTGACAAGAAGTAAGCCGTGTTCGACATCAGTTTCGGCGAGCTGCTGGTCATCGGCATCGTCGCGCTGGTGGTCATCGGGCCGGAGAAGCTGCCCAGTGTCGCCCGTACCGTCGGCGCCCTGGTCGGCCGGCTCCAGCGCTACGTCAATGACGTCAAGACCGACATCCAGCGCGAGACCAGTTTCAGCGAACTCAGGCAACTGGGCAGCGAAATGACCGATGCCGCCGACAACCTGCGCCAGACCATCCATCGCCAGATGAGCGAAGTGGAAGGCGCGGTCAACGACGTCAAGTCCGGCATCGAGGCACCGCTGGCCGAGGCCGGCGCCGCCGTGCGTGAAGCCGGCGACAGCGTGGCCGCCGCCTTCGACCTGCGCGCCGATGCCGCAACGGCTGACACCGTGCCTGCCGCCACTGCGACCGACACGGTCAGCGTCGCCGCCAGCGATACCCCGGCGACCGACGGTCAGCCGGCGCCGGACGTCGACGACGGCCAGCTCGACCTGTTTGCCACCGCCCCGCCGCCGCCGGCCACCCCGCCTGCGGCCGGCGACGTTTCCAGCAAGGCCGCATGACCGAACCCGCTACCGAACAACCCCTCGTCGCGCACCTGCTCGAGTTGCGCACGCGCCTGGTGCGCGTGATCCTCGGCATCGTCATCGTCTTTCTTGCGCTGTTCCACTGGTCCGGCGACATCTACGCGCTGCTGGCGCGACCGATGATGCAGGTGATGCCGGCCGGTGCGCAGATGATCGCCACCGACGTCACCACGCCGTTCTTCGTCCCGCTGAAGGTGACGATGATGGTCGCCTTCGTGCTGGCGCTGCCGAACACGCTGTACCAGCTGTGGTCCTTTGTCGCCCCGGGGCTGTACAGCCACGAGAAGCGGCTGATCCTGCCGGTGATGGTGGCGTCGATCTCGCTGTTCCTGATCGGCATGTCGTTCGCCTACTTCCTGGTATTCCCGGTGGTATTCGGCTTCATGACCGCCGTCACCCCGCATGGCGTGGCGATGATGACCGACATCGACAAATACCTGTCGTTCGTGCTCGGCATGTTCCTCGCCTTCGGCATCACCTTCGAAGTGCCGGTCATCGTCGTGCTGCTGACGCGTTTCGGCATCATCACCGTCGAAAAACTGCGCGAAGCCCGTCCGTACGTGATCGTCGGCTCGTTTGTCGTCGCCGCCGTGGTCACACCGCCGGACGTGCTGTCGCAGATCATGCTGGCACTGCCGCTGTGGCTGCTGTACGAACTGGGCATCATCTGCTCGGGCTGGCTCGGCAAGCCGCAGCCACGCAAGGAGCAGGACGCATGAACCGGATCGCCGTGTGCCACTGGGGGGCGATCACCAGCCTGATCGGCCTGATCGTGCTGACCCTGGCATGGGAGCTGTGGCTGGCGCCGCTGCGTCCGGGCGGCAGCCTGATGGCGCTGAAGAGCCTGCTGCTGCTGGCGCCGCTGTTCGGCGTCCTGCGCGGCCGGGTCTACACCTACCAGTGGGCGAGCATGTTCATCCTGTTCTTCTTTGCCGAAGGCGTGATGCGGGCCTGGTCGGACACCGTACTCCTGTCCCGTGTCTGCGCCGGCATCGAGATCGCGCTGTGCACCCTGTTCTTCGCCTCGGCGGTCTACTACGCCAGATTCGCCCGGATGGCCGGCATCCCGGTGCGCTGATCCCCCGGCATTGACCCGGTCAATGCCGTCTTTCCTGCTGCTTTCTGCAGTAAAAACCAGCAAATAATCAGCGGCTTCCCGTTGCAACTCGGGAATCCGGCAGATGGCATGCGCGCCGGTGCCGCGTAGCGTGACGGAGTCCAATCCGTCCCGCGCCGTCACCATGCCCCTCGTCCGCCGCTGCGTGCCGTCCCTGCTGCTTCCGCTGCTGTTCCTGCTGGCTGCCGGCGCCGGCGCGGACGGCATCGTCGCCGACCCGGGGGCCGCAAGCACGCAGCAGCCGGTGGTGCAGCGCACCGCCAGCGGCCTGCCGCAGGTCGACATCCAGACCCCCAACGCCGCTGGCGTTTCGCACAACCATTACCGCCAGTTCGACGTCGGCCCGCGCGGCGCCATCCTCAACAACGCCCGCCACGACGTGTAGACCGAGCTTGGCGGCTGGGTGCGCAGCAATCCGGCCCTGGCCAGCGGCAGTGCCCGGCTGATCATCAACGAGGTCAACAGCAGCCAGCCCAGCCTGCTGCCCTGGCCAGCCTGAGCCGGGATACCCGCGCCACCGGCAACGCCCTGAAACCGATCTTCGACCAGAAGCAGATCGAAGCCGGCTTCGCCATCGTTGGCGCGCTGCAGCGGGAGGCCGGGACCTTCCTGGGCAACCGGGCGCAGGAAGCGGATGCACTGAAAGCACAACTGGACGACGAGACCGACCCGGCGCGCCGCCTGACCCTGGCACAGCAGTACCGGGAAGCGGCCAGGTGGGGGCCGGGCGGCGACTACCGGCGGGTGGTCACGGCACTGACGGCTGCCGCCGGGGGCAACGTCAGCGGGGGTGCCGCGCAGATGCTGCAGGGGGCGACGGTCAACTACCTGCAGGGACTGGCGGCGGAGAAGGTCAAGGAGATCGCCGACAAGCTGGACAGCGAAGTGGCCCGTGCCGCGTTGCAGGGACTGGTGGGCTGCGCAGGAGCCGCCGCTCAGGGTGGCAGTTGTGGCGCAGGAGCCAGCGGCGCCGCGGCCAGCGTGGTGTTGAACAATTTACTGGATGGCCTGAACGGCAAGGCGGTTGGCAGCCTGACGGCGGAAGAAAAAGAAGCCCGATCCAAGCTCATCAGCAGCATTGTGGCCGGCACGGCGGCTGCCACGGGAGGCGAGACGGCTGCCGCCACCATCGCGGCAAAGCTGGAGACGGAAAACAATGCGCTGGCGCTACCGTTTCTCTTGCCGGGTACGACAAAGCCGAGCGGGATCTCGGGCTGGAACCAAGAGGGTTTGCTGAGCAGCTTGCCGAGCTGATGGGCAAGGGGCTTGAGGGAATTCCGCTGACGCAAGCAGGATGGGCGCAGTACCTTATTGAAAACCTCGGCGGCGCTGTCAGGGTCTATGATCCGAACAGCTATTCCAAAGAACCTATTTCAGGTGAATCAACAAGCATTTCTCAGCAGCAGCTAGACAGAAAATTCAAACATGCTGCTGATTTTGGTGTGGTAACTGCAAAGAAAAATCCTAGCACACTTGGTCAATTTGGAGCAGCCATCGAATCTCATTTAAATTCTAAACACACGGAGCCTCATGGGACTTATGGATTTTTAAAAGACTCAAAGGTATTTTTTAATCCAAAAACAAATAATGTTGTAGTGCTGGATAGTGCAGGTAAATTTGTTACGGGATTCAAATTAGATCCTAATACGCCACAATTTGAAAATTATATAAAAAATGGAATTCTACGATGAGTGCTACCCTTTTAGATTTAGCTAAGTCTTTTGTTGATGGGGAAATATCTGCCTCTGACTTCTCTGATATATATATTAATTTATGGAGGGTTGAGAGAGATAGTGGAATCATTCTGAATGATGAACCCCACCTAAGTGAGTGCTTATCTAGCATATTTTGCGCTGCTGATATGTACTGCGCAGATGATGAAACCCGTGAGGTATACGAATTTAACGATGGTCAACTAAAAAATGAAATTTTGTCAATCATTGACAGGTGCTTGTGACTTTTTATCCCCTTTCTGACCTGATCTGCTCCCGGATTTTTACCCCACGGCAAACTGGAATTTATACCCTGTCGCGAGCATTTATCCACAGGAGCGACTTCATAAAGCAGTTGAGTATGGGGAATCGCAAAGTGTAAAAATTGTCTTTACAATGGTGAGGTAATATGGAAAAGAAAAAATGGGCCAATGCACTTTGGAACGGTGATTTTTTTTGTATTGAGACATATTCGGGGCTGGGCTTGCTAGGAAGAGATTATGCAGGCGCGCAATGTTTGCTTTCGGCAGAGGCTACTGATAAAGAATTGGGCATTGCGCTACTTGTGGCACTTTCAAAAAGCCGTGAATTGACGCTAGAGGAATATGGAATTTTTTTGATTATAAAAAACGGAAAATTGAACACGAAAAGTGGGTAATGTTGTTAAAAGAAAAATATAAATATAAAACGAAAAAAACCTTATTCAGAATTATGCGAACTTGTGTGGTTGAGAATGATGAAATGACCATAAAAATAAATCCTACATGGCATGCACAGCTAGAGGCGTGGAGCGGAACCGGAATAAAAGAAAGCGACAAAGTCATTATCCCGTCAAACAGCTCTGAGGCAGAAATTGGCGCTGCACTCCGGCTGGCATTCAGTCGCTGTAGATAAGGGGGACAGCCATAAGCTACATGCCCTCTGTGAAAAAGGACTTCGCACGTGCTTCCCTGAACGACTGCTCAAGCCCCGGCAGGCTGGTCGCGACGTGTGCCTGTCGGTGGATGGGAAAATCTGGATTGGCCGGGTCCGGCCCGATTGCCATCGGCCAGTGCGCCGGGACTGCCACCGGCCTGGCACTACCAGCAGGCCAGTAACCTGAGTCAGTCGCTACCGATGGTGGTGGTCGCAGCAGGTCCGGAAGTACTGGCCGGCATGCCCGGTAATCGCCCGCCGTACCACCGTCGCAGGGATGAGTCAGCCTCCTTTGCGCGGCTTTTGACCCCGATCAAGCCTTTCTGTCTTACCCGTGTCATGGACAAAAAATCAACATATAGTGCAAACCTGACTTAAAACACTAGATGTTGTGATGACTGACACGACGCTTATCAATCCGTTGAGTACGCTCGACGAATACCTCAGCCGCGCCGACTGGCGCGTCTCCGCCAACGCGAACCAGGGCTACAGCCTCGGCGGCATGATCCTGAACGCGGCCGGCAAGCTGACTGCCAACTACTGGCTGGATGGCATCTACACGGCGGAGATTGCCCGGGCGCACCGCGACGCGGACTTCCACCTGCACGATCTTGACGTGCTGGCCGGCTATTGCGCCGGGTGGTCGTTGCGCCAGTTGCTGCATGAAGGGTTCAACGGCGTACCGGGACGGATCGAGGCAGGGGCGCCGAAGCACCTGTCGTCGGCGCTCGGTCAGATGGTGAACTTCCTTGGCACGCTGCAGAACGAATGGGCCGGTGCGCAGGCGTTCTCCAGTGTCGACACCTATCTGGCGCCGTTCGTTCGCCGCGACGGGCTCGACGACCGTGCCATCGAGCAGGCGATGCAGGAGTTCGTCTACAACCTCAATGTGCCGTCGCGCTGGGGCACGCAGACGCCGTTTACCAACCTGACCTTCGACTGGACCTGCCCGGTGGACCTGCGCGAGCAGATTCCGGTCATCGCCGGCGAGGAAATGCCTTTCAGCTATGGCGACTGTCAGCCGGAAATGGACCGCATCAATCGCGTGTTCCTCGATGTGATGTCGCAGGGTGACGTGCATGGCCGCGCGTTCACTTTTCCGATTCCGACCTACAACATCACTCCGGACTTCGACTGGGATAGCGACAACGCCGACCGCTTGTTCGCGATGACCGCCAAGTATGGCCTGCCGTACTTCCAGAACTTCCTGAACTCGGATCTGGAACCGCAGATGGTGCGTTCGATGTGCTGCCGGCTGCAGCTCGACCTGCGCGAACTGCTGAAGCGCGGCAATGGTCTGTTCGGCAGCGCCGAGCAGACCGGTTCGCTCGGCGTGGTGACGCTGAACTGCGCCCGGCTCGGTTATCGCTTCGCCGGTGATCGCGATGCGCTGTTCGCTGCCACCGACCGGCTGCTGGAACTGGCGCGCGACAGCCTGGAGATCAAGCGCGAGAAAGTTCAGGGCTGGATGGATGCCGGGCTGTACCCGTATTCGCGTCGCTACCTCGGCACGCTGCGCAATCACTTCTCGACGGTGGGGGTGAACGGCATCAACGAGATGGTGCGCAACTTCAGCGGCGGCGCCTGGGATATCGCCAGCGAGGACGGACTGCAGCTGGCAGTGGATCTGCTCGACCATATTCGTGCTGCCATGGTCCGCTTCCAGGAAGAAACCGGCCATCTGTACAACCTCGAAGCCACGCCGGCGGAAGGCACGACCTACCGCTTTGCCCGCGAGGACCGCAAGCGCTTCCCGGACATCCTGCAGGCCGGCACGGCCGACAAGCCGTACTACACCAATTCCAGCCAGTTGCCGGCCGGTTATACCGACGATCCGTTCGCGGCACTGGCGCATCAGGAGCCGCTGCAGCGCCGCTATACCGGCGGCACGGTCCTGCACCTGTACATGACCGAGGCGATCAGCTCGGCTGATGCATGCAAGCGGCTGGTGCGGCGTTCGCTGGAGCGCTTCCGCCTGCCGTACCTGACGGTCACGCCGACCTTCTCGGTCTGCCCGGTGCACGGCTACCTCAGCGGCCATCACGAATACTGCCCCAAGTGCGACGCCGAGAAGCTGGCCAGCCGCGCGGCGGGCCAATGCGGGTGTGCGGCCTGAACGCCGCCATTCCGTCCACTTCCATCCGAGGAGAGAAATCCATGACTCAGCACGACCAACAATCGACCCGTTCCACGCTGGCGCCGGAAGAGCGCACCCGCTGCGAAGTGTGGACCCGGGTAATGGGCTATTTCCGCCCGGTGTCGGCGTTCAATGTCGGCAAGCAGGGCGAGTTCGAAGAACGTGTCCACTTCGATGAATCCCGTACCCGTCATTGAGCGGCAGGCGACAGCGGTGACCGGCGGCCTGCCGGTCGCCGGTGTCGAACCGTTTTCCACTTGCGACTGGCCCGGGCGGCTGGTCGCGACCGTATTCGTCGCCGGTTGCCCGTGGCGCTGCGGCTATTGCCACAATGCCGGCATCCAGTCGCGCGATGCCGGTACGCTGGACTGGGACACGGTGCGCCGGCGGCTGGCGCCACGCGCCGGTTTTCTTGATGGTGTGGTGTTCTCCGGTGGCGAACCGACGCTGGCGCCGCAGCTGCCGGACTGGATGGACGAGATGCGGGCGCTGGGTTTCGGCATTGGCCTGCATACGGCCGGCATTTATCCGGACCGGCTGGCGCGGGTGGCGAAACGGGCCGACTGGATCGGTCTGGACGTCAAGGCGGCGCCGGGCGGCATCGACGCCGTGACCCGGGTACCGGGCAGTGAAGCGCGGGTGTGGCGTGCGCTGGACATTGTCCAGGCCAGCGGCACCCCGTTCGAGTGCCGGACCACGCTCGACCCGGGCTGCATGAATGCCGAAGATCTGTACCGGCTGGCCGACACGCTGGCGGCACGCGGCATCCGGCAGGTGGCCCTGCAACTGGGCCGGCAGGCCGACGGACTGCCGCTGTCCGACCCGGCGCGCTGGCCCGGTGCCGCAGTGCTCGACTACTGGCGCGAGCGCTTTGTGTCTTTCAGCTGGCGCGAGGCATGAGCGGCAGGCCGAGTGCTGCCCGCGCATTGGCGCTGGTGGCCTCGGCCACCTGTTCGCTGTCGAGCTGGCGCAGGCTGGCGAGTTCGCTGGCGTAGCGGGCGACATCGGCTGGTTCGCTGCGGGCGGCCCAGGCAGGCGGGATGTCCGGTGCATCGGTTTCCAGTACCAGCGCGTCGAGTGGCAGCGTGGCCGCCAGCCGGCGGATGCGCAGGGAACCGGAATAGGTCATCGCGCCGCCAAAGCCGAGTTTCAGTCCCTGACGCAGACAGGCGCGTGCCTGCTCCTCACTGCCGTTGAAAGCGTGGGCGATGCCGCGCTCGATGCCAAAGCGGCGCAGATACTTCAATACCCGGTCGGCGGAGCGCCGCACATGCAGCAGCACCGGCAGGTCGTGTTTTTTCGCCAGCCGCAATTGCTCGGCAAACAGGCGTTCCTGTCGCGCCGGGTCGATCTGCTCCAGATAGAAATCCAGGCCGATTTCGCCGACCGCTACCGGTTTCTCGCGCGTCAGCCACTCGTCCAGCTGTTCCAGGTCGCTGTCCAGATGCTGATCGGTGTAGATCGGATGCAGACCGAACGCCGGCAGACAGCCGTAGCGGTCGCGCATGTCGCGGGTGGTGGCGAAGTTGGCAACCGTGACGGCCGGCACCACGATATCGGTCACGCCGGCCCCGCGCGCGGCGTCGACCAGCGCGTCCCGCTCGCGGTCGAATTCGGGCGCGTCGAGATGGCAGTGGGTATCGATCAGCATCATGGGCACAGTGTAGGGCTGCAGGGTGGCTGCCGCGATGATTTCCGCTGCCGGATCAGGGGTGGGGCATGATTTGCAGCAGGGTGACGGCGGTATTGTCGGCGCTGGCGCGGCGGTCCGCCGTCGGTGCAGCGCTCTGCACGGCGATCAGGCGCGGGCCGTCGGCAGTCTCGAGCCAGATGGGCGAGCCGCTGTCGCCGGACAGGGTGTCGCAGCGATGGGACAGGGTATTGTCGTCGTTCAGTGCGGTGACCCGGCAGTCACGGTGGGTGTACAGCTGTTCGCGGTGGTCGTAGGCATAGCCGGCCTGCTCGACGCGGTTGTCACGGCGGGTCAGCGCATCGCGCAGTGCGTCACGATCGCCGTCGAAAGCCGGCATGGGGGCGATGTCGGCGCGGCCGCGCAATCTGGTGACGCGGACCAGCGCAATATCGAAGGGTGCTGCCCGGGTGCGGATGAACAGGCGTTCGCCGACCTGATGCACGCCGTGGCGAAAGCCCGGTGGCACCTGCATGCCGGTGGCGCGGTAGATGGCCTGGCCACGGCCGTCGCGGTAGCCGGCCATAAAGCTGACCGGCCGGTCGACGCGGCCGGGCTCGGTCGCAAAACAGTGGGCGGCCGTGGCGACCAGGTCCGGCGCAATCAGCGTGGCCGAGCAGCGGGCGCCGCTCTGCATCTCCAGTTTGCCGATGGCCGCGTACGGCGCGACGCTGTTGTCGTCGACGGCCACGCGGTCGTCGTGGCCGAACAGCAACTGGCGCCGCTGCGCCGCGCTGTCCGCACCGGCGACCATGGGCAGCAGGGCCAGGCAGAGCGCGAGTACGCGCAACAGCACGGACATCAGTGCAGGATCTTGGGGCTGGAGTGGGCGACCGGGCCGGCCACGCGGTTCTGCGCGCTGTGGTCGGCCTTGATGTCGGGACGCTTGCTCATGTACGGAATGGCGGAGGACGACGGGACCGGCTTGCGCGAGCCGGGCTTCTTCAGGGTTTTCTTTTCCACCTTGACGTCGGCGACCTGGACGAACGGGTCCGGCGCAGACGCGGCGGCCAGCGCGACGGCACCGGCGCTACAGCAGGCCGCCAGCAGGAGGACACACAGTTTGTTCATGAACGTCTCCCGTCAAAGGCCGCCGGCCGGCGACATGCCGGCAGGATCAGAGCGTTCATTATTTTTTTTATGTCATCCGCTGTACAGAAGGTGATTTTTTTGGTTTGTAACGCGGTGTAGATAAACGCTTTTTACATCATTGGGTTAGCGGTGTCGGCCAGACCAGAGTCAGCCGGGCGCCGCCCAGCGGCGCATCGCCGACCCGGACTTCGCCGCGATGCCAGCGCATGATCCGCTGCACGATGGCCAGGCCCAGCCCGTAGCCGCCGGTCTTGCGACTGCGCGACACGTCGAGGCGGGTAAACGGCTGCAGTACCTGGTCGCGGCTTTCGGCCGGGATGCCGGGGCCGTCGTCATCGACGTGGATGGTCATCTGCTGGTCGCGCCACAGTGCGCTGATGGCGACCTGGCCGCCGCCATGCCGGCGGGCGTTGACGATCAGGTTGGCGACGGCGCGGCCAAGGTAGTACGGGTCGCCGAGCACCGCCTGGTCGTCCTGCAGGTTGCAGCTCAGCGTCGGCGGCGTGTCGCCCCAGTCGAAGCCGGCCAGCATCTCGTCCAGCCACGGGCGGATGACGATCGGCTGGGTGTTCAGCTCCAGCTCCGGCCGTTCCAGATTGCCGAGCAGCAGCAGTTCTTCGGTCATGTCGGTCAGATTGTCGAGGTCGCGACCGATCTGCTCGATGACCTTCTCGGCGCCGGTGGCCTCGGCGGTGACGCCCCGCAGCATTTCCAGCCGGTAGCGCAGACGGGCGATCGGCGTGCGCAGGTCGTGCGATACGGCATTGATCATCACCTTGCGGCCGGCGATCAGCTCCTCGATATTGCTTGCCATGCCGTTGACGGTATTGCCGAGATCGGCCAGCGCCGAGGTGTCCGGCAGCACCGCGCGCGCGGCGAAGTCGCCGCTGCCGAGACGGCGCGACACCTGGGTCAGCTCACGCGCATGCCGCCACAGCGGCCTGATCCACAGGAAGGTCGGCACGCCGAGTGTCAGGCACAGGCTGAGAATGGCGAACACGTCGATCCACTGCAGGGTGCCGACATAGTGCAGGTAGCTGACCGGTCCCATCGCCACCAGGTATTCGCTGTGCGGGATGCGCTGCAGGAACAGATTGCTGTCCTCGAGCCGGATGATGCTGCCTTCACGCAGCGCCTTCTGGTTTTCCGGCGACAGCACGTAGGCATCCAGCGCCTCGATCTCGACCGGTAGCGGGATGCGGTTGCGGATATTGTTCAGCGCATCCTCCCACTCCGATTCCGGGTAGTCGGACAGCTCGCGCTCGATCAGGTACAGCGAGGTCTCGAAGATGTCGATCAGGTAGCGCTGGGTCGTGCCGCGCACCTCGTTCTTGTAGATCGCGCCGATGACCAGCACCGAAATCAGGAAACTGACGACAACCGTAATGTAGAAGCGGAAGAACAGCTTGCGCATGGCGGGGGCTTCAGCGCCAGACGTCGTTGGCGAACAGATAGCCCTTGTGGCGGATGGTCTTGATCTTGCGCGGATCGGCCGTGTCGTCGCCAAGCTTCTTGCGCAGCCGCGAAATGGCCACGTCGATCGAACGGTCCAGACCGTCGTAGCGCACGCCGCGCAGCGTCATCAGCAGGTCGTCGCGGGTCAGCACCTCGCCGGCATGGCTGGCCAGCTCCCACAGCAGGTCGAAGTCGCCAGTCGACAGCGGGATCGGTTCGTTCAGGAAACGCACGCTGCGGTTCATGTGGTCGATCTGCAGCGTGCCGAAGTCGAGAATCTTGTCGGCCTTCTTGCCGGCCGGGCCCGGTTCCGGCGCCGCGTGCGACTGGCGCAGGTGGGCACGGATGCGGGCCAGCAGCACCGAAGGCGGCGTGGTCTTCAGCACATAGTCGTTGGCACCGAGCTCGAAGCCGAGAATCTGGTTCATGTCGCTGTTCAGCGAAGTCAGCATCACGATCGGACCCTGATAGTCGACCCGCAGCTCGCGACACAACGTCAGCCCGTCCTTGCCCGGCAGCATGATGTCGAGCAGCACCAGGTCCGGCGGGTCGGCCAGAATGGCCTCCAGCGCAGTGTCGCCACGGTCGATGACCGCGATGTCGAATCCGTAACTTCTGAGGTAGTCGCCGATCAGTTCGGCGAGTTCGGCGTCGTCTTCAACAAAAGTGATGCGAGGGTTCACGGCGAGGTCCCTGATTTTGTCTGTCAGCATGGGGGGAATTGTAACGGGTTGGCCCGTCCGGCGCGCAGACGGCGACAAACTCCGTGGAGATTCCGTCGCCGCCGGCAGCGGACGCCGCCGCGGTGGCCGCCGTTACAGCAGGGTAATGGCCATCGCCGTGGCCTCGCCGCCGCCGATGCACAGGCTGGCGATGCCGCGCTTCAGTCCGCGCTGGCGCAGCGCATGGATCAGGGTGACGACAATGCGGGCACCGGAGGCGCCGACCGGGTGGCCGAGTGCGCAGGCGCCGCCATTGACGTTGACCTTGTCGGCCGGCAGGTCCAGCTCGGTGATGGCCGCCAGTGTGACCACGGCAAAGGCTTCATTGATCTCGTACAGATCGACATCGGCCTGACGCCAGCCGGTGCGTTCGAACAGCGCGCGCATCGCACCGACCGGGGCGGTGGTGAACCACGACGGTGCGTGGGCGAAACTGGTGTGGCCGTCGATGCGGGCGATCGGCTTCAGCCCGCGACGGGCGGCTTCGCTTTCACGCATCAGCACCAGCGCGGCGGCGCCATCGGAAATCGAGCTGGCATTGGCGGCCGTGACCGTACCGTCCGCGGCAAAGGCCGGTTTCAGCGTCGGAATGCGGTCGAGGCGGGCGGCCAGCGGCTGCTCGTCGGTGTCGATTACCTGGTTGCCGCCGCGCTGCGGCACGTCGACCGGCACGATCTCGTCGCGGAAGGCACCTTCGCGGATGGCTTCCTGCGCCCGCAGCAGCGAGCGGATGGCAAAGGTGTCCTGCTGCTCGCGGGTAAAGCCGTAATGCGCGGCGCAGCGTTCGGCGAACACTCCCATCAGCGTGCCTTTCTCGTACACGTCTTCCAGCCCGTCCAGGAACATGTGGTCCTTGACCTCGCCATGCCCCATGCGCAGGCCGGTGCGTGCTTTCGGCAGCAGATACGGCGCATTGGACATGCTTTCCATGCCGCCGGCGGCCACGACCCGGGCACTGCCGGCGAGCAGGGCATCGTGCGCCTGCATCAGGGTTTTCATGCCGGAGCCGCACATCTTGTTCACCGTGGTGCACGGCGTGTGCTCGGACAGCCCGGCGCCGAGCGCGGCCTGGCGGGCCGGTGCCTGGCCGAGCCCGGCCGGCAGCACGCAGCCCATCAGCAACTCGTCGACGTCATCGGCACCGATGCCGGCACGGGTGATGGCCGCGCGCAGGGCGGCGGCACCGAGGGTCGGGGCAGCGACCGGGGCCAGGTGGCCCTGAAAGCCGCCGATCGGGGTACGGACGGCGGAAACGATGACGACAGGATCCTGTTGCTGCATTTTGCTGCTCCTTTGCATTGTTGTCTTTTACGTTAACGTAATATAACGGCGGGAAAAAAGGCGCGCCAGCGCCGCGCGCGGGCACCCGTATCCGTCACGGCTGTGGCGAATCGGCATCAGCGGATTTTTTTTCCAGCAGGCGTTCGCACTGCGCCTTCAGTCCCTGGACTTCGCGCATGACGACGTTGATATCCTCGATCTGCTGCATCAGGCGCTGCTCGCGCAGGTCGAGAATGCGCATGAATTCGAGCAGTTGCGGTGCATCGTCACGTGCGGCGTCATACAGCTCGAACAGCTCGCGGACTTCGTTCAGGGTCAGCCCGATGCGCTTTCCGCGCAGGGTCAGCAGCAAACGGATGCGGTCGCGACGCGAGTAGATCCGGTGCTGGCCGCGTCGTTCCGGCGCAATCAGTCCCTGTTCTTCGTAATGGCGAATGGTGCGGGTGGTGACGTCGAATTCCCGTGCCAGTTCGCTGATGGTGTAAGTTTTATCGTTGCCGCTCATTCAGGCGCTCCTGGCTATCGGGGCATTTTATCGCGATGACGCCATCCATGCTGTGCTGCAACGTAAGCGTCGGCTGGTGGCGGGCTCGTCAGTCCATGGCAGGACGGAAACCGGGTCAACGTTTCTGCTGCCATGTTGACGTTAACGTAAACTGGATATTAGTGTGTGCGCTCGAGCGGAGGGAAGCAAACAATGGAAATTCGACAGGTTGGCGTGATCGGTGCCGGGCAGATGGGCGGCGGCATCGCCCAGGTGTGTGCGCAGGCCGGGCTGGCGGTACGGTTGTGCGATATCGATCCGGCGCAGCAGGCGCGTGCGATGGCGCAGATGCGCCGCTCGCTGGACAAGCTGGCGGCCGGTCAGGCCGGTCTGGAGCCGGACGCGGTGCTGGCGCGGGTGGCGACGGTGTCCGGTCCCGGGGCGCTGGCCGGCTGCGAGCTGGTCGTGGAGGCGGCCAGCGAACAACTGGCGCTGAAACTGCGGCTGCTGGGGGAGGCGGCCGCGGCGGTCGGGCCCGATGCCATCATCGCCTCCAATACCTCGTCGATTTCGCTGACCCGGCTGGCGGCGGCGGTGCCCTCACCGCAGCGGGTGATCGGCATGCATTTCATGAATCCGGTGCCGCTGATGCCACTGGTGGAAATCATCCGCGCCGAGCAGACCGATGACGCGACCCATCGGGCGATCGAGGCGCTGACGACCCGGCTCGGCAAGACGCCGGTGACGGTCGGCGATGCACCGGGGTTCGTCTCCAACCGGGTGCTGATGCCGATGATCAACGAGGCGGCGTTCTGCGTGCATGACGGCGTGGCCGACCCGGCGGCGGTCGATGCGGTGATGACGCTGGGCATGCGTCATCCGCTGGGACCGCTGGCGCTGGCCGACCTGATCGGCCTGGATACCTGCGTGGCGATTCTCGATGTGCTGTACAGCGAATTCCGCGACAGCAAATACCGGGTCTGCCCGCTGCTGGCGCGCTATGTCGCCGCCGGTCGCCTCGGCCGCAAGAGCGGTCGCGGTTTCTACGACTACACCGACCGGTCCTGAGCCGGTCCTGACCGCAAGGGCGCGCCAAAGACGCCCGCACCAAGGAGAGACAGATGGATTTTGCCCTGAGCGATGAGCAGCGCGCGTTCCAGGCTGCAGCCCGTGACTTTGCCCGTGCCGAACTGGCCCCGCATGCCGCACGCTGGGATGCCGACGCACATTTCCCGCTCGACGTGATCCGCAAGGCCGGCGAACTCGGCTTCTGCGGTCTGTACACGCCGGTCGAATACGGTGGCCTCGGCGCCGGCCGGCTGGACGCGGCGATCGTGTTCGAGGAACTGGCATGGGGCTGCACGTCGACGGCCGCCTACCTGACCATCCACAACATGGTGAGCTGGATGATCGCCAGCTTTGCCCGCCCCGAAGTCGCCGCGCGCTGGGCGCCGCGCATGACCAGTGGCGAGCTGCTCGGCAGCTACTGCCTGACCGAGCCGAATGCGGGTTCCGATGCGGCCTCGCTGACGACCCGTGCCGAACGCACGGCGGACGGCTATCGGCTCAGCGGCAGCAAGATGTTCATTTCCGGCGCCGGCAGCACCGATGTGCTGGTGGTGATGGCCCGCACCGGCGGCGCCGGCGCGCGCGGCGTTTCGGCGTTCCTGGTGCCGGCCGACAGCCCGGGCATCGGCTACGGCAAGCTGGAGCACAAGATGGGCTGGAACAGCCAGCCGACCCGTGCCGTGACCTTCGACGCGGTCGACATCCCGCTTGAGTACCGGCTCGGCGACGAAGGCGAGGGCTTCCGCTTTGCCATGAAGGGGCTGGATGGCGGCCGGGTCAATATCGCCACCTGCTCGGTCGGCACTGCCCAGGCCGCGCTGGACCGGGCGCGCGAGTATGTGCAGGCGCGGCGGCAGTTCGGCCAGCCGCTGGCCACCTTCCAGGCGCTGCAGTTCAAACTGGCCGACATGCAGACCGGACTGGTGGCCGCGCGGCAGATGGTGCGGCTGGCGGCGTGGAAACTGGACAGCGCGGCGGCGGATGCCGGCGTGTATTGCGCCATGGCCAAACGCTACGCGACCGATGCCTGCTTCCAGGTGGCCGACGAGGCGCTGCAGCTGCATGGCGGCTATGGTTATCTGCGCGAGTTCCCGCTGGAGCGCCATGTGCGCGACCTGCGTGTGCACCGCATTCTCGAAGGCAGCAACGAAGTCATGCGCGTGATCGTGTCGCGCGCGCTGCTCAATGATCCGACCGGGGAGATCCGTTGATGAATTACACCCATCTGCAGCTGGAAAAACGCGGCCATGTCGCCATCGTCCGCATGAGCAATCCGCCGGCCAATACCTGGACCCGTGACAGCCTGGCGGCGCTGGAAACGCTGGTGGCCGACCTGAATGCCGATCCCGACGTCCGCGCGCTGGTGCTGACCGGCGACGGAGAGCGGTTCTTTTCCGCCGGTGCCGACCTGAAGCTGTTCGCCGACGGCGACCTTGGCACCGCCGCCGACATGGCGCTGCGCTTTGGCCGCGCCTTCACCGCCCTCGCGCATTTCCGCGGCGTCAGCATCGCCGCCATCAACGGCTACGCCATGGGCGGCGGGCTGGAGGTCGCGCTGGCCTGTGACCTGCGCGTGGCCGAAAGCCAGGCGGTCATGGCACTGCCGGAAGCCAGCGTCGGCCTGCTGCCGTGCGCTGGCGGCACCCAGTTGCTGCCGCATCTGGTCGGCGAGGGCTGGGCCAAGCGCATGGTGCTGCTCGGCGAGCGGGTCGATGCGGCACAGGCCGAGCGCATCGGTCTGGTCGAGGCGGTGGTGCCGACCGGGCAGGCGCTGGGCACGGCGCTGGAGATGGCCGGGCGGGTCGAACGCCAGAGCCCGTCCAGCGTCGCCGCCTGCAAGACCCTGCTGCAGGCGGCGCGAACCGCGCCGCCGGAAACCAATCTGCCGCTGGAGCGCGAGCTGTTCATCCAGCTGTTCTCGACCGAGGATCAGCGCGAAGGCGTTCGCGCGTTTCTGGACAAACGCGATCCGGTATGGAAAAACCGCTGACTGAAGGAGAAACCATGACCACAAAAACCGATCCTGATTCCTGCGTGATTTTCCATGAACACCGCGCGGCCAACGGCCGGGTGATCGCCCAGGCGACGCTGAACAGCGAACGCACGCTGAATGCGCTGACGCTGGACATGATCCGGCTGCTGCACGCGCAGCTGACGCGCTGGCGCGACGATCCTGCGGTGGTGCTGGTGCTGCTGACCGGCAGCGGCGAGCGCGCATTCTGCGCTGGTGGTGACGTGCGTGCGCTGGCGCAGACCCTGTCCCGCGACCCGGCGTCGGCCGGTCCGTTTGCGACGACCTATTTTCATGACGAGTACGCACTCGACTATGCAATGCACGGCTATCCAAAACCGATTCTGGTCTGGGGCAGCGGCATCGTCATGGGCGGCGGTCTGGGGCTGATGGCCGGCGCCAGCCATCGCGTCGTGACGGAAACCTCGCGCATCGCCATGCCGGAAATCAGTATCGGCCTGTTCCCGGATGTCGGCGGCAGCTGGTTCCTGAACCGCATGCCTGGCCGCATCGGGCTGTTCCTCGGCCTGACCGGGGCGCCGCTGAATGCCGCCGACGCGCAGTTCGTCGGCCTGGCCGATTTTGCCCTGCGTTCGACCGAGCTGCCGGCGCTGAGCGATGCCCTGCTGTCGACGGACTGGAGCGGCGAGACCGGGCAGGACAGTGCCCGGCTGTCGGCCTTGCTGCGCGAGCGGGCTGCCATTGCCGCCGAGGCCATGCCGGCCGGCCGGGTCCACGCCCATTATGACCGCATCCAGGAACTGACCGATGCCGACAGCCTGAGTGATGTGGCGGCCCGCTTCCGGACGGCTTCCGATGACATCGACCCGTGGATCCGTGATGCGGTGCGTACCTTTGCCGCCGGCTGCCCGACCACGGCCGGGCTGGTGTGGGAGATCCGCCGGCGCGCCCGGCATCTGGGCCTGGCCGATGTGTTCCGGCTGGAACTGATCCTTGCGGTGCAGTGCTGCCTGCGCGGCGAATTCGTCGAAGGGGTGCGGGCGCGGCTGATCGACAAGGACAATGCACCGCGCTGGAAACCGGCCGATCTCGCCGGCCTGGATGCGGACTGGATCGACGGCTTCTTTGCGCCGCCGTGGCCGGTGCATCCGCTGGCGTCGCTCTAGCGCCTGCTGCTGTCCCGGGCCGGTCAGGCCCGGACCGGCGGCCGGTACCAGGCCGAGGCGGTTTCGAGCAGCGCGGCATTGATGCGCTCGACCTGGCGCAGCAGCTTGATGTTCAGCCACACATAGCCGACCGCCTCGAAACCGGCGTCGCTGGCGCCGGCCGGCAGCGCGGTGACTTCGGCCTGCGGCGCGTAGCCGATGCGCGTCAGCCGGTCGAGCCGGTCGAATTTCAGCGCATGGGCCGTGGTGCGCATCAGCGCCTGGGCCCGGCGCTGGTTATGTTCCACCTGCTTGCGCATCGACGCGAACTCGGCATGGCGGCTCGGGTTGCGGCAGACCTCGACCATCAGTTCCAGCAGGCCGAGCATATTGCGCTGGGTGCGCTGGATGCGGTCCAGCTCGGCAACCGTCAGTGACACTTCGCCGGCCACGGCACTCATCAGCCCGCGCTGGGCGATCAGCCGCTTGTTGAGCCGGTCGAAGGTTTCCTGCACCGTGGCCTCGTCCGGCAGATCCAGCACGGCGACCCGGCCGTAGAGTGCCGCGCAGTCGCGCAGATTGTCGGCCAGCAGGTATTTCCAGTGATTGACCGCCCGCTGCGGCAGCAGACGGGCGAACATCAGCGCAATCATGCCGCCAAGCTGCACGTTCAGCGCGCGCCACAGCGCGGTCTCGAACGAGTTGTCGCCATGCCCGGCGACGATGGTCAGCGTGACCCCCGCAATCAGCGCGATATAGCCGAGCTTGCCGATGGCCAGGTAGCCGCTGGCGGCCGCGCAGGCACCCATCCACAGATAGCAGGCCAGCGGCGAACGGCCGTACAGATAAATGGCAACGATGCCGGCCAGGGCGCCGCCAACGGTACCGATGCCGCGCTGGCGCGCCTTCTGGTACACGCTGCCCAGATGTGGCAGCGAGCCCATGACAATCAGCAGGGTGACCGACATCCAGGCGCCGTCCGGCACCTTGAACACGACCGACAGGGCGACGGTGACCAGATAGCCGAGTGCGACCCGCAAAGCGTGCAGGGCCGGATAGTGCTGGTGGATCGAATAGGGCGACAGCAGGCGCTGGACGCGGCGGAAGACGGAATGCACGGGATATATATCAGTAAATACTTATGCGTATGGTAGACGGGGTGACGGGGAAAAGGAAAGGCAAGAATCAGACCTGTCCCCGCCCCGGTGTGCCGATATCGGCTATCAAGAAAGCATGGCGGGTGTACATGACGGCCATGCGTGTACTCAATGGGTAAATCATGTTCAGAAATACTGAATCAATGGCGCGGATTATTTCGCTATTTCCGTGACGGCCAGATGGCTACCATTCAATGGTCAACCTTCCGTTGTTGTGGGTTTTCACCGGAACGGGGCCGGTAAATATTGCCTCGGTCGATCAAAGGAGCCGAATCATGAATGCTGTCGTCAACCGCAGCCGCGAAGTGGAACGCCTGCAGGCCGGCATGCCGACCTCCGACGGTGCCGGGGTGCGGCTGCTGCGGGTGCTGACCCAGGAACTGCAGCGCCGGCTCGACCCGTTCCTGATGCTGGACGAATTCCGCTCCGACAACCCGGACGACTATATCGCCGGCTTTCCCGACCACCCGCACCGCGGTTTTCAGACCGTGACCTATATGCTCGATGGCCGCATGCGCCATCGCGACAGCCACGGCAACGAAGGCCTGCTCGGCCCGGGCGGCGTGCAGTGGATGAATGCCGGCCGCGGACTGGTGCACTCGGAACTGCCGGAGCAGGCGGACGGGCTGATGCACGGCTTCCAGCTGTGGATCAACCTGCCGGCGGCCCGCAAGATGAGCGAGCCGGGCTACCGTGATATCCCGGCGTCGGCGATCCCGCAGACGACAACGGCCGGCGGCGTGACGATCAAGGTCATTGCCGGCGAGGCCGATGGCCTGCGTGGCGCGGTGCAGGAGGCCGATACCGAGCCGCTGTATCTCGACCTCGAACTGCCGGCCGGCGCGACCCATTCGCTGCCGCTGCCGCCGTCGCACAATGCCTTCGTGTATGTGTACGCCGGTGAAGCGACGATTGGCGGGCGAACCGTCGGCGAACAGCGGCTGGCCGTGCTCGGCAATGACCCCGCCGCCGATGGCGTGACGCTGTCGACGGTCAGTGGCGCCCGCGTGCTGGTGCTGGCCGGCCGGCCACTGGGCGAACCGATCGCGCAGTGGGGCCCGTTCGTGATGAACAGCCGTGGCGAGGTCGAACAGGCCATCGACGATTTCCGCAACGGCCGTTTCTGATCCTTTCAACGCGTTATCCCGCAGGAGTCCAGCATGACCCAGATCCGCACGCGCATTGCTTCCAGGATCCGCGACATCGGTTTTCCGGTGCGTCGCCTGTTGCCGGCCTTCGAGGCCCGTTCGGTCGGCCCGTTCGTGTTTCTCGACCATATGGGCCCGGCCGGGTTCGCCCGTACCGGCACTGAGGGCGATGTGCGGCCGCACCCGCATATCGGTCTGGCCACGGTCACCTATCTGTTCTCCGGCGCCTTCATGCATCGCGACAGTCTTGGCACGCTGCAGCGCATCGAACCGGGCGCGATCAACTGGATGACCGCCGGTCGCGGCGTGGTGCATTCGGAGCGCATCCCGGCCGATGTCCGCGCCCGGGGCGAAGCGGTAGAAGGCATCCAGATGTGGGTCGCCCTGCCGCAGGCGCATGAGGACGATGCGCCGGGCTTCTGGCATCACCCGGCCGGGACGTTGCCGACGCTGACTTTGCCCGGCGTGGCACTGCGGGTGCTGGTCGGCGATGCGTTCGGGCTGACATCGCCGGTCAGGACCTATGACCGCACGCTGTTCGTGGCGGCCGAGCTTGAGGCCGACGCGACGTTCACGCTGCCGGCCGGGCACCCGGAACGTGCCGTCTACGTGGTCTCCGGCTGTGCGACGGTCGGCGGCGAACGGGTCGAGGCCGGCACGCTGGTGGTGCTGGAACCCGGCACCGACGTGCCGGTCCGGGCCGACACGGCCGCGCGGCTGATGCTGGTCGGCGGCGATCCGCTCGACGGGCCGCGCTATATGTGGTGGAACTTCGTGTCCAGCTCCAGGGCGCGCATCGAACAGGCGAAGGCCGACTGGAAGGCGGACCGCTTCGAACCGGTGCCGGGCGAGAGCGAATGGATACCGCTGCCGGAAAAATAAGCAGCCATCATGCGCGTTTTAAAACCAATAGAATCAGCGATGTAACGCAGAATGACGGCATAGTCTGTCCACATCGGAAAAGTAGAAACATTAAATTGGATTAATCGCCGGTGGCGGTCGACACTGCAGATCTCCGTCGCCCGACCGTCCTTCCCGCAGCCCCGGACGACGTGCACGGCTTTCGCCGGACAGGCTGCTGTTCCGCCAGCGGTCTGCCCATGTTGCAATCTGAGGCCGTTGCCAAGACGGCCAGGAGATCCTCTGATGGCACGACTACCCCTGACAACCGGTGCCGGCGCACCGGTGGCTGACAACAACAATGTGATGACTGCCGGTCCGCGAGGACCGATGTTGCTGCAGGATGTCTGGTTCCTGGAAAAACTGGCCCATTTCGATCGTGAAGTCATCCCCGAGCGACGCATGCACGCCAAGGGGTCGGCTGCCTACGGCACCTTTACCGTCACCCATGACATCAGCCGCTATACCCGGGCCAGGCTGTTCTCGCAGGTCGGCAAGCAGACCGACCTGTTCGTGCGTTTCTCGACCGTGGCCGGCGAGCGCGGTGCGGCGGATGCCGAGCGCGACATTCGCGGTTTCGCGATGAAGTTCTACACCGAGGAAGGCAACTGGGACCTGGTCGGCAACAACACCCCGGTGTTCTACCTGCGCGATCCGCTGAAGTTCCCCGACCTCAATCATGTGGTCAAGCGCGACCCGCGCACCAATCTGCGCAATGCGACTTTCAAGTGGGATTTCTTCTCGCTGCTGCCGGAATCGCTGCACCAGCTGACGATCGACTTCAGCGACCGCGGCCTGCCGCGTTCGTACCGGCACATGCATGGCTTCGGCAGCCATACCTTCAGCTTCATCAACGCGCAGAACGAGCGCTTCTGGGTCAAGTTCCACTTCAAGACCCAGCAGGGTATCGCCTGTCTGGGCAGCGCCGAGGCCGAGGCGATCATTGCCCGCGACCGTGAAAGCTCGCAGCGCGACCTGTACGACGCGATCGAACGCGGCGACTTTCCGCGCTGGAAACTGTTCGTGCAGATCATGCCGGAGCAGGAAGCGGGCTCGTACCGGATCAATCCGTTCGACCTGACCAAGGTCTGGCCGCATGGCGACTACCCGCTGATCGAGGTCGGCGAGTTCGAACTGAACCGCAACCCGGACAACTACTTCGCCGAAGTCGAGCAGTCGGCATTCAACCCGGGCAATGTCGTGCCGGGCATCGGCTTCTCGCCGGACAAGATGCTGCAGGGCCGGCTGTTCTCGTATGGCGATGCCCACCGCTACCGGCTCGGCGTCAATCACCAGCAGATCCCGGTCAACGCGCCGCGCTGTCCGTTCCATACCTACCACCGCGACGGCGCGATGCGCGTCGATGGCAACAATGGCGACAGGCGCGTCAGCTATGAGCCGAACAGCTTCGACCAATGGCAGGAACAGCCGGACTTCGCCGAACCGCCGTTGACGCTGGAAGGCGCGGCCGACCACTGGAACCATCGCGTCGACGAGGACTACTACTCGCAGCCGGGCGCGCTGTTCCGGCTGCTCGATGCGGCCCAGCAGCAACGGCTGTTCGACAATATCGCTGACGACATGCGCGAGGTGCCGGAAGCGATCCAGCGCCGCCAGATCGCCCATTTCTCCAAAGCCGACCCGGCCTATGGCGCCGGCGTGGCGAAGGCGCTGGGGCTGACGCTGTAACGCTATCCGCCATGCCGGGACCAGAAACCGCCGCGCCTTGCGCGGCGGTTTCTGTCGTCCGGCTGGCCGGACTGATAGGCTGGCGTCTTTAGATCTCGGGGATGGCCGGGTGGAAAGCCTGTACGTTGCGCTGGTGCTGTTCTCGGCCCTGCTGCATGCCAGCTGGAATGCGCTGCTGCACCAGAGTCGGGACAAGCTGTGGCAGACCGGCATGATGGCGGTGCCGTGCGGGCTGGCCGGGCTGGCCGGCGTGCTGCTGCTGCCGGCGCCGGCAGCGGCCAGCTGGCCGTATATCGGTGCGTCGGCGCTGCTGGAGCTCGGTTATTCGCTGGCGCTGATCCGTGCCTACCGCAGCGGCGACTTCGGCCGGGTGTATCCGGTGGCGCGCGGCATGTCGCCGCTGCTGGTCACGCTCGGCGCCTGGGCCTTTGGCGGCGAGCGGCCGGGGCTGGTCGTGGCTGGCGGCATCCTGATGGTGTCGGCCGGCATCGTGTCGCTGGCCTATCGCCGCCGTGGGCTGGCCGCCAGCGGCGGGATGGGCGCGGCGGTGCTGACCGGCTGCTTTATCGCCTCCTATACCGTGGTCGACGGCATCGGCGTGCGGCTGGCCGGCGATCCGTTCGCGTATATCGCCTGGGTCTACCTGCTGTTCAACCTGCCGCTGCTGGCGCTGGTGCTTCGCGCCGGCGGCGATCCGCGCCCGCGTCTGGCCGATCGTCGCGCCGTGCTGACCGGCATGCTCGGCGGCGTGGTGTCGCTGTGTGCGTACGGGCTGGTGATTTCGGCGCTGCGCGTGCTGCCGATGGGCCAGGTGTCGGCGCTGCGCGAACTGAGCAGCCTGTTCGGCGTGCTGCTTGGCTGGCTGTGGCTGGGCGAGAAGCCGACGCCGCTGCGTGTCGCCGCCTGCGTGCTGATGGTGGGCGGGGTGCTGATGTTGCGGATGTAGTTGCCCGCCGGCCCCGGCTCGCGGCACAGTGGGCGATCTTTTCCCGGAGTGATTCACCGATGACATCGAGCCTGGTCAGTGACTACCTGCGGCGCAATGCGCTGGATCTGTCCGTCGACGCGATCGTCGCCAGTATCGGCACCCTGCACGCCGCGCTGGCGGTACCGGTGGCGGTCGACGACGAAGACGCGCTGTACCGTTACCGGGTACCGGAAGTGTCGGCCGATGGCGCCTGTTCGCTGTTCGACCAGCTGGCGGCACAGCCGTACGACCTGGCCGGCGTGCTCGGCGGCCGTGATGCGGCCAGAACCCGCTTGCTGCAACGCCTGAACCGGCTGGTGCAGACCGTCAACGCGCAGGTGGGTGCCGACTGGCTTGGCATCTATCGCCGGCTGCCGGTCGCCGCTGGCGAGGCGCTGGTCAAACTGGCCTGTGTCGGGCTGCCGAGCCGGGCCGAGTTCCCGCTCGACGCGGCATTTGCCGCCCACAGCAACAACAGCACGGTCGGCCTGTCCGGACGGGGCATGGTCATCGATGACGTGGCCATCCATGCGGCCGGCGGCGGCAGCTACTACGTGTGCGATCCGAAGGTGCGCGCCGAAGCCTGCCTGCCGGTGTATGCCGCCGACGGTACGGTGGCCGGCATTATCGACGCCGAGGCGGCGCCGGCCGGTTTCTTTACCCCGGCGCGGCAGGTCGTGCTGGTGGCGCTGTGCGTGCTGCTGTCGGCCGAGTTCGCCTGAACCGCCTCAGCAACAGGCCAGCGAGTCGCCGGTGGCGTGCGCCAGCGGCAGCGCGAACGCGGCCGGTTGCGGGTGGCGGGCGTGGGCGAGCACGCCGCCGACCAGGATGATGGCCGGGCTGGCCAGCCCGGCGTCGAGCGCATCGGTCAGCGTCGCCAGCGAGCCACACCATTGCCGCTCGTCGACGCGGCTGGCGTTCATCACTACGGCGGCCGGCGTGTCGGCCGGCTTGCCGGCGCGGCACAGGGCATCGCGGATGTCGGCCAGCCGGCTCATGCCCATGTAGATCACCAGCGTGGTGCCGCCGGCACACAGCGCCGGCCAGTCCGGGCCACCGTCGTCGGCGGTGTGCGCGGTGACAAATGTCACGCCATGACCGAAATCGCGGTGGGTCAGACCGACGCCGAGCGATTGTGCCGCCGCCATGCCGCTGGTCAGCCCGTTGACGATCTCGACCTCGATGCCGTGCGCGGCCAGATAGGCGAGCTCCTCGCCGCCACGGCCGAACAGGGTCGGGTCGCCGCCCTTGACCCGGGCGACCGAGCGGCCGGCCAGCGCATGGGCCAGCGCGCGTTCGTTGATGTCGGCCTGGCGCATCGAACAGCGCCCGCCGCGCTTGCCGACGTATTCGAGCACGGCGTCGGGACGCGCATGCTGGTGGATCTCCTCGCCGACCAGATCATCGATCAGCCAGACATCGACCTGGCCCAGCACGCGGGCGGCGCGCAGGGTCAGCAGATCGGCGCTGCCGGGGCCGGCGCCGACCAGCCAGACCTTGCCCGGTTGGGTTGCTCTTTCCATGTGCGGACTCCTCAGTGACTGGTTCCCGACGAACGGGTGGTCTTGTTGAATACATTGTATTTGCCGATCGGCTTGTCCATCGGCAAGCGCTTGATCTCGCGGAAAGTCGCCGCATCGTAAACCACCAGCGCGCCATCGCGCTCCATCACGCTGACCAGCGCGTATTTGCCGTCACGGGTGAACTCCACATGCGCGGCCGTACGGCCGGGGCTCGGTGTCACGCTGCCGACCACGGCCAGGCTCTGCTTGTCGATGATCTGCAGGGTATCGCGGCGCGGACTCATCATCGCGTCGGTCCACGCATACGGCGTGCGTTCGTGGCTGCGGATAAAGAACCCCGGGCCATTGGTGGCGATTTCGCCGACCGTCTGCCAGTTCTGCATGTCGATCACGCTGATGCGGCCGTCCTTCAGGTTTGGCGACGCCATCACGTCATGGCCGTCGCGCTGCCAGGTAATGCCGCTGCCGAGGTGCGGCATGCCGCTCAGCGCGAGATCGGCGACCTTGCGGCCGGCGTCGAGGTCGATGACCTGGCCGCGTCCGCTGCGCGAGGCGCCGAGGATGTGGCGGTAGGACTGGTCGAAGAAAAAGTCGTCGAGCACATCGTCGAAGGCGATCCGGCGCGGCGCAAGCTGCGGGGCGGCACCGGCCCGTCCGTTGCGGTACGGTATTTCCCAGACCTCGGCCAGATCCTTCAGCGCCACGATGAAGCTGCCGCGCGGCGCGGCGTCATAGACCGCCGATACCCGCGACGGCGCACCGTCCGTGCCGCGCACCGTCAGGCTGCGGCGCAGTTCCAGCGTTCTGGCGTCGAGCAGGACCAGCGTGTTCGGCAGATAGTTGCCGACCAGCACCCAGCGTCCGTCGTCACTGACCGCCAGATTGCGGGTGTTGAGACCGGCGCGGATCTCGGCCACGGTCTTCAGGTTCCACAGGTCGTACTTGCTGATCCAGCCGTCGCGGCTGGCAAAGTACACATAGCGGCCGTCGCGGCTGTACTTGGGACCGCCATGCAGGGCGAAGCGGCTCTGGAAGCGATGGATCGGCTCCAGCGTGTCACCGTCGAGCACGGTGACGTGATGGCTGCCGGCCTCGACCACCAGGAACAGATTGGCCGGATCGGCGCGGAATTGCGGCCGGTCCGGCAGGCTGCCGGGCCGGACATGGACGATACGCGACGCGCGGATGTCGCTGTCGCGCCAGCGCGGCGGCGACGGCGGATCGCTGCGCAGGAAGGTGGCCAGCGCGTCGATATCGGCCGCCGACAGCGTGGCGGCGAAGCCGGCCATCTGCGTGGCCGGGCGGCCGTCACGGATGGTGGCCAGCAGCTCGGCCGGTTTCAGCCGTTCCAGGCTTTGCGGCAACAGCGCCGGCCCCATGGCGCCGAGGCGGTCGGTGCCGTGACAGCTTGCGCACTGCTGCCGGTACAGGACCGGCGCATCGGGCGGGGCGGCCGTCGCCAGGGTAGCGACGGCCAGCGAACAGCAGGCGAGCAGCAGGCGCAGTGTCATGCCGTCACCCCGCATCGCAGCGGCCGGGTTTCGGCATCGCTCAGGTAACAGCCGGGGTCCTCCGCCCACGGGTTGCCACTGACGGCGAAGGCGCGCACCCGGGTATTGCCATTGCAGATCTCGCGGTGCGCACAGCCCGCGCAGCGGCCCTCCAGCGGTCGCGGCCGCGATTTCAGCCCGTCCATCAGCGGATGGCTGCGGTCGGCCCAGATCTCGCCGAACGGCCGTTCGCGCACATTGCCCAGCCCGACCTGCCACCACATGGTGTCCGGATGGACGTTGCCGAGATTGTCGATATTGGCGACGCCGATGCCGGTGGCGTTGCCGCCCCACTGCAGCAGCCGGGCGCGCAGGTCGTCGACGCGGTGCGGGAAGCGCCGGGCGACCCAGTGCAGCAGGTAGACGCCATCGGCATCGTTGTTGCCGGTCACGAAATCGCCGGCGCGTTCCTGCCGCGCGCGCGACCAGACATGGGCGAACAGCCAGTCCATCGCCTGACGGGTGGCGACGTGGCGGGCATCCTGGCGCTGGTGCTTGCGACCGCGTCCGGCGTAGTTGAAGTGGGACAGGTAGAACTTGTCCAGCCCCTCGTCCTCGGTCAGGGCGACCAGCGCCGGCAGATCGGCGGCATTGGATTCGGTCAGGGTCATGCGCACGCCGACGCGCAGGCCGGCGTCGCGGGCGATGCGGATACCGGCCAGGGCGTCGTCGAAGGCACCGGCACGCTGGCGGAACACGTCGTGCACCGGCTTCAGTCCGTCGAGGCTGACGCCGTAGTAGTCGACGCCGCAATCGGCCAGTTCGCGGGCGATGGCAGGGTCGAGCAGGGTACCGTTGCTGGACACCGACACATGCAGGCCGAGCGCCTTGGCCCGGCGGGCGATAGCGAACAGGTCCGGCCGCAGCAGCGGCTCGCCGCCGGACAGGATCACCGCCGGCACGCCGGCGGCATGCAGCTGGTCGAGGACGGTGAATACCTCGGCCGTGGACAGCTCACCGGCAAAGTCGGTGTCGGCCGAGGTCGAATAGCAGTGCTTGCAGGTCAGGTTGCAGCGGCGGATCAGGTTCCAGATCACCACCGGGCCGCGCGGCCGCCGCGGGGTGGCAATGGGACCGTTGCCGCGCAGTGCTTCCATGAATCGGGACAGACGGAACATGACATTACTCCCCGGTCAGGCGCAGGCCGGTTTTTTTCAGGATTCGGGTCGAATAGAGCACATCGCGTCCATGGCAGGCGGCGCCGAGTACGGCGGCGATGCGGTCGCCGAGGGCCGCCGCTTCGACGCGGTCGTGGGCGTGGACCATGGCGAACAGGTTGTACGGCCAGTCCGGCAGACGGCGCGGGCGCAGGTAGCAGTGGCTGACGAAGGGCAGCCGGGCCACTTCCGCGCCGAGTGCATCGGCCTCTGCGTCGTCGACGTTCCAGACCGTCATGCCATTGGCGAGATAGCCGAGCGCATAGTGGTTCGGTACCGCGGCGATGCGCCGCAGCAGGCCGTCTTCGCGCATGGCTGCCAGCCGGGCGATGATATCGGCCTCGGTGGTGCCGAGCGCGCTGGCGAGGGCAAGGTAGGGTTCCGGCACCAGCGGCAACCCCGACTGCGTGGCGCGTATCAGCGCCCGGTCCAGCGGGTCGAGCATGTCGTTTCCCTTGCGTGGCATTGTGCTGACAGCATAAAAATGACCGGGGGGCAGGCGCCTTAACGCAGATCAATGGCGGCGGTCGGGCCCGGTCCGGATCTCAGGCTTCCAGCCGCAGATGGACGATGAATTCGCGCTGTTTCGGGAACGGCAGCACCGGCACGCCGGCCGCGGCGGCGATCCGGGCCAGGGTATCGTCCAGTGTGCCGGCGAACTCGATGGCAACCACGAACCACAGGTTCAGGTGGTGTTCGCGCGCGTAATTGTGCGCAACTTCCGGGAACGCGTTGATGGCGTCGACAATGGCGTCGAACCGTTCTGCCGGTGCATGACACGCACACAGCACGAAACGGCCGCCGGCACGCTCGATCTGGAACAGCGGGCCGAAGCGGGTCAGCACGCCGCGCGCCAGCAGCGCATCGAGCCGCGCCAGCAGCGTGTCTTCGTCCAGCCCCAGTGCGGCTGCCGCAGCCGCATACGGGCGTGAAACCAGCGGAAAACCGTCCTGCAGCCGGTTGATGATCAGGCGGTCGGTGTCGTCGAGCGGCATCAGGCTGGCGTCGTTGTGTCGCATGGGGACTCCTCGCAGGCATAGCGTGCGCCGCGCTGGCGGTAGCAGGTGGTGCTGGGCAGCACCAACCGGGGATGGGGGGCCAGGCCGGCATGGCGGACCACGCCGGCGATATCGTCCGCCATTGCCTGCCCGGAACGGGCGTGGATCATGGCGAACAGGTTGTACGGCCAGCCGGGCCGGCGCGGTCGCCGGTAGCACAGGTTTACCGCCGGGTGGGCGGCGAGGCGCTTGCCGATGGCGTCGACGTCGGTGTCCGGCACGTCCCAGACGCACATGGCATTGCTGCGGTAGCCGAATTCGCGGTGGCGCAGCACCACGCCGAAACGACGGATCACGCCGCTGTCGCACCAGGTGCGCAGCCGTTCGCCAACCTGCCCGGGACTCAGGCCGGCCATGGCCGCCAGTGCCTCGTACGGCTGCGCCACCAGTGGCAGGCCGCGCTCCAGCGCCGCGATCAGCCGCCAGTCCGCTGCATCAAGCGCCGGTCGCGCCACCGGTGTCCGGGGCGTTCGCTGCCGTTGCGGGCCGTCGAGGGCGAAACCGAGATCAATGTGATATTCGCGCTCCAGCGGCAGGTCGAGCGGCGGGAGACCGGTTGCGACGGCAATATCGTCCAGCGCGGCATCGAGCTGCCCCCGGTCGCGGCCGGTCAGCACGAACCACAGGTTGCAGGCATGACCATGGCGGGCATAGTTGTGGTTGACCAGCGGACAGGCATTGACCCGCGCGGCCATCTCGTCCAGTGCATCGGGCGGCACAGCCAGCGCGGCCAGTGTGCTGGCGCCGATCACGTTCGGCGCGAATACCGCGCCGATGCGGCTGATGCGGCCGGACTGCAGCCCGGCCGCCAGCCGGGCCAGCAGGTCCGCCTCGTCGAGACCACAGGCCGCGGCGGCGACATGATACGGGCGGGACTGCAGCGGAAAATCGCGCTGCAGCGTGTCGAACAGGGCGCGATCATCGGACATGGGCGCTACATGCCGAAGCGGTAGGCGCGCGGGGTGAAGAACACGCCGCTCGGGTTGTCGGCCGGCAGCGAGGCGACCGGGGTCAGCGTGTCGGTACGGTAGACCTCGACCCGGTTGTCGTCGCGGCACGAGAACCAGATTTCCTCGCCCTTCGGCGTGAACTCCATGTGCAGCACGCCCCGGCACGGTTTCAGCGTGCGGACCACGCGCCGGCTCCGGGTGTCGATGACCTGCAGGGTGTCATTGTCGGGGAAGGCGAAATTGACCCAGACCTGGCGGCCATCCGGGCGCGCCATGACGAAGACCGGCTGGCCGGCGACCGCGACGCGGGCATTTTCCTTCCAGCCGTCGCGGGTGTCGGCGACCAGCACTTCATGGCGGCCGATGGCCGGCAGCCAGGCTTCGCCCTGGGCGATGGCCCAGCCGCGCAGGTGCGGCATCTTGTACACCGGCAGCGGCGTTTCTCCCCGGCCATAGCCGGACATGACCTTGCGTACCGCCGGCGGGTCCTGCCACAGATCGACCCGGGCCAGCCCGTCCTCGCCGTACAGGCCGGCCAGATAATGGCGCCCGTCCGGCGTGACCAGTGCATCGTACGGCTGCTTGCCGGCGGCGAGTTTGTCCACTTTCGGGTGCGCGGGGTCGCTGGCGTCGATCAGCCAGATCTCTCCCGACTCGAACAGGCTGGCGGCGAAGCGCTGGCCGGGCAGGTCGACCAGACCGACCACCTTCGAGCGGCGGCCGTCCGCGCCGATGGCCGGGATGTCCGCCAGCGGCTTCAGCGTGGCGGCATCGAACAGGCGGATGCCGCCCGGTTCGTAGTTCTGCGCGGCCACGATGCGGCCATCCTGGCTGATGGCGCCGCCAATGGAATTGCCGGCCTGCACCACGCGATGGGTGATGCGGGCCGACAGCAGATCGATGCGCGTCAGACCGCCATCACGGCCGAACACATACGCATAGCGGGTGTCGCGCGAGAACACTACCGACGCGTGCGACAGGTCGCCCAGCCCGCTGACGGTGGCCAGGCGCTGATGCTGCGTGGTATCGACAATCTGGGCGCGGCCGGTCGCCCGTTCGATGATCAGGCCCAGGTCGCCGGTACCGCGTGCGGCCGGGGCAGTGCTGCAACCGGCCAGTGCGCTCAGGCAGGCCAGCGCAAGCGCGGGAATCAGGGCACGGCGAGAGGATCGCCGCGCTGCAATCGTTCGATCAGCCATACGGCCTCGTCTTCAGTCAGAAACGGTCGCCACGGCGGCATTGCCGTGCCGGGACGCCCGTCAAGCAGCGTGGCCACCAGACCCGACGCCGGCTTGTCCGCCAGGGCGGCAGCGGTCAGCGGCGAGCCGAGCCCGCCCTGGCGCGTCATGCCGTGGCAGGCGCCGCAGTCGTCGCGCAGCCAGTGCGCGAGCTGGCGCTGGCGCTGTGGCGAGGGCGGGTCGGTGGCGAAGGCCGGTGCCGAGACCAGCATGGCGAACAGCGCCATGCCGGCGAGCCGGCACCGGTTTACAGCGACAGGATCCATTTGGCCAGCGTCCTGGCATCGCCTTCGGACACATTGTTGGCCGGCATCGGGATCGGACCCCACTTGCCGCTGCTGCCCTTGATGATCGACTGCACCATCTGGGCTTCCATGTTCTTGCCCTTGTATTTTGTGGCGATGTCCTTGTACGCCGGACCGACCAGTTTCTTGTCGACGGTGTGGCAAGACATGCAGTTCTTGCTCTTGGCCAGGGCTTCGTTGGCCTGGGCGGCGCCGCTGACGAGCAGGGCGCCGAAGGCGAAAGCGGTCACGATAAGGTTGTGCATGGTGGAACTCCGGTTGGCGGACAAAAACAGGCGGGCAGGGAAGGGCTCCCTGCCCGCCATCGGATCAATACACGTCGTGCTGGGTATTGTGGACGTTGAATTTGCCGGTCGGCGTGATCAGCTTCGGATCCTTGATCACGGCCTTCAGCTTGCGGGTCTTGTCATCGACCACGACCAGTGCGGACTCCTGGTCCTTGGTGCCCCAGACCGAGAACCACACTTCGTCGCCGGCCTGGTTGTACTCGGCCTGCACCACGCGCTTGGCGCCGGCGCCCTTCAACTGGGCCCACTCGACGATCGGCAGTACTTCATAGCCGCTCTGCAGCTTGCTGATATCGAACACGGCCACCGACTGGTTCAGCTTCGCGTCCGGGTTCAGCGGAGTGTCGACCCACAGGTTCTTCGACTTCGGATTGGTCTTGATGAACAGCGAACCGCCACCCTGGCCCTTCAGCGTCTCGACCACCTTCCAGGCACTGGCCTTGTGCTTGACCGGATCGGTACCGATCAGGCTGATCGTGTCGTCGCCGAGATGGCTGGTGGCCCAGACCGGACCGAATTTCGGATGGACGAAGTTCGCGCCGCGACCCGGGTGCGGCGTCTTGCCGACGTCGACCAGTGCGGCCAGCTTGTCTTCCTTGGTATCGACCACGGCGACCTTGTTCGACGCGTTGGCGGCAACCAGGAAGTAGCGGCCGGTGGAGTCGAAACCGCCGTCATGCAGGAACTTGGCCGAGTCGATGGTGGTGGTTTTCAGGTTCTTCAGGTCGGTGTAGTCGACCATCATGATCTTGCCGGTTTCCTTGGCATTGACCACGAACTCGGGGCGGTAGTGGCTGGCGGCGATGGAGGCCACGCGCGGCTCGGGGTGATATTCGCCATCGACCGTCATCCCGCGGGTCGACACGATCTTCAGCGGCTTCAGCGTGCTGCCTTCCATGATGACGTACTGCGGCGGCCAGTAGGTGCCGGCGATCGCGTACTTGTCTTCGTAGCCCTTGAACTTGGAGGTTTCGACCGAGCGCGCTTCCAGGCCGACCTTGACTTCCGCAACCCGGTCAGGCACCGGCATCCACAGGTCGATCAGGTCGATCTTGGCGTCGCGGCCGATCACGAACAGGTAGCGTCCCGAGGCCGACATGCGCGAAATGTGGACGGCGTAGCCGGTCTTGATGATGTTGATGATCTTCTTGCTGTCGCCGTCGATCAGCGCAACCTCACCCGCGTCGCGCAGGGTGACCGAGAACAGGTTGTCGAGGTTCAGCTTGTTCATCTTCCGGGTCGGACGCTTGCTGACCGGAACGAGTTCCTTGTAGCTCTTCTCCATGTCCGCCAGCGAGTACTCCGGCGGTGTCGGCGGTTCCTGCTGGACGTAGCGCGCCATCAGGTCGACTTCCTCGTCGGTGAAGTCGCCGGACGTGCCCCAGTTCGGCATGCCGGCCGGGCTGCCGTACTTGATGAAGGTCTTCAGATACTCGCTGCCGCGCTCCAGGGTGATGTCCGGTGTCAGCGGCTTGCCGGTAGCGCCCTTGCGCAGCACGCCGTGACAGCCGGCGCAGCGTTCGAAATAGATCTGCCTGGCCTTGGTGAATTCGGCCTCGGTCATCTTCGGCGCTTTGGGATTGGCATTCTTGTGCAGGCCGTCGTCGGCGGCGTAAGCCTGCCCGACCATCAGTGGCAGCAGCGCCAGCGCCGGGAGAATCCAGCGGGGGAACCGTCTCGCTTTCATGGTTCTTCTTTCTGTTGCAGGTTGGAGAAAGAGGGGAAAACCGTGACCTGGAATGGCGCCGGCCGGGCTGGCGTCATGTCCATGGGGTGCGAGGGCATGACAGTCATTCCATTGACGATGACATGCTGATGGACAAGCGGAAAATGCTCATTGATTCGCGTCAAGGTGCCGGCATGACGCCGGGCGGGCAGTGACGGAAGGCGGGAAGGCGGATTGCCGCCGGCCGGGTGGCCGGCGGCAGGAGGAATCAGGCGTCCGGGGCGGCCTTGTGGGTGACCACCGTGCACTGGTACACGCCGCCGAAGAAGGTGCGCTTGTTCCAGTCGAAACGGTCGGCATGGGTCGCGTAATGGCTGAGTTCGTGCTTCCACACCGCGTTGGCGAACGGTTCCAGCCAGGCGTTGACCACCTTCAGGATCCAGCGGATCGGCTGCCACATCGACGGCCGGTGGTAGTCGACGAACACCGCCTTGCCACCGACCGGCACCCGCGCCAGCATGTGGTCGACGATTTCGCGCTTCTTGTCTTCCGGCACTTCATGCAGCAAAAAGAAGCTGCAGATCAGGTCATATTCACCATGTCCGTCGAAATGGGCGGCGTCGGCACGATACACTTGCGCCCATGGCCGGCCGGCCAGCTTGCGTTCGGCGTGCTCGACCTGTGCCGGCGTGATGTCGGTCAGGTGGAAGCTGCCCTGCGGACCGACCTTGTCGGCGACGCGGGTCACCAGATCACCGTAGACATGGGCGACCTGCCAGACGCGCATGCCGGGGCGGATCTCGTTCAGATAGGCCCGCATCAGGCGCTGGTCGTTGCCGAACAGCAGGACGCGAACCACAAGGTTGTGGTCGAGCCGATCGACCTGGACCGGATTGACATAGGCCCAGTCATAGACGTCGACCATGTAATCGGGCACACCTTCGTAATAGGGGTCGACCACGTCATTGGTCAGTGGGGCGGCGCTAGTCTGAGTGTCCATCCTGATGTAATGCCTCGTGGAAAATCTTAGGCTAGTTGAGGCGATCCGGAATTTTATTGAGATGGATCATGTAAATCAGCAATCACTTATGCAGTATATCGACGAAAGATATTCGATTTCCCGATGCGCGCTGGCCAGCGATGCGGCACAGTGACGCGTTTTCAACATTGACGAGTGGTGAGCGAACGAATTATGGACATCCGCTGGATCGAGGATTTCCTGAGTGTGGCGTCTTCCCGCAGCTTTTCACGCGCGGCGGAGGAACGGCACATCTCGCAGCCGTCGCTCAGTCGTCACATTCAGGCGCTGGAACACTGGGTCGGCGTACCGCTGATCGAGCGTCGCGGCCTGCCACTGACGCTGACGCCGGAAGGCGTGCTGTTCCGTGACAATGCCGAGCACTTCCTGCGCCGGCTGCTGGAGACGCGCAGCATGCTGCGCGGCGAGGTCAATCCGGACGCACATTCATTGAGGGTCATTGCCGGGCATTCACTGTCGGTGAATTTCGTGCCGTCGTGGCTGCAGACGGTACGGCAGGACTACAGCGACATCAGCGTGCGGGCGGTGACCGCCAGCATCAACAAGGCGATCAAGGCCCTGTCGGACGGCTCGGCCGATCTGCTGCTGTGCTATCACCATACCGAACTGCCGGTGCTGCTGGACGAGACGCGCTACGCGTTCCTGCCGCTGGGTGACACCGTACTGTTGCCGGTGTCGGCGCCGGGCCTCGACGGCCGGCCGCGTTACGCGCTGCCGGGGACCCGCCAGGTGCCGGTACCGCTGATCTCGTTTGCGACCGGTGCCTACCTGCGTCGCGCCGTGCAGTACCTGCTCGACCACGCCGGCCAGCCGTATGCCCTGCTGCGACGCTATGAGTCGGACATGTCCGACCAGGCCAAGGAGCTGGTGCTGCAGGGGCTGGGCATGGCCTGGCTGCCGGAAATGGTGGTCAGCCAGGAACTGGCCGAGGGCCGGCTGGTCCGCGCTGGCGGCCAGCGCTGGCAATTGCCGCTCGGCATCCGCCTGTATTGCGACCTGAACAATCGCAAGCCGGCGCTGGTGCGGCTGTGGCAGCACCTGAGCGGTCGCGACCTGCCGGACTGAGTCCGCGCCCCCCGTGTGGCCCGACCGGACGCAGGATTCGGGGGCTGCATGGGCACTTATTCATTCCACGCATACCCGGCATCTGAATACGCATCGCCGGACGCGTTTCCGTCTGCATCATGACGCATGACGCCGGATGGGCCGGCGCGCAGCGAGTGAGGGTGGAATGAATTCGGTTGACAAGAGGGTGGGGCAGCGCCGCTTCGGCATCGTCGGCGGGGTCGGTGCGCTGGCAGGCGCCGACGTGCTGTTCAAGCTGGTCCAGCGCGCGGCGCGCCAGGGCGAGGCCCAGCCTGACGTGCTGCTGGAGCAGCAGCCACTGAGCGAAGGCGACGCCGTGGCCCGGGGCGAGGCCGATCCGCGCGAGAGCAAGTTCTACGTATTCAACATCGTCCGGCACTTCGAGAGTCAGGGCGTCGACCGGGTGCTGTTGCCGTCGTTCATCTGCCATACCTTCCTCGACGACATCCAGGCCGAAACCGCGCTGCCGATCGTCAACCTGATGACGGCAGTCACCGACCATCTCGAACGCGAGCTGCCGGCCGGCACGCCGCTTGGCGTGCTGACCTGCGACTACGTGCGCCGTGCCGGCCTGCTCGAAAGCCATCTCGGCGCGCGCCATCCGCTGCATTACCCGTCCGCCGACGCCCAGGCCGGGCTGATGGAGGCGATCTACGGCCCGCGCGGGCTCAAGGCCGGCTACCTCGACGATGCCGCGCTGGAAGCCGTGATGCAGGCCTGCCGCAGTCTGCAGGCTGACGGGGTCGGGGTCATCCTCGCCGCCTCGACCGAAGTGGCGCTGCTGGCCGAACGACTGGCCGCCCGCGGCATCCGGCTGATCGACAGCAACCGGGTCTATGCCGACCATGCGCTGGAGCGCGATGCCGTGCCGGCCGGTGAGCCGGTCAAGGTCGGTATCGTCGGCGGCGTCGGACCGGCGGCGACGGTGGATTTCATGGACAAGCTGGTCAGGCTGACACGGGCGCAGCGCGACCAGGAACACGTGCGGCTGCTGGTCGAACACAATCCGCAGATTCCGGACCGGACCGCGCACATCCTCGGTCGCGGCCCGGACCCGTCGATCGCGCTGTATGCCGCCTGCAAGCGGCTGGAGGCCGGCGGTGCGGCGATGATCGCCATTCCGTGCAATACCGCGCATGCCTACCTTGGCGACCTGCAGCCGCATCTGTCGATCCCGGTCATCAGCATGCCGGACGTGACCATGGCACGGATTGCCGAACGCTACCCGCACTGTCCGCCAGTCGGGCTGCTGGCCACCAGCGGCACGATGAGCAGCGGCGTCTACCGCCGGGCGGCCGAGCGCGCTGGCCTGACGCTGATCGTGCCGGACGACGCCCATCAGGCGCAGGTGATGAATGCCATCTACGGCGACAAGGGGGTCAAGGCCGGCTTTGTCGACGGCGAGTGCCGCGCCGACCTGCTGGCCGCTGCCCGCCATCTGGCCGATCGCGGTGCCGAAGTGCTGATCCTCGGCTGCACCGAACTGCCACTGATCGTGCCGGGCGAGGACGTGCTGAACCTTGGCGGTCGCGAGGTCGGTCTGGTCGACCCGACCCGGGAACTGGCGCGTCGTTGCGTCGAACTGGCGCAGGGGGCGTGACCGGGGAAGACCGACTGTCGCCTTGCCGCAACCGCAAGCCGTCCCCTTTTTGACGGCTTGCCGGGCCGGCTGGTGTCATTGTCGTCGGGTATGACCCGGCTCGGGCAACGCCTGAAGCCATGCCGGCCCGCTATGGACTCAGGAGAAAATGATCATGATGCGCAATGACATGCCCGCCGGGACCGACAAGGTATTGATGGATCCGGGATTCACGGATGCTGAAAAACGGTCCGCAAAAGCCCTGCTGGCAGCCAGGTTCAACAATCTGGTCAATCAGCGTGGTCTGACACAGGCCGTTGTTCACAAGGCGTTGACCGCCGCCGGCATCGGGAAGCGATCTCCCGTTTTCATTTGAAAATGATTCAAATGGCGGCCTGATTATCGGCATGCGGCTCGCCGGGCAGAATGGCACGGCCTCTTCCACCGAGTCCGGAGCCCTGCCGCCATGCCTACCGCTTCCCCGTTGTTCACCCCGACCGTCATTGCCGGTCACGCCGTGCCGCACCGCGTGGTCATGGCGCCGATGACCCGCTGCCGCAGCACCCAGCCCGGCGATGTGCCCAATGCGCTGAATGCGCGCTACTACGCCCAGCGCGCATCGGCTGCGCTGATCGTGACCGAGGCGACGCAGATCTCGCCGCAAGGCAAGGGTTACTCGTTCACGCCCGGTATCCACAGTGACGCGCAGGTGGCCGGCTGGCGTCTGGTGACCGATGCCGTCCATGCCGCTGGCGGGCGGATTTTCCTGCAGCTCTGGCATGTGGGACGCATGTCCCACCCGGATTTCCACCATGGTGAACTGCCGGTCGCGCCGTCGGCCGTGCCGTTCGACGGCCAGGTATGGAGGGCTGATCCGCAGACCGGGATCGGCGCCATGGTCGCCTGCCCGACGCCGCGCGCGCTGGAGCGGGATGAAATCCGCGGCATCGTCGACGACTTTCGCCGCGCGGCGCGACGGGCGCTGGACGCCGGCTTCGACGGTGTCGAGATCCATGGCGCCAACGGCTATCTGCTCGACCAGTTCCTGCGCACGACCTCGAACACCCGTACCGATGAATACGGCGGGTCGCGTGACAAGCGGCTGCGCTTTCTGCGGGAAGTGGTCGATGCCGTGGCCGGGGAAATCGGTGCCGCACGCACTGCCATCCGCCTGGCGCCGTTCCTGACCGCGCGCGGGATGGCCTGCCCGGACATTCTGCCGACCCTGCTGGAGGCGGCCACTTATCTGCAGGCGCGCGGCATTGCCTATCTGCACCTGGTCGAAGCCGACTGGGACGATGCGCCGCCGTTTACCGAGACGTTCCGCCAGGACATTCGTGCCCGCTTCAGCCGGCCGATCATCGTGGCCGGCAAATACGACCGTGCCCGCGCCGAGTGGGTGATCGGCAACGGTTATGCCGACCTGGTCGCCTTCGGCCGCGCCTTTATTGCCAACCCGGACCTGCCGCGCCGGCTGGCCGACGGCCTGCCGCTGGCTTCATTCGACGGCAACACGCTGTTTGGCGGCGATGCCCGTGGCTACAGCGACTACCCGGCCGCCGCCTGACTTTCCCCTTACCCTGCAAAGGACACTGCCATGACCCTGCTCCCTTCCTCTTCCGCACGCTGGCTGCTGCCGCTGCTGTTGTCCGCCGTGACCCTGCCTGCCAGCGCACAGGACCTCCCGCTGCTGCTGCCACGCGTCGTCGTTGCCGCCAGCGGGCAGGCGACGGCTGATTCGCCGCAGGCACTGGCTGCCCGCCGCTACGGCAGCTTCTGGAATACTGGCGATGAAGCGCTGGCCCGCGCCGCGCTGGCGCCTGACTTTACCGACCGCACCCTGCCACCGGGCCGGGCGCAAGGGCTGGCCGGGCCGCTGGCCGCCTCCCGCTTCATGCGCACGGCCATACCGGACATGCGCTGCGAGATCGAACAGATGGTGGTCGCCGGCGACCGGGTGGTGGTCCATCTGCGCTTCCGTGGCCATTTCAGCGGCCAGTTCGGCCAGTTGCAGGGGCGGGGCCAGGCGGTCGACTTCATCGCCACCGACATCTACCGGGTGGCGGACGGACGTATCGCCGAAAACTGGCATATCGAGGACAATCTGACCCTGATGAAACAGCTTGGCGTCGTCGGCGCCTGACCTGACCCCTACCTGGAGAATCCGGCAATGAACCTTTCTGATATCGCCAAGACCCGCTACACCACCAAGGCCTTCGATCCGGCACGCCGCATTCCGCAGCCGAAGATCGACGAACTGCTGACCCTGCTGCGTCACAGCCCGTCGTCGGTCAACTCGCAACCGTGGCACTTTGTCGTGGCTGACAGTGCCGAAGGCAAGGCGCGCATCGCCCGCGGCGTGCATGACGATTTCGTCTACAACGAGCCCAAGGTGCTGAACGCGTCGCATGTGATCGTGCTGTGCGCGCGCACTGCCATGACCGACGACCATCTGGCACGCGTGCTGGAACAGGAGGCCGCCGACGGCCGCTTCCCGAGCCCGGAGGCCCGGGAAGGCCAGCGCAACGGTCGCCTCGGCTACGTGAACCTGCACCGCTACGACCAGAAAGACCTGCAGCACTGGATGGAAAAGCAGACCTATCTGGCACTCGGCACCCTGCTGCTCGGTGCCGCCGCGCTCGGCATCGATGCCACGCCGATGGAAGGCTGCGATTTCCGCAAGCTGGACCAGGAACTGGGCCTGCGCGAACACGGTTTTACCAGCGTGGTGCTGGTCAGCCTCGGCTATCACAGCGACAGCGACTTCAATGCCGGACTGCCGAAGTCGCGTCTGCCGCAGGAAGACGTGTTCACCTTCCTGTAAGCGGTTCGCGCCGGTCCCCCCGGCGCGTCCGCCTGCCGGCTGCGTTCAGACCGTGAAGCGCGACACCTGCTGCTGCAGGCCGAGCGACAGCGACTCGAGCTGTCGGGCGGCATCGCGGGTGAAATGCACCGTCGACTGGGTTTCCTCGACCACGCCGACCACCCGTTCGACATCGCCGGCCAGATTGGTGCCGGCCTGGCTCTGCTCGGCCAGGGCTTCGGCCACATTGCGGAAGCGGACCAGCGTCGTTTCCATCCGGTCGTCGATGTCGCCGAGCGACACCGCCAGCTGATTGACTTGCGTGACGCCGGCATCGACCAGCGGATTGATATGGTCCATGACGGCGGACACGCTGACCGTTTCCTTGACCACGGTCTGGATGATGCTGGTGATCTCGCTGGTGGCCTGGGCGGTGCGCTCGGCCAGTTTGCGTACTTCATCGGCGACCACGGCGAAGCCCCGGCCCTGCTCGCCGGCGCGTGCCGCCTCGATGGCGGCATTCAGCGCCAGCAGGTTGGTCTGGTCGGCGATGTCGCGGATGGTGTCGGCAATGCCGCTGATATTGCGCGTGCGCTCGGCCAGCGACACGACCTGGGTCGACGCCGTGCCGATCTCGCCGGAAATGGAACGGATGCCTGCCGAGACTTCCCGGGCGACCGTGCGGCCCTGCCGGGCCAGTTCGGCGACGCCGCGCGAATCGACCTCGGTATCGCGGGCATTGGCCGTCACATGGTCGATGCTGACCGACAACTGCTCGATCGCCGCCGCGGCCGATGAGGTCGACTCGTTGGCGGAGGTGGAGGCCTGGTCCAGCCGCTCCATCTGCCCGGTCAGGCTGTGGGCGGTTTGCGCCAGCTGGCCGGCCGAACGGGAGATCTGTTCGATCATGCCGCGCAGGCTGCCCTGCATGTCACGCATGACGGCCAGCAGACTGCCCGGCTTGCCCCTGGTGTGAATCTCGTCGCCCAGCCTGCCGGCGGCGATGGCCTCGACGACCTGCACCGCATAGGCCGGTTCGCCGCCGAGCGCGCCGATGATCTGCCGCGACATGGCCATGGCCAGCCCGGCCACGACCAGCAGCACGGCCAGGCCGATGCCCAGCAGTACCCGGGCGCTGCTCCAGAACGTCTTCTCGATATCGTCCGTGAAAATCCCGGTGCCCACGACCCAGCCCCATGGCTCGAAGCGATAGACCCCGTTGAGCTTCGGCAGTTCTTCCGTGCTGCCCTTGCGCGAGGTCAGAATCACTGTCAGCCCGTAGGTTGTGCCGCCTTTCAGGGCATCGTTGTAAGCATCGACCGTGGTACGGCCATCGGGAAGTTTGCTGCCGGTGTCGACCTTGCCGACCCTTTCGGCCTTGGTATGCACGACAAGAACATTGTCCCGGGTGCGGGCAAAGTAATAGAAGTCCCCGTGTTTCATCATCGCCAGCGCCTGGGCCGCTCTGGCCTGTGCGTCGGCGGTGCCGAGCTTGCCCTGCTTTTCCTGGCCTTCGTAGTATTTGAGGATGCTTTCCGCCGCTTTCAGCTGGCTGATGATGAAGGTTTCTTTTTCTTTTTTCAGTGACGTGTGGATGCTGTACAGCGAGAAGCCCGCCAGTAGCAACAACCCCAGGAAACTCGCGAGAATGATGACGGCAAGCCGAGTGGAGACGCGCATGATGTGCCCTGCCTAGAGTGAAGAGATGGGTAAATTGAACCCACTTACTGTTATCGGAAGGGCAGTTGAAGATATAAGTTGTTTTCCGGACCTATGTGCACAATGAATTCCCGCACCGGGCAAATGGAAAACTGAATGCCGGAATCATGGTTTCAGCAGCCTGCCGGCATCCCGCAGCATGAGGGCCTGCCGGACAAAAGCCAGCGTGGCCGGTGACGACTGGCGTTGATCGAGGACCGCCAGGCCGATCCGGCGGGCGACCTGCGGCGCCAGCGGACGGGACACATAAGCGGTCTGGTCGTGCGCCGGCAGCGCCAGCTCGGCCAGCAGGGTGACCCCGTCGCCGCGGGCCACGGTGTCCAGTGTGCTGAGCAACTGGGAACAGCGGTAACGGATCTGCGGCGTCAGCCCGGCGGCAGTGAACAGGCGCATGACCAGTTCGGCCGACCCGGCGCCGGTCAGGATGAACGGATCGTCGCACAGCTCGCGCAGGCTGAGGGCATCGCGCGCCGCCAGCGGGTGCCGGCGGGGCACGACCGCAACCATCCGGTCTTCCAGCAGCGGCCAGCTATCGAAGCTCTCGTCCGGCAGCACCACAAAGCCGATGTCGATGCGGCGCTCGCGCAGCCACTGGACGACCTGCTGGTCTGGCCCTTCCTCGACATGGATCTCGATGCCCGGATAGCGCTGGCGATAGTCGGCCAGCAGGGCCGGCAACAGCCGCATCGACGCGGTCGGGCCGAAGGAGCCGATGCGCAGCGTGCCCTGTTTCATCCCTTTTGCATCGGCGGCTTCCTGGCGCATGGTCTCGGCCAGTCCGAGCAGGCTGCGCGCGCGCAGCAACAGCCGCTGGCCGATATCAGTCAGCTCGACCCGCGCCTGATGGCGCTGTACCAGCTCGACCCCCAGTTCCTGTTCCAGCGACTTGATCGCATGCGATACCGCCGACTGGGAAATGCCGAGTCGGGCGGCTGCCAGGGTGAAGCCGCGCAAGGCCGCGACCTGCGAGAAAATTTCCAATTGGGTCAATGTCATCGCATCCGGCATCTGTCATGAGTTTTTGCTCATTTTACCATTAGCCATCATGAGCATAAGAATGGTGCCCCGCTCATGAGCCCCCTGCCGGAAAGCGATGAAACCTGCCGCCGATGCCATCACCTGCCTGAAGCTGTGCCTGGTCTCCATGATCTGGGGCGGTACCTTTGTCGCCGGGCGTTTTCTGTCCGATGAAATGCCGCCCCTGCTGTCGGCCAGCCTGCGCTTCGTCATGGCCAGCCTGGCCCTGCTCGGTTTCCTGCTGCTGAGCCGGATACCGCTGGTCCGGCTGAACACCCGGCAATTCCTGCAACTGCTGCTGCTCGGCTTCTTCGGGATCTTTCTGTACAACCTGTGCTTTTTTTACGGGCTGCGCGAGATCGGTGCGTCGCGTGCCGCGCTGATCGTTGCGCTGAACCCGGCTGTGATGGCGCTGGTGGCCCGGGTGTTTCTCCGCGACACCCTGTCGATCGGGCAGCTGTCCGGCATCGCACTGTGCCTGGCAGGGGCCGGGGTGGTGATACTGGGACATGCCGCACCGGCGCTGGCCGGCAATGCGGGCAGCGGGTGGGGGGATGCGCTGATCCTTGGCTGCGTGGCGAGCTGGGTCATCTACAGCGTGTGCGCCAGAGAGCTGTCGGCCACCATCGGCCCGCTGCAGACCGTGACCCTTTCCATTCTGCTGGGCACCGCGATGCTGTGCGCAGCCACACTCGCGCTGGGGCAGATGCAGCTGGCGTCGCTGGCCCGGGTTTCGGGGCCTGGGTGGCTGAGCCTGCTGTATCTGGGCGTGGTCGGTTCGGCACTGGCCTATATCTGGTACTACGACGGCATTGCCCGGATCGGCGTGACCCGGGCCGGCAGCTTTATCGCGCTGAATCCGCTGACTGCCGTCCTGTCCGGCGCGCTGTTGCTGGGCGAGACGCTGACCTGGCGGAGCTGTGCCGGCGGCGGGCTGATCATTGCCGGCATCCTGCTGTGCAATGCCGGCACCCGGCTCAGACTGGCCTGGCGTGCTCGGCTGCAAGCATCGCCAGGTAGCCGTTGAGGTCTTCGCCGCCAAGGCCCAGGGTATGCAGGATTTCGGCCATGAAGCTGACCGGGGCGGTGCCGGGCGCAGTGACGACGCGCTGATCGGCAACTACACAAGGCACGTCCTGATAGCTGGCGGCGCCGCCGTAATCCAGTTCCGACAGGTTCGCTGCCGAATTGGAGGTATGGCGGAGGTGATCGAGCACGCCCGCCTGTGCCAGCACCCGGGTGCCGTCGCAAATGCCGGCGACCACGAGATTTCTGTCATGTGCCGCAGCCAGCAGGGCCGAGAGGTCCGGGGCCTGGTCCGTTTTCCAAATGGTGCCGCCACAGACGATCAGCAGCTCCAGTTCATCGAGGTCAATGGCTTCAACGGCCAGTTGCGGGGTGACGAGCATGCCGCCGGACGAGGTGACCGGGGTGCCGCCCGGGGTCGCGAAGCGGGTGTCGAAGCCATAATAGGCCCGACCCACCGCATTGATCAGCGCGGTTTCCCAATCGGAAAAATTCTCGGTGAGGATGGTGATGGCACGGATCACTGTCGTGTCCTTTCTCTCTGGAGGGTGAGCGATGCCCGAGGACGCGTTGGTCCTGCAGGAACCCCGAGCGTAATGGAGACGACTGCCAGTTTCTGTCAGCAGCGTTGGCCCGCGATGCGTTCGCGCACAACAAAAAACCCGCCAGTCCATCATGGATGCGGGTTTTTGCCGTGCAGATCTGGTGCCCAGGGTCGGACTCGAACCGACACACCTTGCGGCGGGGGATTTTGAGTCCCCTGCGTCTACCGATTTCGCCACCTGGGCAGGTGCAACAGGTGGCGCATGTTACCTGCGGGGCCGGCGCTTGTAAATCGGGCGCGCTCAGTCCTGGTCGTCGTCCTGCGCCCGGATCGACAGGGCCAGTTCATACAGCGCCTTGCGGTTGGCGCCGGTCATGCGCGACACGATCTGGCTTGCCTGCTTCACCGGCAGTTTCTCGTCGAGCAGGATTTCGAGCAGTCGGCGCGACTCGGTGTCGTCGTCCTCGTCTTCGCTGGCGGCGGCCGGCTCGATGATCAGCGCGATTTCGCCCCGGCACTGGTTCGGGTCGGCGGCGATAAAGGCGGCGAGTTCGGCGGCCGGCAGGCGCTGGATGGTCTCGAAGGTCTTGGTCAGTTCGCGCGCCAGCACGATGACCCGCCCGGCGCCAAGCACGTCGACCAGATCGGTCACGCACTCGATCAGCCGGTGCGGGGCTTCGTAGATGACCACGGCGTCGCGGCAGTCGGCGATGGCGGCGATGGCATCGCAGCGCGCCTTGCGCTTCGGCGACAGGAAACCGAGAAAGCGCCAGCGGTCGCACTGGGTGCCGGATGCCGACAGCGCGGCGACGACGGCCGACGGGCCGGGCAGCGGCGACACGGCATAGCCGGCATCGCGCACGGTGCGCGCCAGGCGGGCGCCGGGATCGGACACGGCCGGCGTGCCGGCGTCGGAGACCTGGACGATCAGCTTGCCCTCGGCAAGCCAGCCGACCACCTTGTCGGCCATGCCGCGCTCGTTGTGCTCGCGCACGCTGACCAGCTGGGTGCGGATTCCATAGCGTGTCAGCAACTGGCCGGTGACGCGGGTATCCTCGGCCAGCACGATGTCGGCGGCATCAAATGCCGCCAGCGCACGCAAGGTAATGTCGGCGAGGTTTCCCAGCGGTGTGGCGGCCACATATAATGTGCCGCGTCGGAACGATGCTTTGGCATCGTCAAGCAATTGAAAGTACGGAGAATGCAACGACTGGCTCCACTTCTGGCCGTTCTGGCCGCCATCTGGCTTACGGGTGCGCAGGCGGCAACGCCCACCCAGGCCGCGGACTATATCATCTGGCAGAACGCTGCGCCGTTGAAGCCGCTGTTCTCGCCCCCTCCCGGACAGGCTGCCGTGCCGGTTCCGCCGGCCGCACCGGCTGCCGTCGCCGCACCGCAGCCGGCCGTGCCCGAGCGGGCGCCGATCGCGGTGCTGCTGCCGCTGAAAAGCGAGGCGCTCGGTGACGCCGCCGACGTGGTGCGCGCCGGCATTGTGGCGGCGCAGGGCGCCGATCAGGGCCCGGCGGTACGCATGTACGACACCACGGTCGACAATGTTGCCCAGCGTTATCGCGAGGCGGTGGCCAATGGCGCCCGGGTGGTGATCGGTCCGCTGACGCGTCCGGCCATTGCCCAGCTTGCGCCCCGGGTCACCGTGCCGACGCTGGCGCTGAACACGCTGGATGGCACCACCGCCAATCCGAAGCTGTTCGGTCTGTCGGTGTCGGCCGAACTCGAAGCGCGCCAGATCGCCCGGCTGATGCGCCAGGACGGCATGCAGCGTCCGGCGGTCATCACCGGGAGCGGCGTGCTGGACCGTCGTCTGGCGGCCGCGTTCGCTTCCGAGTGGACCAGCGCCGCCCAGACGCCGCCGCGCTCGCTGGCGGCGCACGACCCGGCCCTGGCCGGGCACCTGGCCGGCGCCGACAGCGTGTTCCTGGCGCTGATCGATCCGGCCGCCGTGCCGGCTGCCGTCTCGGCGCTGCCGCGCTATGCGGTGTCGCAACTGGCGGTGGCCCATGTGCCGGCGGCGCTGACCGGGGTCAAGGTGGTCGACATGCCGTGGCTGGTCATGGCCAGACACCCGGCCGTCCAGCGCTATCCGCGCCCGGCCGAGGCGCTGACCCGCGCCACCGAGCGGCTGTACGCGCTCGGCATCGATGCCTATCGCGTTGCCCGCGACATGACGGTGACGCCGCCGCCGCCCGGCTGGCGGCTCGATGGCGTGACCGGCGATCTGAAGCTCGGCCGTGACCGCCAGTTTGCCCGCACGCTGCCGGTCCAGGTGCTGGAAGGGCAATAAGTGAATGATGCCGGCCGGCTCGCCGAGGACCGTGCACTGGTCCTGCTGCGTGCCGCCGGCCTCAAGCCGGTCGCGCGCAACTGGCGTGGCGGCGGTGGCGAGCTCGATCTGGTCATGACCGAGGGCGACACCCTGGTGTTTGTGGAAGTGAGAGCACGGAAAAGCTTGAGTTTTGGCGGTGCAGCCGCCAGTCTTTCCCGATCCAAACGAGAACGACTCCGGCGGGCCGCCGAGGCGTTTCTGCTTACGTGGCCGGGCCCCGTCCCGGCTTGCCGATTTGATGCGGTCTGTTTCGACGGCGATGCCGATCCGGCATGGTTGAAACAGATCGATTTATGACTCCGCAGAGGAGCCCGCGATGGAACTGATAGAACGCATCAACGAGCATTTCATTGAAAGCATCGCCGCCAAGCAGGCTGCCATGGACGTCCTGCCGGGCGTGATGGCGCAGGCGGCCGAACGCATGGTTGGCTGTCTGATGAACGAGGGCAAGATTCTCGCCTGCGGCAATGGCGGCTCGGCAGCGGATGCCCAGCATTTCGCCGCCGAGATGGTCGGCCGCTTCGAGAAGGAGCGCCCGGGGCTGGCCGCGCTGTCGCTGGCGACCGACTCGTCGGCGCTGACCGCCATCGGCAACGACTACGACTTCGAGCGCGTCTTCTCCAAGCAGGTACGGGCGCTGGGTCACGACGGCGACCTGCTGCTGGCGATCTCGACCTCGGGCAACTCGCTGAACGTCATCGAAGCCATCCATGCCGCCCACGAGCGGCAGATGGACATCATCGCGCTGACCGGACGCGATGGCGGACAGATCGCCGATCTGATGACCGCCGACGACATCCTGATCAATGTGCCGGTCAACCGGACCGCGCGCATTCAGGAAGTCCATATCACCATCATCCATGCGCTGTGTGACGCCGTGGACTACATGCTGTTGGGAGGAGACTGAATGACCCGAAAGACGCTCGCCATCCTGTTGCTGGCCGCGACTGCCGCCACGACGCTGTCCGCCTGCATTCCGGTGGTAGCCGCCGGTGCCGGCGGTGCACTGCTGGTCGGCGCAGATCGCCGCACGACCGGGGTCTATGTGGATGACCAGAGCGCCGAGGTGAAGATCGGCAAGCAGGTGTCCGACAGCTACCCGGCTGCCCACGTCAACGTGACCAGCTACAACCGCGTGGTGCTGCTGACCGGCGAAGTGCCGGACGAGGCCGCCAAGCGCGGCATCGAGCTGCTCGCCCGCGGTCAGCCGAACGTGCGCCGCGTGTATGACCAGACCGTGGTGTCGCCGGTGTCCAGTCTCGGCAACCGGCTGAACGACAGCTCGCTGACCTCGAAGATCAAGGCACGCATGGTCACCGCCAACCTGTTCTCGCCGAACCACGTCAAGGTGGTCAGCGAGCGTGGCGAAGCCTATCTGCTCGGGCTGGTGACGCCGGACGAAGCCTCGGCAGCGACCAAAATCGCCAGCGAGACCGCCGGCGTGCTGAAGGTTCACACCTTCTTCCAGCTGATCGACTCGCAGACCAACCAGATGCTGCCGGACGCGCAACAACCCGGCTGAATCTGAACCTTCCGTCCCCGTCCGCTCTTTGCGGTGAGAGGGATGACAAAAACGCCGCTTCCGGATGGAAGCGGCGTTTTTCATGGTGACCCGGCAGGATTACTGCTGGATGCCGGCGACGACCCACTTGTCGTTGGTGGCCGGCGACTTGATGTAGTGCCAGGTTTCGCTGAACGGCACGGCCGGGGCATTGACCGATTCGCTGACGGTGCCGCTGAAGCGCACGCTGGCGACCAGGCCGCTGCTGTTCGACTCGGCGTCGATCAGCTGGCAGTCGAGCTGCGGGAAATCGGCGGTTTCGCCATTTTCGGTGATGTCGGCCTTCAGTTGCTCGAACAGTTCCGGCGTCATGTACTTGCGCACTTCCTCGACGTTGTCCGGGTTGTTCATGCTTTGCAGGTGCATGAAGGTCGCCTTGGCCTGGCGCAGGAAATGCGGCGTTTCAGTGCCGTCCGGCAGACGGGCCAGCGACGGCGCGGCCTGCGGTGCGTAACCGCCACCGATCGGCGGGACCGGCACGCTGCCGGTCGGGTTCACGCGGAAGGCGTTCGGGTCCATCGGACGCGCCTGCGGTGCCGTCTGCAGCGGCGCATTCATTGCAGCCTGTTCACGGCGGCGACGCAGCATGCGGAACAGGAAGAAGCCGCCAACGGCGAGCAGCAGGATGGTACCGATGCCCATGCCGCTGCTTTGTTGCGGGGCGGCCGGCTCGCCGGCAGCCTGCTTCTCGGCGGCGGTATTGGCCTGGGCGGTGCCCTTGTCGCTCATGGCATTGCCGAGCATGTAGCCGGCTGCCGCACCGGCGGCACCGGCGGCGATGGCGGTACCGACACCCGGGCCGCTGCGCGGCTGCGGGGCGGCCTGGGCCGGGTAGTTCGGCGTCGGGGCGGCCTGTTGATAGGTCGGTGCGGGCTTGGCGCTGCGCTGCATGCCCGACGACCGGCCCTTGCCGATACGGGCTGCCTCGGCGAATGGCGCGGCCAGCAATGCGGCGCAAGCGAGTGAAAGTACCAGCTGGCGGGATTTCGGGGACATGTGGGACTCCTCTGGTGGCAGGTCCGACGCTGCCGGTTTCCGGTTGTCCGGGCGGGGGCGGAAAATCGCCCACGACCGTATTGATGTGGGCAGATGTTGCAGCGTGGTGCTTAGTCAGTGCTTAAAAAAATTGACGAATATCAGTATGGGGCGACGTCGCGTATTTCAATGACCTCGACGCCGCCATCGTCGGCATCGACGCGGAAGCGGACATCCAGCGCGTACAGCCGCACGCCGTAGAGCCGCTCCGGGTCGTCATGGAAGGCCGGCCGCGGGTCCTGCGCCAGCACTTCGTCAATCAGGGCCGCCAGGTCGGGGCAGCTCGCCGCATGGCGGGCACACTGTTCGCGGGCTTCGGCGCGCCAGCGAACCGGCAGCGGTACCGGCGGCGCCCCCGCCAGGCCGCCGCGGGCATCGGCCGCGCTGTCGGAAAACGGGATGTACGGCTTCACGTCCAGTATCGGCGTGCCGTCGACCAGATCGGCGCCGGCCAGCAACAGCCGGCCGGGCTCGACCGCCAGCAGTTCGACCAGCGACAGGCCAAGCGGGTTCGGCCGGAAGGTCGAGCGGCTGGCAAACACGCCGAGCTTGTCATTGCCGCCCAGCCGCGGCGGCCGGATCAACGGCCGCCAGCCGCGATCGACATGGGCGTGAAAGACGAAACTCAGCCAGACATGGGAGAACTGCGCCAGCCCGCGCACGCAGTCCGGATGGTCGTACGGCGGCACGAACACCAGCTCGGCGCGGGCATGCGGCGCCAGCCGGGGCTGGCGCGGCACGCCGAACTTGTCGACGAACGGCGAATGCAGGATGCCGACCGGGGTGAAGGTATACGCGCTCATTTCAGATAGGAACGCAGCACGGCGACCAGCTGGTCGATGTCGGCGGCCTGTTCGTCATCCGGCTCCGGGACGGCGACATGGCTGCGGACATGGCCTTCGAGCACCTCGAACATCAGGCCATTGACCGCGCCGCGGATGGCGGCGATCTGCTGCAGGATCTCGGTGCACGAGTGCTCCTCGTTTTCGAGCACGCGCTCGACGGCGTCGAGCTGGCCGCGCAGGCGACGCACGCGATTGATCAGCTTGTTCTTGTCACGATGGGTATGGGGCATGCCGGAATTGTCGATGCGCTCGCCGCCAGCGGCAAGTCCGTCGGGAATTTCTGCCGGGAACTGGTGTTTCAGGATACTGGGGAGTAGTATTTTATCCGTGCCCGGCCAGCCGGCCGGCGCCTGTCCCGCATCGAGTCCGCCATCATGAGTTACCTTGCCCCGTGCCTGTGCCAGCGCCGCTTCGACAGTGGCAATCCGGCCGGTGAAGTCGGTACGCGTCGCGTGCTGGTGCTGACCCTGATCACCATGGTGGTCGAAATCATTGCCGGGCAGCTGTTCAACTCGATGTCGCTGCTGGCTGATGGCTGGCACATGAGCTCACATGCGGTGGCCATGGGCATGGCCCTGCTGGCGTACTGGGCGGCGCGGCGCTATGCCGGCGACCTGCGCTTTGCCTACGGGACCTGGAAAATCGAAATTCTCGGCAGCTTTGCCAGTGCGCTGCTGCTGCTGATGGTGGCGCTGGGCATGGTGATCGAGTCGGTCGGGAGGATGTTCAATCCGCTGCCGATCGCTTTCGACCAGGCGGCCGAAGTCGCCGTGCTCGGCCTGGCCGTCAACCTGTTCAGTGCCTGGCTGCTGATGCGCGGCGACGGACACGGTCACCACGGGCATGACCACGGCCATGGCCATGATCATGACCATCCGCATGGTCATGAACACCTGCATCAGGACCTGAACCTGCGCTCGGCCTATCTGCATGTACTGGCCGATGCGGCGACCTCGGTCGCCGCCATCGTCGCGCTGCTGGCCGGCAAGTACGCCGGTGCAGTGTGGCTGGACCCGGTCATCGGCATTGCCGGCAGCGTGCTGGTGGCGCGCTGGGCCATCAGCCTGCTGTCGGTATCCGGACGGGTACTGCTCGATGCGGAGATGGACGCCGGCGTGGTGGCCGAAGTCCGCGATGCCGTCGCCGCGGCGACGGATGGCGCCGGCCGGTTGCTCGATCTGCATGTCTGGCGGGTCGGTCGCGCCCAGTATGCGTGTGTGCTGACCGTGGCGGGGGCGGTCGACGCCGGGCTGATCCACACCCATCTCGCCGAACATGCCGAGCTGGTGCACGTGACGGTCGAAGTGCGCGCCGCCGCCTGAGAACGCGAAACCGGATGGGTTATCTCCCGGCAGGGATATATCCAATACTGTTTTGCCGGTGCAGCGACGCGTTACACTTCAGCCATGCCGATGACGACCGACACCCCCCCGCGCCGCGCCAGCTGGCTTGGACACCACCGTGGCACCGTTTCCCTGGCCGTGGCCGTGGCCGGGCTGGTGGCCGGCGAGGCCGCAACCCGTGCCGGCCTGCTGCCCCCGCATGTCGGCCGGGTGCTGGTTACCGCTTTTGAAGGGGCGACGGTCGGCGGTCTGGCCGACTGGTTCGCCGTGTCCGCCCTGTTCCGCCGCATTCCGATCCCGCTGGTGGCCCGTCATACCGACCTGCTGGCGCGCAAGCGCGAGCGGCTGGCCGACGGCATCGTCGAGATGGTGGAGACGCACTGGCTGTCGCCGGCCGTGGTGCGCGAGCGGCTGGCCGGGGTGTCGTTTTCCGGGCTGATTGCCTCTTACCTGCGCGATCCGCGCAACCGCGACAGCGTGCGCCGCGCGCTGCGCGGCTTTATCGTGCCGCTGACGGCGGCACTGGAACACCCGACCTTCGTCGAGGCCATCGCTGCCGGCGCACGGTCCCGGCTGGCGACGGCCGATCTGGGCCGGCCGCTGGGGCAGGGGCTGGCGCAGGTACTGGCCGATCCGGCCATCCAGCATCGGCTGGGTGACGGGCTGGCTGACGTGCTCGGCGCGGCGCTGGGCAAGGCCGAACTGCAGGCCTGGTTCCGCGATGCGCTGCTGTCGGCACTGTCCGAGTATGCGCACGAGGGCTGGTGGGAATCGACCAAGGTCCGGCTGGCGAGGCTGTTCCTCGATGGCGATGACGATGCCGGCAAGGTCGAACACCTGGTCGGCGAGATGGCGGAACGGCTGCAACTGGTGCTGGCCGAGGTGCGCGCCGATCCGGCCCACCCGCTGCGGCTCGGCCTGTATGTGGCGCTGCATCGCTGGGCGACGCGGATGGCGGACGGCGAAGCGCCTTCGGCCGCCATGCTGACCGCCGGTCTGCGCGAGTTGCTGGACAAGGCGCTGCAGCCCGGTGGCGCGCTGACCGGCTGGCTCGCCATGCTGCGGCACGAGCTGGATGCCGCGCTGGACGATCCGGCCTCGGCCGCCAGCTTGCGACTGGATGCGATGATCGGCGGCGCGATTGCCCATTTCCTGACCCACGACGACACCCGGAACGGCTTCGACGATATCGTGCGGCGGCTGATTGTCGAAGTGATCGAATCGCGCCCGCAACTGATCGGCGATACCGTCCGTCTGTCGCTGTCCGAATCCAGGCTGCCGACCCGGGCGCTGGTGCGGCAGATCGAGGACAAGGTCGGCGAGGAGCTGCAGTGGATTCGCGTCAACGGCGCCGTAGTCGGCGGACTGGCCGCTGCCGTGATCGCCCTGACCCGGCTGTGGCTCGGCTGAACGGGCGACTCATTCGCCCATGAAGCGTCGCGCGTAGCGGGCGTCGACCCGGTCCATCGGCATCAGCATGAAAAAATCGGCGCAATTGAAGTCCGGGTCCCAGGCCGGCTCGCCGCACACCAGGCTGCCGGCACGCAGATAGCCCTTGATCAGCGGTGGCATGGCGACGTCGAGGGCATCATCGACATGGCCGAGCGGCAGCGGCAGATGCGGAAACACGCGCCAGTCCGCCGGTGCCAGATGGCGCTGCTCCAGATAGCGGTACAGGCTGACGGCCTGGTGGCCGCCATCGGCCAGACTGACACTGGCACAGCCGGCCAGGTAGTCGCCGCCGACCCGGCTGACGTAATCGGCCAGCCCGGCCCACAGCAGCGCAATCACGGCACCGGAGCGGAAATCGGGGTGGACGCACGAGCGGCCGACCTCGACCAGCCGCGGCCGGATGTGCGCCAGCCGGCTCAGGTCGAACTCATGCTCGGAATACAGCATCGGCGCCTGATGGGCGCGGCCGGGCGGCAGCATGCGGTAGGTGCCGACCACGCGGCCGGTTGCGGTTTCGGTCACGATCAGGTGATCGCAGATGGCGTCATAGTCGTCGCGGTCGGTCTGTTCCGCTGCCGACGCCAGTGTGGCGCCCATTTCGGTGGCAAAGACGTCGTAGCGCAGTTTCTGTGCGGCACGGATGGCCGAGGCGGTGTCGGCAACGCCGACAACAAGGCGCGGCGTGCGCCGGGGCGACGGGGCGGTATTCAGGTCGAGCATGGCGTGTTTCTCCGGTCACGAGAGGACGGAGTGCATGCTAGGCAGCGCAAATGACGCGACGTTGACGCCGGCATTGCAGCCTGAAGACAGGCATGGGCGTGCGGCATGCCGCCGGGACGCGTTTTTGCCGCTTTTGCGGGAATGGCCGGTAAATCAGTGTGTTACGCGAAGCGGCGAATTGGCGTAAAATCACGCGTTTTTCTGCGGAAGCGGCGTCAGCCGACCTGCCAGTCATGATTTACCCGACCGAATTCGACGTCATCGTCGTCGGTGGCGGCCACGCCGGCACCGAAGCGGCACTTGCCAGCGCCCGCATGGGGCGCGCCACACTGCTGCTGACCCACAATATTGAAACGCTCGGCCAGATGTCGTGCAACCCGTCCATCGGCGGCATCGGCAAAGGCCATCTGGTCAAGGAAGTCGATGCGCTCGGCGGCGCGATGGCGCTCGCCACCGATATCGGCGGCATCCAGTTCCGTACGCTGAACGGCTCGAAAGGGCCGGCAGTGCGGGCGACCCGCGCCCAGGCCGACCGGGTGCGCTACAAGGCTGCCATCCGCCACATGCTGGAAAACCAGCCGAATCTGTGGCTGTTCCAGCAGGCGGTCGACGACCTGCTGCTCGAGGGCGACCGCGTGGCCGGCGCCATTACCCAGGCCGGCATCACCTTCCGGGGACGGTCGCTGGTGCTGACCGCCGGCACCTTCCTGTCCGGCAAGATCCATATCGGGCTGGAAAACTACACCGGCGGCCGTGCCGGCGACCCGGCATCCAGCACGCTGGGTGCGCGGCTGCGCGACTATGCGCTGCCGGTCGGCCGGCTGAAAACCGGCACGCCGCCGCGTCTCGACGGCCGCTCGATCGACTTCAGCGTGCTCGAAGTCCAGCCCGGCGACGACCCGGCACCGGTGTTCAGCTTCCGCGGTTCGCGCGACATGCATCCGCGCCAGCTGCCGTGCTGGATCACCCACACCAATACCCGGACCCACGACATCATCCGCGCCGGTTTCGACCGTTCGCCGATGTTCACCGGCAAGATCGAGGGCGTCGGACCGCGCTACTGTCCGTCGATCGAGGACAAGATCAACCGCTTCGCCGACCGCGACAGCCATCAGGTGTTCCTCGAACCGGAAGGGCTCGACACCCACGAGATCTACCCGAACGGCGTGTCGACCTCGCTGCCGTTCGATATCCAGCTGGCGGCGATCCGCAGCATGCGCGGGCTGGAGAATGCCCATATCCTGCGTCCCGGCTATGCGATCGAGTACGACTACTTCGATCCGCGCGCACTGAAGCTGACGCTGGAATCCAAGAATATCGCCGGACTGTTCTTCGCCGGGCAGGTGAACGGCACCACCGGCTACGAGGAAGCGGCGGCGCAGGGGCTGCTGGCCGGGCTGAACGCCGCCCGCCATGCAACCGGCGACGACGGCTGGTCGCCGCGGCGCGACCAGGCCTACCTTGGCGTGCTGGCTGACGACCTGACCACGCTCGGCGTGACCGAACCGTACCGGATGTTCACCAGCCGTGCCGAATACCGGCTGCAGTTGCGCGAGGACAATGCCGACCTGCGTCTGACCGAGCAGGGGCGTCGCCTGGGGCTGGTCGGCGACGCGCAATGGGCGCTGTTCGAAACCAAGCGCGAAGCGATCGAGCGCGAACTGGGCCGGCTGCGCTCGACCTGGATCAACTCGAAACTGGTGGCCGTGCACGAGGCGGAGCGCGTGCTGGGACAGCCGGTCGAGCGCGAGTATTCGCTGGCCGACCTGCTGAAGCGGCCCGACGTCGACTATGCCGGCCTGTCGACGCTGAGCGCGTTCGGCACCCCGGTCGACGATCCCGTGGTTGCCGAGCAGGTGGAAATTCAGGTGAAATACCAGGGTTATATTGATCGGCAGCAGGATGAAGTCGCCCGGCGCGATACCATGGAGCACATCCGCCTGCCTGCCGACCTCGATTTTGCCGCCGTGTCCGGTCTGTCGAAGGAGGTCCAGCAGAAGCTGGCGACGCACCGTCCGGAAACCCTGGGCCAGGCGTCGAGAATCTCCGGCATCACCCCGGCGGCGATATCCCTGCTGCTCGTTCATTTGAAACGGGCCGGCCTAGTCACGAAAGCCAAAGAATGTCCCTGAAAGACGAACTGCACCTCGGCGCCGACACGCTGGGACTCACGCTTACCGCCGCGCAGGAGCTCCTGCTGGTCCACTATGTCGAGCTGCTCGACAAGTGGAACAAGGTCTACAACCTGACCGCCGTGCGCGAAACCGAACGCATGGTCGCGTATCACGTCCTCGACAGCCTGGCCGCGCTGGGCAGCATTCGCGGCAGCCACATCCTCGACGTGGGCTCGGGTGGCGGCATGCCCGGCATCCCGTTCGCCGTGTGCCGGCCGGACTGGCAACTGACGCTGCTGGACGCGAACCACAAGAAAACCACCTTCCTCAAGCAGGCCGTGATCGAACTCGGACTTGCAAATGCCGACGTGGTCTGCGAGCGTGTCGAAGCTTTTGCGCCGGAGCGCCGCTTCGACGTCATCACCTCTCGCGCCTTTTCCGAACTGGCCGAGTTCGTGCGCCTCACGCGTCACCTGCTCGCCGATGGCGGCGAATGGGCCGCGCTGAAGGGCGTGTACCCGGACGAGGAAATCGCGCATTTGCCGGAGGATGTGAAAGTGCTCGACGTGATCGAACTCAAAGTGCCCGGTCTGGATGCCGACCGGCATCTGGTGCGCCTGGGACTGGCCTGACATGGCCCGTGTCCTCGCAGTCACCAACCAGAAGGGTGGCGTGGGCAAGACCACGACCGTCGTCAATCTCGCTGCCAGCCTGGCCGAGAAGGGCCGTCGGGTACTGGTGGTCGACCTCGACCCGCAGGCCAATGCGACCATGGGCTCCGGCGTCGACAAGTCGCAGCTCGAACACACGGTCTATCACCTGCTGATCGATGCCGCGCCGTTCGACTCGGTATGCTGCCGCAGCGAGGCGGGAGGCTATGACCTGCTGCCGGCCAATCGCGACCTGGCTGCGGCCGAGGTCGAGCTGGTCGGTGTCGGCCAGCGCGAAACGCGGCTGCGCGCGGCGCTGGCCACGGTGAAGTCCGGGTATGACTACATCCTGCTCGACTGTCCGCCGGCGCTGAACCTGCTGACCCTGAACGGGCTGGCTGCCGCCGATGGCGTCATCATCCCGATGCAGTGCGAGTACTATGCGCTCGAAGGCCTGTCCGACTTGGTGACCACGCTGCGCAAGATGCGCGGCGCGCTGAATCCGGGCATCGACATCGTCGGCCTGCTGCGGACGATGTTCGATACGCGCTCGACGCTGGCCCAGCAGGTCTCGGCCCAGCTGACCCAGCATTTCGGCGGCAAAGTGTTCACCACCGTGATCCCGCGCAATGTGCGCCTGGCGGAAGCGCCAAGCTACGGCTTGCCGGTCCTCGCCTATGATCGCGCCGCTCGCGGTGCCCGAGCCTACCTGACGCTGGCCGATGAATTGATCGCCCGGCTCGAAACCCAAGCCATACCTGCCTGATGATGTCCAAACCCAAATTCAAGGGGCTCGGACGCGGGCTCGACGTATTGCTGGCCGCCAATCCGGCCGAAGACCGTCTGGCCACGCTTCCGATCGGCGATATTCGCCCCGGTCGCTACCAGCCCCGCACCCACATGGACGAGGCGGCGCTGGCGCAACTGGCCGAATCCATCCTCGCCCAGGGGGTCATCCAGCCGATCGTCGTGCGCGAGATCGGTCTGGGCGACTACGAACTGATTGCCGGCGAACGGCGCTGGCGCGCCGCGCGCAAGGCCGGACTGGCCGAGATCCCCGCCGTGGTGCGTGCCGTGCCGGACGAGGCGGCGCTGGCCATCGCGCTGATCGAGAACATCCAGCGCGAACAACTGAACCCGCTGGAAGAGGCCCACGGCATCCAGCGGCTGATCGACGAGTTCGGCATGACCCATGAACGGGCGGCGTCCGCGCTCGGTCGTTCGCGCAGTGCGGTGACCAACCTGTTACGCTTGCTGAATCTGGCCGAGCCGGTGCAGGACCTGGTCTACGCCGGCCGCATCGACATGGGCCATGCGCGTGCGCTGCTGCCGCTGCCGGTGCTCGACCAGATCGAACTGGCGCGGGATATCGCCGAACGCGGCCTGTCGGTGCGCGATGCCGAACGGCTGGCGCAGGCGCGCCAGCAGCCCGAAGAGGACCGCAAGGCACCGCGCAAGGACCCGGACGTACTCCGGCTGGAAGAGGAAATCGCCGAAATTCTCGGCACTACCGTCCATATTCGTCATGGGTCGAAAGGCCATGGCCGTTTGGTAATTGAATATTCTGACCTAAATTCACTTGATGGTTATCTGCAGAAGCTGAAACGACAATAATGTATATCGTTAAATTCCGATATACCCATGTCTTTGCCGACGTTGACGCTCTTTGCTGCACATCAATATAATCTACGGGTTTTGACCGCGGGCGTACCCATATATGAATACGGTCGTGTTCCGGGTCGTGCGGTTGCAAATTGGATTGACCACCCTGGCGGCGCTTTGCGCCGCTTTGCTAACTGAGGATCCATCTCGCGGTGCCCTGTCCGCCCTGGCGGGGGGAGGCATCGCGATAGCGGGGTCGCTGGTGTACGCATGGTTCGCCCACGGGCGACGGGCGCACCCCGGTGTCATCCTGCGACGGCACTTTCGTGCCGAGGCAATGAAAATGTTCGCCACGCTGATCCTGTTCGTGGTGGTCATTTCGGGTTTTTCAAGTGTGTCGGCACTGGCGTTGCTGGGCGGGTTCGCCCTGGCGCAGTCGGCATACTGGCTTGGACTTCTATCCAAATAAACGAGAGTGGGCAAATGGCTGCTAATGCTACCGAGTACATCAAGCACCACCTGACGCAGGCGACGGTGCCGCATGACGGGGGCTTCTGGGCGATCAACATCGATAGCTTCACTGTATCGCTGATCCTCGGCTTCCTGTTCCTGTTCATCTTCGCCCGCGTGGCGCGAAACTTTAGCGTCGACAAACCGGGCCGCCTGCAGCTGGCGGTCGAAATGCTGGTCGAGATGGTCGGCACCCAGGTACGCGAGATGTTCCATGCCAAGAGCGCCGTGATTGCGCCGCTGGCCCTGACCATCTTCGTCTGGGTGTTCATGATGAACGCGATGGACTTGCTGCCGGTCGACTTGCTGCCGCACATCGCCGGTCTGATCGGCGAGCATGTGTTCGGTGCCGATCCGGAACACGTCTACCTGCGCGTGGTGCCGTCTGCCGACGTCAACACGACCTTCGCCATGTCGATTTCGGTGATGTTCCTGATCATCGGCTTCTCGATCAAGGCCAAGGGCGTGGGCGGCTACGTGAAGGAGCTGTTCTCGGCCCCGTTCGGTCCGAAGCTCGCTCCGGCCAACTTCCTGCTGCAGATCATCGAACTGATCGCCAAGCCGATCTCTCTCGCCCTTCGTCTGTTCGGCAACATGTACGCCGGCGAAATGATCTTCATCCTGATCGCGTTGCTGCCGTGGTGGGCCCAGTGGCCGCTCGGCGCACCGTGGGCGATCTTCCACATCCTGATCATCACGCTGCAGGCGTTCGTGTTCATGATGCTGACCGTCGTGTACCTGAGCCTCGCCGTCGAGGATCACTAAGTTTTCCCCGTCGTCGCCGCCTTCGGGCGGTGGCGACACTGTTTTGCTTTACCCTCATCAACCTCGTCCCACCCCTTAGGAGAGATCCATGGAAGCACTCGTTTCGCAGATTCAGGGCATGACCGCACTGGCCGCAGCCATCATGATCGGCCTCGGCGCCATCGGTACCGCGCTCGGCTTCGGCATCCTGGGCGGCAAGTTCCTCGAGAGCTCGGCCCGCCAACCGGAAATGATCCCGGTTCTGCAAACCAAGCTCTTCATCATCGCCGGTCTGCTCGACGCCATCTCGATGATCGGTGTTGGTATCGCCCTGCTGTACACGTTCAACAACCCGTTCCTGGCCGCTGCCAAGGCTGCCCTGGGCGCGTAATGAACCCCGGCCCAGGCCGGATGTTGTTGAACTGACTGGAGGAAAACAAGCGTGGATATCAACGCAACACTTCTGGGACAGGCGATTACCTTCGCCATCCTGGTGTGGTTCACGATGAAATTTGTTTGGCCTCCGCTTACCAACATGATGGACGAGCGCGCCAAACGCATTGCTGATGGTTTGGCCGCCGCCGAGCGCGGCAAGCAGGATCTGGAACAGGCGAGCAAACGCGTCGAGGAACAGATCCGCACCGCCAAGCAGCAAGCAAGTGAACTCGTGCTGGCTGCGGAAAAGCGCTCTGGCCAGATCGTGGAAGAAGCGAAGCAGGCCGCACGGAGCGAAGGCGAGAAAATCATCGCCGACGCCCGTGCCGAAATCGGCCAGGAAGTGCTCCGCGCCAAGGAAGAACTGCGGGGTCAGCTTGCTGATCTGGCTGTCGCCGGCGCCGAGAAAATCCTGAAGCGCGAGATCGATCCCGCCAAGCACGCTGATCTGCTGGCCTCCATCAAAGCGGAGTTGTAATCAGCCCATGGCAGAACTCATTACCGTAGCGCGGCCATACGCCGAGGCGGTATTCCGGTTGGCTAAGGACGAAGGTCGTCTTGCCCAGTGGGAAGAAGCGCTGGTCTGGCTTGCCGCCACCGTGCGCGAACCCGCCGTCGACGCCATCGTCTCCGATCCGGAGCGTACCCCGGCCGAGATCGAAGCAATGCTGACTGGTGTTCTGGGCGATAAAGCCGATGCCGAGGTCAAGAACCTCGTCGCCGCGCTTGCCGAGAACCGCCGTCTGGTGCTCTTGCCGGCCATCGCCGACCAGTTTGACCAGCTGAAGCAGGCGGAAGAGGGCGTGCTGACCGCACATATCGCCTCCGCCTTCCCGCTTACCGACTCCCAGTCGGCCGAACTCGCAGCGACCCTCAAAGCCAAGTATGGCAAAGAGATTCAACTCGAGGTCAGCGAAGATTCTGCGCTGCTCGGCGGTGTACGCATCCAGATTGGCGACGACGTGATCGACGCCTCGGTACGCGGCAAACTGCAAGCAATGGCGGTCAGCCTCAAAAGTTAGGAGAGATCATGCAGTTGAACCCTTCTGAAATCAGCGAGCTCATTCGCGCGAAGATTCAGAACCTGCCGTCCGCCACCGAAGCGCGTACCACCGGTACGGTCATCTCGGTGACCGACGGCGTCATCCGCATTCACGGCCTCAAGGACGCGATGCAGGGTGAAATGCTCGAATTCCCGGGCAATACCTATGGCCTGGCCCTGAACCTGGAACGCGACTCCGTCGGCGCCGTGGTGCTGGGCGAGTACGAACACATTTCCGAAGGCGACGAAGTCAAGTGCACGGGTCGCATTCTGGAAGTGCCGGTCGGCCCTGAACTGGTCGGTCGTGTCGTGAACTCGCTCGGTCAGCCGATCGACGGCAAGGGTCCGATCGCCGCCAAGGCATCGAGCCCGATCGAAAAGGTCGCGCCGGGCGTGATCGAACGGAAGTCGGTGGACCAGCCGCTGCAAACCGGCCTGAAGGGCATCGATGCGATGATCCCGATCGGCCGCGGCCAGCGCGAACTGATCATCGGTGACCGTCAGACCGGCAAGACCGCCGTGGCGCTGGACACCATCGCGAACCAGAAGGGCACTGGCGTCATCTGCATCTACGTCGCCATCGGCCAGAAGGCTTCGTCGATCGCCAACGTCGTGCGCAAGCTCGAAGACCAGGGCGCGATGGGTCACACCATCATCGTCGCGGCTTCGGCTTCCGAAACCGCCGCCCTGCAATACATCGCCCCGTACTCCGGCTGCGCGATGGGCGAATACTTCCGTGACCGTGGTCAGGATGCGCTGATCGTGTACGACGATCTGTCGAAGCAGGCTGTGGCCTATCGCCAGATCTCGCTGCTGCTGCGCCGTCCGCCGGGCCGTGAAGCCTACCCGGGCGACGTGTTCTATCTGCACAGCCGTCTGCTGGAACGCGCAGCCCGCGTGAACGCCGACTACGTCGAGAAGTTCACCAACGGTGAAGTCAAGGGCCAGACCGGCTCGCTGACCGCGCTGCCGATCATCGAAACGCAGGCCGGCGACGTGTCCGCTTTCGTGCCGACCAACGTGATCTCGATTACCGACGGCCAGATCTTCCTGGAATCCGACCTGTTCAACGCCGGCATCCGCCCGGCCGTGAACGCCGGTATCTCGGTGTCGCGCGTCGGTGGTGCAGCCCAGACCAACGTGATCAAGAAGCTCGGCGGCGGTATCCGTCTGGCGCTGGCGCAGTACCGCGAACTCGCGGCCTTTGCCCAGTTTGCCTCCGACCTCGACGAACTGACCCGCAAGCAGCTGTCGCACGGTGAAATCGTGACCGAGCTGATGAAGCAGAAGCAGTTCTCGACGCTGAAGATCTCGGAAATGGCCCTGACGCTGTACGGCGTGACCAAGGGTTACTACGAAGGTGTTCCGGTCCGGAAGGCACTGAAGTTCGAAGCTGATTTCCTGTCGCACATGAAGGCTAACCACGCCGACCTGCTCGCAGACGTGGAAAAGACCGGCAAGCTGTCGGAAGAGAACGACAAGAAACTCGCGCAAGCGATGGAATCGTTCAAGGCCGGCTACAACTTCGCCTGATCTTTTCAGACGTCACCACTGAAAGGATTGGGACATGGCAGTCGGCAAGGAAATTCGCACCAAGATCAAAAGCGTAGAAGGTACGCAGAAGATCACTCGCGCTATGCAGATGGTCGCGACGTCGAAAATGCGCAAGACGCAGGCGCGCATGCGCGCCGCGCGTCCGTATGCCGAGAAGGTCCGTGAAGTGATGGCGCATGTCGCCGAAACCAATCCGGACTTCAAGCATCCCGCGTTGCAGACGCGGGAATCGGTCAAGCGTGTCGGTGTCATCCTGGTCAGCTCGGACAAGGGCCTGTGCGGTGGCTTGAACGCCAACGTGCTGCGCACTTTCTATCAGCTGGTCGACGGATGGAGCGACAAGGGCGTGGAAGTCGACGTTTGCTGCTTCGGCCAGAAAGGCTTTGCGGCGCTCACCCGTCTGAAAATGAACGTGGTGTCCAGCGCAACCCAGCTCGGCGATACGCCGCAGCAGGAAAAGCTGATCGGACCGGCGTCGAAAATCGTCCGCTCGTACCTGAGCGGCGATATCGACGAACTGCACATCGTGTACTCGAAGTTCGTGAACACGATGAAGCAGGAGCCGAAGATCGAGCAGTTGCTGCCGCTCAGGACCGAAGAGCTGGAGAGCGAATTCCCGTACTCGTGGGACTATCTCTACGAGCCGGATGTGCGCTCCGTTCTCGACATTCTGGTTCGCCGCTATCTCGAATCCGTCGTCTTCCAGGCGGTGGCTGAGAACATGGCCAGCGAACAGGCGGCGCGGATGGTGGCCATGAAGGCCGCTACCGACAACGCCGCTCAGGCGATCGAGCGACTGAAGCTGACGTACAACAAGGCGCGCCAGGCCGCGATTACTACCGAGCTTTCGGAAATCGTCGCCGGCGCCGCGGCTGTCTAGCGCTGCGAGACGGTTTACTTTATTGGGATTTGACAATGAGCCAAGGCAAAATCGTACAGATCATTGGCGCGGTCGTTGACGCGGAGTTTCCGCGCAACGCCATTCCAAAGGTCTATGACGCCCTGAAGGTCGAGAGTACTGGCCTGACCCTCGAGGTCCAGCAGCAACTCGGCGACGGCGTGGTGCGCTGCATCGCCATGGGTTCGTCGGACGGCCTCAAGCGTGGCCTCGACGTGATCAGCAGCGGTGCGCCGATCTCGGTACCGGTCGGTACCGCGACGCTCGGCCGCATCATGGACGTGCTCGGCGAACCGGTTGACGAACAAGGTCCGGTTGCGACCGAAGAGCGCATGCCGATTCACCGTACCGCCCCGAAGTTTGACGAGCTGGCTGCTTCGTCCGAACTGCTGGAAACCGGCATCAAGGTGATCGACCTGCTGTGCCCGTTCGCCAAGGGCGGCAAGGTCGGCCTGTTCGGCGGCGCCGGCGTCGGCAAGACCGTGAACATGATGGAGCTGATCCGCAACATCGCCATTGAACACAGCGGTTACTCCGTGTTCACCGGCGTGGGCGAGCGGACCCGCGAAGGCAACGACTTCTATCATGAAATGAAAGAGTCGAACGTTCTGGACAAGGTCGCGCTGGTGTACGGCCAGATGAACGAACCGCCGGGCAACCGTCTGCGCGTGGCACTGACCGGCCTGACCATGGCCGAGAAGTTCCGCGACGAAGGCAAGGACGTGCTGCTGTTCGTCGACAACATCTACCGCTACACGCTGGCCGGTACCGAAGTGTCGGCACTGCTGGGCCGTATGCCGTCCGCCGTGGGCTACCAGCCGACGCTGGCGGAAGAAATGGGCAAGTTCCAGGAACGCGTCGCGTCGACCAAGACCGGCTCGATCACGTCGATCCAGGCCGTTTACGTGCCTGCGGATGACTTGACCGACCCGTCGCCGGCCACGACCTTCGCCCACCTGGACGCCACCGTGGTGCTGTCGCGCGATATCGCCGCGCTGGGTATCTACCCGGCCGTTGACCCGCTCGACTCGACCTCGCGTCAGCTGGATCCGATGGTTGTCGGTGAAGAACACTATGCTGTCGCTCGTGGCGTGCAGATGACGCTGCAAAAGTACAAGGAACTGCGTGACATCATCGCGATTCTGGGTATGGATGAACTGTCGGAAGAAGACAAGTTGATCGTTGCCCGCGCTCGCAAGATCCAGCGCTTCCTGTCGCAGCCGTTCTTCGTCGCTGAAGTGTTCACCGGCAGCCCGGGCAAGTTCGTGTCGCTGCGTGAAACCATCAAGGGCTTCAAGGCGATTCTCGCTGGCGAGTACGATGCACTGCCGGAACAGGCGTTCTATATGGTCGGCGGCATCGAAGAAGCGGCTGAAAAAGCCAAGACGCTCTAAAAGGGTAGGCCATGAGTACGATGCATGTGGAAGTGGTCAGCGCCGAGGCGCAAATCTATTCGGGCGAGGCCGAGTTTCTGGTCGCCCCGGCAGAGATGGGCGAAATCGGTGTGTATCCCCGTCACGTGCCGCTCCTGACCCGTATCAAACCGGGCCCGCTGCGCATTCGTGTGCCGGGTCAGGCCGAAGAAGTGATCGTTGCCGTGTCCGGCGGATTGATGGAAATCCAGCCGGACTCGATCACCGTGCTCGCCGATGTGGCGGTACGGGGCGACGAGCTTGACGAGCAGCGTGCGGAAGCCGCGAAGAAGGCAGCCGAGGCCGCACTGGCCAAGGCGACCGACGATCGCGAAACCGCCCAGGCCCGTCAGGCACTGAAGACCGCACTGGCCGAGCTGAAGTCGCTCGAGTATCTGCGTCGTCGGGTTCACTAAACCCGGACTGGTACGAGTGGGGCGGTATGGCCCCAAGCATAAAGGCTGCTATCCTCTCCGGATTGCAGCCTTTTCTTTATTGAATCCGAAATGAACGCGCTCAGTACCGTCATTCTTGCCGCCGGTCGCGGCAAACGCATGTATTCCGACCTGCCGAAAGTCCTGCACCCGATTGGTGGTCAGCCGATGCTCGGCCGGGTCATCACCACCGCGCGCCAGCTGACGCCGGATGTGCTGGTCGTGGTGTACGGCCACGGCGGCGAACGGGTTCGCGAAACGTTCGCTGGCGACAGCGACCTGCGCTGGGCCGAGCAGGCACAGCAACTGGGTACCGGCCATGCGCTGAAAATGGCCATGCCGCATCTGCCGGCGGACGGTCAGGTGCTGGTGCTCTACGGCGACGTGCCGCTGATCCAGGCCGAGACGCTGCGCCGGCTGGCAACGGCGGCCGGCAGCGGCGTCGGCCTGCTGGTCGATACCCTGGACGACCCCACCGGCTATGGCCGCATCGTGCGCGATGCACATGGCCGGGTCAGCGGCATCGTCGAGCAGAAGGACGCGTCGGCGGCGCAACTGGCGATCCGGGAAATCAACACCGGCATCCTGGTGCTGCCGGCGGCGCGGCTGGCCGGCTGGCTGAACGAACTCGGCAATGACAATGTGCAGGGCGAGTACTACCTGACCGACGTGATTGCGCTGGCCGTGCGCGACGATGTCGCGGTGACCACACTGGCCGTGCCGGCCAGCTGGCAGGCGGCCGGGGTGAATGCCAAGCGGCAACTGGCCGAACTGGAACGGATCTTCCAGCGCGAACAGGCGAATGCGCTGCTGGACCAGGGCGTCACGCTGCTGGACCCGTCCCGTTTCGATCTGCGTGGCGAACTGCAGTGCGGCCGCGACGTCAGCATCGATGTCGGCTGTGTGTTCGAGGGCCGGGTCATGCTGGGCGACGGCGTGCACATCGGGGCGCATTGCGTGCTGCGCAATGTCAGCCTGGCAGCCGGCTGTGAGGTCCAGCCGTTCTCGCATCTGGATGGTGCCAGCGTCGGCGAAGGCGCCCGCATCGGTCCGTACGCGCGGCTGCGGCCGGGCGCCGAACTGGCCGGTCACGTGCATGTCGGCAACTTTGTCGAGATCAAGAAATCGCGTGTCGGCGAGGGCAGCAAGGTCAATCATCTGACCTATATCGGCGACAGCGACATCGGCCGCGGCGTCAATGTCGGCGCCGGTACCGTGACCTGCAACTACGATGGCGTGAACAAGTTCCGCACCGTGGTTGAGGACAACGCGTTTATCGGTTCCGGCACCATGCTGGTCGCACCGGTCAGGATCGAACAGGGCGCAACCATTGGTGCCGGTTCGGTCATTACCCGCACCGCACCGACCGGTGCCCTGACGCTGGCCCGGGCCAAGCAGATGACGCTGTCCGGCTGGCAGCGACCGAAGAAGCCGTAACGCGCACGCCGGCGACGCTTCGTTACCGATGGGGTCAGGGCCACCGTATATAATGGCGCATTGCCCGCCCGGATTGATTTAAGGACAGAATATGTGTGGTGTAGTCGGTGCCGTATCCCATCGTGATATCGTTCCTCTGCTGATCGATGGCCTGAAGCGGCTGGAATACCGGGGCTACGATTCGTCCGGCATTGCCGTCAATGTCGGCGATGAAATCCGCCGGGTTCGCCGTGTCGGCCGGGTGACGGAAATGGAAACGGCCGTGCTCGCGGAAGGCCTGCACGGCAGCGCCGGTATCGGCCATACCCGCTGGGCCACCCACGGCGGCGTGACCGAGCCGAATGCACACCCGCATATCTCCAATGGCCGCATTGCCATCGTGCATAACGGCATTATCGAGAACCACGAAGAAAAGCGCGCCGAACTGATCGCCCAGGGGTATGAATTCAGTTCGCAGACCGATACCGAAGTGGTCGCCCACCTGATCGATTTCTACGACCAGCAGAGCCACGACCTGTTCGACGCGGTCCGCCGCGCGGTGCGCGAGCTGCATGGCGCCTACGCCATCTGCGTGATGGCGCTCGACCGCCCGCAGGAGCTGGTCGCGGCCCGCATGGGCTGCCCGCTGCTGATCGGCCTTGGCAATGACGAGAATTTCGTCGCCTCCGACGTGTCCGCCATCCTGTCCGCTACCCGCCGGGTGATGTTCATGGAAGAGGGCGACGTCGTGCGGCTGACGCGCGAGGGGGTCGACATCACCGACCAGAACGGTACGCCGGTGCAGCGCGACATCCGCGAAAGCGAAGTGTCGCTGGCCTCGCTGGAGCTGGGCCCGTACAGCCACTTCATGCAGAAGGAAATCCACGAGCAGCCCAAGGCCCTGTCCGACACCATCGATGCCGTGCTGGGCGCGGGCTTCAGCCCGGCCGTGTTCGGTGACGACAGCGGCCGGCTGGCAGCAGCGGAAGGGGTGAAGATCCTGGCCTGCGGCACCAGCTACTACGCCGGTCTGACTGCCAAGTACTGGATCGAGGCGATTGCCGGCCTGCCGTGCAGCGTCGAGGTTGCCAGCGAGTATCGCTACCGCGATGCCTACGTGAATCCGGCACACCTGATCGTCACCCTGTCGCAGTCCGGCGAAACGCTGGACACCATGGAAGCGCTGAAGCGCGCCCGCGAGCTCGGTCACCGTACCGCGCTGTCGATCTGCAACGTCAGCGAGAGCGCGATTCCGCGTGCCAGTGACCTGGTGTTCTACACCCGCGCCGGTGCCGAAATTGGCGTCGCCTCGACCAAGGCGTTCACCACGCAACTGGTGGCGCTGTTCACGCTGGCGATCACGCTGGGCAAGCAGCGCGGACGAGTCGATGCCGAGGCTGAAGCCGGTTATCTGGAAGCGCTGCGCTACCTGCCGGGCTCGGTCCAGCATGCGCTGAACCTGGAACCGCAGATCAGCAGCTGGGCGCAGGCATTTGCGTCGAAGCAGCATGCGCTGTTCCTCGGTCGCGGCGTGCATTACCCGATCGCGCTGGAAGGCGCGCTGAAGCTGAAGGAAATCACCTATATCCACGCCGAGGCCTACCCTGCCGGCGAGCTCAAGCACGGTCCGCTGGCGCTGGTCGACAGCGACATGCCGGTGGTGGTCATCGCGCCGAAGGATACGCTGCTGGAAAAGGTGAAATCCAACATGCAGGAAGTGCGCGCGCGCGGCGGCGAGCTGTTCGTGTTTGCCGACCTGGACAGCCAGTTCAGCGATTCCGACTGCGTGCACGTGATCCGTACCCCGCGCCATGTCGGCATCCTGTCGCCGATCGTGCACACCATTCCGGTGCAACTGCTGGCCTATCACGTGGCGCTGGCCAAGGGCACCGACGTCGACAAACCGCGCAATCTGGCGAAGAGCGTGACGGTGGAGTAGACCGCTCAGCGCCGGATTTTATCCGTATAGATCTTATATTCCGGGTGTAAATATATTGGCATTTTTATTTGTCAATAAAATGCCGGCGGTGAATATCCATTGATCGGCGATAACAGTCCGTTTCGCCTGCGCCGGGAAAACGTTCATAATCGCGAGCAGAACCTTTCAAACTTTTGATCTTCGATTCCATTGGAACAGAATGCCTACCTTGATCCCGACCATTCTGTGCGGCGGCGCCGGCTCGCGGCTGTGGCCCGTCTCGCGCGAACAGCATCCGAAACCGTTCATCCGGCTGGCTGACGGAAAAAGCCTGCTGCAGAAGGCATTTCTCCGCAGTTTCAAATTGCCGGATGTGACAGAAATCCTGACGGTGACCAACCGCGATCTGTTCTTCAAGACCAAGGACGAGCTGCGCGAAGTCAATTCGCGGAAACTGCCTGCGTCATTCATGCTGGAGCCGTTCGGGCGCAATACCGCTGCCGCAGTCGCCTGCGCGGCCCTGCAGGTCCGCCAGCGCCATGGTGACGATGCAGTGCTGCTGGTGCTTGCAGCCGATCACCTGATCGCCAACCAGAAAGCATTTGCAACTGCGGTGGCGCGCGCAGTCGAGCTGGCTGCAGATGGCATGCTGGTAACGTTCGGCATCCACCCGGACAGCCCGGAAACCGGATACGGCTATATCGAGGCTGATGGTCACCGCGTGCTGCGTTTTGTCGAAAAGCCTTCTCAGGACACCGCTCGCGACTATCTGGCCTCGGGCCGTTTTCTGTGGAATTCGGGCATGTTCTGCTTCCGGACCGGCACGCTGATCGACGAGATGAACGCGCACAGCCCCGAGGTCATTCAGGCGGTCGAGCACTGCCTGGCCGCCTCGCAGCAGGTGGGAGGACAGGACGTGCTGCAGCTTGAACTCGACGCCGAGCGTTTTGCCGTCGTGCCCGATATCTCCATCGACTATGCGCTGATGGAAAAATCGTCGCGAGTGGCCGTGGTGCCATGCGATATCGGCTGGAGTGACATCGGTTCTTGGACTGCGCTGGGCGCCCTCGTTCCGCCGGACGAGGACGGTAACTGTATCGAAAGCGAAGTCATGCTTCATGATGTCAGCAACTGCTACATCAAGAGCGAGGAGCGGCTGGTTGGTGCTGTCGGCATCGACAATCTGGTCATCATCGACACTTCGGATGCGTTGCTGGTGGCTAGCAAGGACCGTGTTCAGGACGTCAAGCGGATCTATGCGGGCCTTAAGGAGCAGGGGCATGAGGCCTACAAGCTCCACCGCACAGTCCACCGCCCATGGGGCACTTACACCGTGCTGGAAGAAGGTGACCATTTCAAGATCAAACGCATCGTGGTCAAGCCGGGGGCCAGTCTCAGCCTGCAGATGCACCATCATCGCAGTGAACACTGGATCGTCGTGCGCGGCGCGGCGCGGGTGGTCAATGGGGACAAGGAAATTTTCGTGTCGACCAACGAGTCGACCTATATTCCCGCCGGTCACCAGCACCGGCTGGTAAACCCCGGCTCGATCGATCTGGTACTGATTGAGGTGCAGAGCGGCGAATACCTGGGAGAAGACGACATTGTCCGCTTTCAGGACAACTACGGTCGCTGCTGAATGGGCATGGATGACGCGCTGCTGCGCCGCCTGACTGTGCCGGCGGCGACCGATCACGTGCTGCTCGACGTGGATGCCGTGCGCCAGCCGCTGACTGGTATCGGTCGCTATGCGCTGATGCTGGCACGCGGCCTGTCGGCCGAGTTGGATGCGGAGGCGCTCCAGTTGCTGCGTGGAGGCCATCCGGTCAGCCTTGGGCAGATGGAGCGCGGGCTGGCTTCCGGTTCGGCCGGACGCGTGGCCCGGATCGCTGCGAGACTGCCGTTTCGCCCGATACTGCGGCGCGCCTATCTGCAGTGGGTCGGCATGCAGAGCCGTACCTTGCTGGCGCGCCGGGCCGAGCAGGGCTACCTGCTCCACACGCCGAACTATCTGGGACTCGATTATCCGGGGCGCACGCTGATCACGCTGCACGATCTGTCCTACTGCCATTACCCGGAGTGCCACCCTCCCGAGCGAGTGCGCTGGATGAACGAATGCCTGCCGAGCCGGATCGAGCAGGCGGTCGGTCTGATCACGGATGCGGAGTCGGTACGGCAGGAAGTGATCGCCACCTATGGTGTCGCCCCGGACAAGGTCACTGCGATTCCGCTTGGTGTGGAGCCGGAGTTCCATCCGCGTGAGGCTGCCGATCTGGATCCGGTGCTTGCGCGATACCGGCTGGCGTCGGGCGGATATCTGCTGTCGGTGGCTACCCTGGAGCCACGCAAGAATCTGGAACGTCTGCTGGACGCCCATGAGCGCCTGCCGGTGTCGCTGCAGAGCGCCTGGCCGCTGGTGCTGGCCGGCGGGCGAGGCTGGAGCAATGCTCGTCTGCTCGAACGGCTGCAGGCCGCCGAGGCCTCCGGCCGCGTCCGGCGACTCGGCTATGTGGCCGAAGATGACCTGCCGGCCCTGTACGCGGGGGCCCGGGCGTTTGCGCTGCCCTCGCTGTACGAGGGTTTCGGTCTGCCACTGCTGGAGGCGATGGCGTCCGGCATTCCTGCATTGGCATCCGACCGTGGTTCTCTGCCCGAGGTGGCAGGCGACGGCGCACTACTGGTTGACGCGCTTGATGTGACGGCCATGAGCGTCGCGCTCGAACGATTGCTGACCGATGCGCCGCTGCGCGCACGTCTTGTGGCTGCGGCGCGCGCGCGCGCGGCGACCTATACCTGGGCGCGCTGTGTCAGCGAGACACGGAATGCGTACCGCCGCTGTCCGTGGTGAACCTCGCGAAGCTGGAGTAGATAGCGCGCAGGGAATCCTCTATCGGCGTTCGCGGTTGCCAGCCGGTTGCGTTGCTCAGCCGCGCATGACTGGCGACAACCCGGCGCTGTTCGGCCGGGCGCAGACGCGCCGGGTCCTGACGGACCTCTACCGTGACACCGGCAATGGCGATCAGACGGTCTAGCAGGTCGCGCACCCGGTATTCGCGACCCGAGCAGATGTTGTAGATGCCTCCGCGCACGCCGTGCGCTAGCAGGTCCAGATAGGCCTCGGCCACATCGGCCACATCGGTGAAATCCCGTGTCACGTCGATGTCCCCGACCTCCAGCACCGGCGCCAGCTCTCCGCGGGCGATCGCGGCCAGTTGTGAAGCAAAAGACGGCAGCGCGAAACCGGTGCTCTGGCCAGCGCCAACATGATTAAACGGTCGCGCCATCATGATCCGGTAGCGGCTGCTGATGGCGCGCTGGAAGCACAGCGCCTCGGCGGCAACCTTGCTGACTGCGTACGGGTTGCGCGGATGTAACGGCGTGTCCTCGGTGATCGGGAATGCGGCCGGGTCGACCAGGCCATACATGTCGCCCGAACCGACGAACAGCAGGGCGCCGTCGAATCCGCAGGCATCGAGAGCATTGAGCAACGCTTCTGTCCCGTGGTAATTGACCCGGAACGTGGCGGCGGGATCCTCGAAAGAGGCCGCGACATTGCTCTGGGCGGCCAGGTGCAGCACGGCGTCCGGGGCCAGTCGGCGGATTTCCGCCTCCAGTGCCCGATTGTCCAGCACATCGACCACAGAAGGCAGGGCCAGCCAGTCGGCGCTACGGCCGGCCTGCAGTTGCCTGACTACATGACCGGCGACAAAACCCCGACCTCCCGTTATCATTAACCGCATTTTTTACTCCGGTCTCTGGTTGATGGCCGGGGTATTGTGCCCGAAGTGCGCCCTCCGCGTGAGGATCACCGTGCCGGGTTTCAGCAAGCCAAGCCAAAGGACGCGGGTGTCTACCGCGAGTCGAATATGAGCAAACGAGCACTCATCACTGGTCTGACCGGCCAGGATGGCGCCTACCTGGCGCAACTTCTGTTGAACAAGGGTTACGAAGTCTACGGGATCATTGCCCGCCGCAGTACGCCGACAGTCTGGCGGCTGGACGAGCTGGGCATTCGCGAAGAAATCCGGTTCATTGAGGCCGATCTGGCCGATGCTGCGTCGCTGATCCGCGCCGTCCAGCAGAGTCAGCCGGACGAAATCTACAACCTTGGTGCACAGAGCTTCGTCGGCACCTCGTGGAACCAGCCGCTGGTCACCGCCGACATCGATGCGCTCGGTGTGACGCGACTGCTCGAAGCGATCCGCCTGGTCAAGCCGGACGCGCGGTTCTACCAGGCATCGACCAGCGAAATGTTCGGTTTGATCCAGGCCGAGCGGCAGAGCGAGACGACGCCGTTCTACCCGCGCAGCCCGTATGGCGTGGCCAAGCTGTATGGTCACTGGATCACCGTCAACTACCGCGAGAGCTTCAAGCTCCATGCCTCCAGCGGCATCCTGTTCAACCACGAGTCGCCGCTGCGCGGCATCGAATTCGTGACGCGAAAGGTGACTGACGCCGTCGCGCGCATCAAGTTCGGCAAGCAGAAGGAACTGCGCCTCGGTAATATCGACGCCAGGCGCGACTGGGGTTTTGCCGGAGATTATGTTGAAGCCATGTGGCTGATGCTGCAACAGGACACACCGGACGATTACGTCGTTGCCACCGGTGTGACGACCACCGTGCGCACGATGTGCGAAATTGCTTTCCGCCATGTGGGGCTGAACCCCGACGACCATATCGTCATCGACCCGGCTTTCTTCCGCCCGGCCGAGGTGGACGTGCTGCTCGGCAACCCGGACAAGGCGCGCGCCAAACTGGGCTGGACGCCGAAGACCTCGCTCGAACAACTGATCACCATGATGGTCGAGGCCGACCTGCGCCGTGTCGGGAAAGAATAAACGTCGCGCATCGGGCGGGGTTCCCCCGCCTGCTCCGCCCTCTCGGCGGCTTTTCCGTACCGCTTCTCCCCTGAAACTGTCCGCGGTCGACTATCGCGGGCAGAGGACCGAATGAAACTGATCCATTCCCTCTGGCAATTTCGAGGCTTCGTGCTTGGCAGCGTCAAGCGGGATATCCACGCGCGTTATCTGGGGACCCTGCTCGGCGCGACCTGGATTGTCATCCAGCCGCTGATGATGATCCTCGTCTACACACTGATTTTCTCCAAAGTCATGCACAGCCGGCTACCCGGCGTGGGGGGCGACTTCGCCTATAGCATCCACCTGTGCGCGGGTCTGCTGCCGTGGCTGTATTTTTCCGAAACCCTGCTGCGCTGTCAGACGATCTTTATCGACAATGCCAACCTGATGAAGAAGAGCAGTTTCCCGAACATCTGCTTGCCTGTCATCACTGTTCTGATCACCTCGTTCAATTTTGCGGTGATTTTCAGTCTTTTCCTGGTGTTTTTGCTGCTGATCGGTCATTTTCCAGGGTGGGTGATTCTGGCCATCCTGCCGGTCATTGTGCTGCAGACGCTGCTGGCGCTGGGGCTGGGCCTTCTGTGCGCGACGCTGAACGTGTTTTTCCGCGACGTGGGCCAACTGGTCGGTGCCGTGTTGCAGTTCGGCTTCTGGTTGACTCCGATCATCTACCCGATTTCTGTGCTGCCAGTGTGGACGCACCGCTGGATCATGCTGAACCCGCTGGTCGGCGTCTTCAACTTCTACCAGACCATTTTCGTGGAGCAGCGCATACCGCCGCTCGATGGTCTGCTATCTGCAGCGATCTGGACCTCGTTTTCCCTGGTGATCGGCCTGTGGGTTTACCGTCGCCATCAACGTGAAATGGTGGATGAACTATGAATCCGGTGATCGAAGTCAACGGACTCAGCAAGGCCTACAAGAACTACCCGGGCAAATGGAGCCGACTGCGCGAATGGCTGTCCCCGCGCGGGCAGCCGCGCCACCGGCTGAGCTGGGTGCTTCATGGCCTGAGCTTCAGTGTGGCGGCCGGCGAGTCGGTCGGCATTGTGGGCCAGAATGGTGCCGGCAAGAGCACCCTGCTCAAACTGCTGACTGGGACGTCCTTTCCCACTGCTGGTCAGGTCCGGGTCAATGGCCAGCTATCGGCATTGCTGGAACTGGGAATGGGATTTCACCCGGATTTCACCGGTCGTCAGAATGTCTACATGACCGGCCAGTTGATGGGACGGACCAGCGGCCAGATCGACGGTGCGCTGGCCGGGATCGAGGCGTTTGCCGAAATTGGCGATTATTTCGACCGTCCTGTTCGCACATATTCCAGTGGCATGCAAGTGCGGCTGGCGTTCAGCGTTGCGACAGCGTTTCGGCCCGATATCCTGATTGTCGATGAGGCGCTGGCAGTCGGGGATGTTTATTTTCAACACAAGTGTTTCGGCCGAATTCGCGCTTTTCGCGAACAAGGCACGACACTGCTGTTCGTCTCCCACGACCCGGGGGCTGTCAAGAGCTTGTGTGATCGTGCCATTCTGCTGAATGGTGGCCGCATTGTTCTTGACGACAAGCCGGATATCGTGCTTGACCACTACAACGCGCTGATCGCCGAGCGCGAGGCAGACCATCACCGCGCGAATGCGCGCGAGACGCCTCTGCATCTGCGTTCGGGCAACCGCAAGGCGGAGATCAACGGTGTCGTACTGCAGCATGGCGACGAGGAACGCCAGATTTTCCGCGTCGGCGAGGCGGCACAACTGCGCGTGCGCTATCAGGTTCACGAGCAACTGGCCGACCTGACGTTTGGCATCCTGATCAAGGATCGCCTCGGCAATGACATCTTCGGCACCAACACTTGGCACCTTGGCTATTCCGAGCCCCTGGGAACGCAGCCGGGTCATGAGCAGGAACTGGTGCTGAACATCCCGTCGCTTGCCCTCGGCGTCGGTAGTTACAGTGTGACACTGGCGTTGCACAGCCATGCGACCCACTTGCAGGACAGCTACGACTGGTGGGAAAAATGCCTGGTGTTCGAAGTGGTTCGGGGGTCACACCCCGAGTTCATCGGCACCAGCCCTCTGGTCATCGAGCCTCACCTTAGCCCCCGAAACTGAGCCATGCTGCAAGACAATAACCCGGAAATTGACCTGCAGGTGCTGGAAGCCCGGCTGTCCCGCGATATACAGACACGTCGTCGTGACAGCCTGATGCAGGCCACACCACTGGCGGTGGCGTCCGTCGGAAAACCGTCGCTGCGCCAGCGTCTGCAACGTTATCCACTGCTGGTGCGCATCGTGCGTGCCACACGGCGCACGATGCAGGCCCTGACCCTGCATGGGCTGCCTTTCCGCGAACGCGTGCGAATGTTGCCGCTGGTCGGCCGAGCAGCGCGCTGGACCTTCGTGCTGCTGCAGTTGCCACGCTTCCGCGACATCACACTGGGCAAGCTGCAGGTGCATGACGATCTGTTCCGGCAGCATACTGAAGCCATTCGTTCGTCTCAGGCGCACCTGCAGAGCCTGCAGGACGCGAACAATGACATGTCCGCCGCGCTGCTGAACATGGAGCGGCAGCAGCGGGCCTGGCGTTGCACGCAGGAAAACCGCATTGCATCTCTCCAGCAGCAATTGCGTGAAGCCGAGCAACTGCTGCTGCGCGGGGCCGATGAATGCGCTGCTCCTTTGCCGCGCGACACTGTCGAGACGGCACTGCTTGACAGCTACTATGTGGCTTTCGAGGACGCTTTCCGCGGCAGCCGCGAGGAGATCAAGGCCCGGCAGACCGTGTACCTGCCGGTCTTGCGCGAGCGCGCCGGTGGCCAGGCTGACTGGAGCGTGCTCGACATCGGTTGTGGCCGGGGCGAGTGGCTGGAGCTGCTGACCGAGAACGGCATTGCCTGCCGGGGCATCGATCTCAACCAACGGATGGCCGAGCAATGCCGGCAGCACGGGCTGGACGTCACTCATGGCGATGCGATCTCCTACCTGAACAGCCTGCCTGCCGGCAGCCTGGGCGCGGTGACCGGTTTTCATCTCATTGAACACATCCCGTTTGAGGTGCTGTTGCAGCTGTTCGACGCTGCGCTGCGCGCATTGCGCCCGGACGGACTGGTGATTTTCGAAACGCCAAACCCCGAAAACGTGATTGTGGGTTCTTGCTCGTTCTACAACGACTCGACCCATCTGAACCCCATTCCCCCGCTGGTGCTCGAATTCCTCGCTCAGCATCGCGGCTACGCACGTACCGAGATCCGCCGCCTGCACCCGGTTGATGCCGAATGGCATGTCAAGGACGGCAGCAGTGAGCTGGCCCAGCGTTTCAACCACCTGATGTACGGTCCACAGGACTACGCGCTTATCGCCTGGAAACGACATGCAGATTGACGCCATCCACCAGTTCAGCCACAGCTGTGCACCCGGCGACGGGGTGACCAATGGCTTGTTGTTCACCCGCAAGCTGTTGCGTTCCCTCGGATTCCGGTCGGAAATCTACTGCGTTACCGTCCATGACGCCCTCAAACACGATCTCCGCTCGTTCCGCGACTATCCGGTCGGCGAGGACCGCCAGGCGCTGCTCGTCCATCACAGTCTCGGCCATGACGATGCGGCCTGGATCGAGGCGCGCACTGAGCCGAAAATCCTCGTTTACCATAACATCACCCCGGCGGAATTCTTCCCGGAGGGCAGCTATCTGCACCGCTACTGCACCCTCGGCCGACAGCAGTTGCGCGACTGGGCGCCGCAGTGCATCGGTGCCATCGGGGATTCGGACTTCAATTCCGATGAGCTGCGCGACAGCGGATACGGCAATGCGGTCACCATTCCTATGCTGGTCGATATTGACCGGGTACTGGCGGCACCCTGCGATGTGCGTATCGAAGCCCGGCACGCCGACACATTCAACGTGCTGTTTATCGGACGCATCTGCGAGAACAAGGGCCAGCTCGACCTGCTGGAAGCTTTTGCCGAGCTGCTGCACTTCATTGATCGTCCGGCGCGGCTGATGATCGTTGGTGGCACGACCAGCGAGGACTACCGCGCGCGACTGGATGCACGGATCGCCGAGCTCGGACTCGGCGATTATATCGACATGCCGGGCAAGGTGCCGGCTGACGCCCTGATCGGCTACTACCGTGCCGCCGACGTGTTCGTGTCCATGAGTGAGCACGAAGGCTTCGGCATGCCGCTGATCGAGGCCATGCTGCACGACGTCCCGGTGGTAGCCTACAACAGCAGCAATATCGGCAATACGCTGGGTGAGGGCGGCCTGCTGCTGGACAGCAAGGACCCGCGCCGGATCGGTGCGCTGCTGAACCTGATTTCCAGCCAGCCGGCGCTGCGCCGCCGTATCATCGCCGCGCAGCGGCGCAATCTCGAACGCTTCCGCGCCGACGTCGTCCGCCGGCAACTGGCCGATTACCTTGGCTCGCTGGATATCGGGGTGCCGCTGGCGCCGGTCGACATGCCGCGTAACGACCTGCTGGCCTGGCAGGTCGAAGGCCCGTTCGATAGTGATTACAGCCTGGCCATCGTCAACCGTGAACTCGCGCGCGCACTGCGTGATCTCGGCGAGAACGTTGCATTGTTTTCGACCGAGGGTGGTGGGGATTTTGCGCCGGATGCCGGCTTTCTGGCCGCTCATCCCGACATTGCTGCACTGTCGCAGCTCAGCGCGTCACACCCGCAACTGGATACCGTACTGCGTTTCTGCTACCCGCCGCGTACGAACCGGATGAGGGGGCGGGTCAATGCCTTCCACTGCTATGGGTGGGAAGAAAGCGCGTTTCCGGCCGACCATGCGGCCCGCTTCAACCATGATCTCGACCTGATCACCGTGCTGTCGCGGGAAGTGGAAAAAATTCTGCGCGACAATGGCGTAAGCACGCCGATCGCCGTGGTCGGGGCCGGCGTCGACCATATACTCGCGGCGCCGGTGGCCAGCACTGGCGTGCCGGGACGCGGCTTCCGCTTCCTGCACGTGTCGTCCTGTTTCCCGCGCAAGGGGGTGGATGTGCTGCTGCGCGCATGGGGCAAGGCATTCCGTGCCGGGGACGATGTCAGCCTGATCATCAAGACCTTCCCCAATCCGCACAACACGGTCGCCAGCCAGCTGGAACGTTTGCGGGCAGCCGATCCTGACTACCCGGACGTTGTCCTGATCGAGCGCGATCTGCCGCAGGCCGAGCTGAACGCGCTGTACCGAGGCTGCGACGCCTTTGTCGCGCCGGGACGCGGTGAAGGACTGGGCATGCCGATGGCTGAAGCCATGCTGTTCGATCTGCCGGTCATCACGACCAACTGGGGCGGGCAGACTGACTTTTGCACCGAGGAAACGGCCTGGCTGGTCGATTACCGTTTCGCGCCGGCACAGACGCATCTCGGGCTGTCGAATTCGGTCTGGGCGGAGCCGGACCTTGCGCATCTGACCGCCAGGCTGCGTGAAGTGCACCAGACGAGCCCGGCTGGGCTGACCCGCCGGACGGCGGCCGCCCGCCTGAAAATCGAGCGTGACTATACCTGGCGCGGTGTGGCTGAACGGACCCGCGCAGCAGTGGCCGCACTGGAGGCGCAACCGCTGCTGCGCCCGGAACCGAAAATCGGCTGGGTCAGCACCTGGCACAGCCGCTGCGGTATTGCCATCTATGCCGAACGTCTTGCCTGCCGTATCCCGGCCGACCGGCTGGTCGTGCTTGCCAACCGCGACGCCGAAGTGGAGAGCCCGGACGCGCCAAACGTCCACCGCTGTTGGTCTGCTGCCGACAAGTCCGCCGGGAGCCTGGATGCGCTGTATGACACTATCGTTGCCCAGGGTCTGGGGGCGGTTGTCATCCAGTTCAACTTCTCGTTCTTCGGCCTGCCTGCGCTGGCCAGATTGGTCGAGCGGCTGAAAGCACGCGCGATCGGTGTGCACCTGTTCTTCCACTCGACGGCTGACGTCCATCATGGTGCCGAACTGAAGACCCTGACGGATATTGCTCCCGCGCTGGCCACCGCCGACCGATTGTACGTTCACGGCGTGGATGACCTGAACCGGCTCAAGACCTTCGGTCATGTACGCAATGTCGTTCTGTTCCCGCATGGCGTGGGGGCGGCGCCCGTACCGGCTGTACGCCCGGCCGTGCTGGCCGGCAAGCGCGTGCTGGCCAGTTACGGCTTTCTGTTGCCACACAAGGGCATACAGGCGCTAATTCATGCATTTGCCATGCTTGCCGAGCGCCAGTCCGATCTGTACTTGTTACTGGTTACCGCATGCTACCCGGTCGAGCAGTCGGCGCAGGAAGCACGTGATTGCCAGGCGCTGATCGACCATTACCGGCTGGGGGGGCGAGTGACTTTCCTGACCGATTTTCTGCCCGATACCGAAAGCCTGAGCTGGCTTCAGCATGCCGATTTGCTCGTCTATCCGTATCAGCATACCCAGGAATCGTCGAGTGCCGCCGTGCGCACCGGCCTGTCGGTCGGTGTGCCGGTCGCGGTCACGCCGCTGAGTATTTTCGATGATGTGGGCGAGGCAGTGAACCGTCTGCCGGGCACCGGGCCCGAGCAACTGGCGGCAGGCCTGTCGTTGCTGCTGGAGCGGCTGGCCACACCGGTGGCGCGAACGGCCGAGTGCGAGCGCATTGCACGCTGGTGCGCGGTCCGGCAGTGGCCGCAGTTGTCGACCCGGCTGTGCCGGCTGATCGACGGGCTCGCACCGTCATCGCTAGATGCCCACTAATGATGGGCCTGCCATATTCAATGGCGAATGAATTTTTGTGTTGGCGGGAGTGCTCTCCCTCCCTAATCATGCGTACTTTGATGTGTCGGTAAAACCGATAGTGCCTGCATTTTGAGCCATTGCAGCTCGCCAGAAGCGGGTCGTTTTCCTTGAATGGTGCACGCATCCGGAGTTGGTGTTGCAAAAATGATACAGTTAAAGTGCAGCCGATAAAACGTAAACTTTTGGTCCCGTAAAAAAGTCAATACGAAAATTTGTGACGAATCGGTCGTTTGATGTAAATCAAAAGTCAGTTAATGCAATGAATTTGAAAGAGTTTTTTTTATTCGGAATTGAGGTGATAGATGAATTTTTATTGATGCTGGCTTTGCCGGCAAGAAAGCTGTCATACTCGCCGCAGCAACAACGATGGACAGATTTGTCAGCATGGCAAACCCGTTCGTAGAATTGTCCCCGCAAGTGTCTCTACAACACCGCTTGGTTTCACACCCTTGTCCGGCAGACCTTGTAGAAGGCCTGTCACTGCCGAGCCAGCCACCCGGCGCCGGCCGCCGAGGACGAGAGTGATTGCAACAGGGTGGTCTGCTGCAGGAATCCGGCGGCGACACGATTGCACCGAACTATCTAGATAGGAGCTTCACAATGGCAGCAACTGCTACCCAAATCCATCAACTGTACATTGCTTACTTCGGCCGCGTCGCTGATCCGGCAGGTCTGGCTTACTGGACCCAATCCGGTGCCGACGTTGCTGCGATTGCCAGCGCTTTCGGCGACAGCAAGCAAGCTGAAACCGCCGCCCAGTACGAAATCGTTAAGTACCCGGCCACCATTCAGTATGCTGACAAGCGTGAAGCATTCATCGATGAGGTTTACACCAACCTGTTCGGTCGCGCTGCCGATGCCGACGGCAAGGCCTACTGGAGCAACGAACTGGCTACCGGCAAAGTGTCTGTATCGCAGTTCCTGCTGGCCGTCGTGAATGGCGCCCAGGGCGACGACGCTTCTATCATCGCCAACAAGGTAGCTGTTTCTGCCTCCTTCGCAAGCCAGATGGCCGCTGCCACCGGCGCCCAACTGCCGGCTGCCTCGCTGGCTGATGGTACCCCGGTGTTCGTTAGCACCCTTCATGACGTGCTGAACGGCGTGAACGCGAATGTGGCCAGCGTACAGATTGGTATTGCCAACGCTGCTGGTGTCGTGTCCTCGGCTAGTGGCGAAACTGCAGGTGTGATCAATCTTGACACACTGCTGGCTAGTGGCAGAGTCTATGACGCTGCTGCTATCACCAGCACTAATGGCTCGGCTGGCAACGATGTGTTTGCCTATGCCGGCGCTACGCTGGCCACCGATGCTAAGATCGATGCCGGTGCCGGCACCGATACGCTAAATTTGTCTGCTGCGCTGAACGCCACAACCGGCAAGCAGTTCTACAACTTTGAAGCCGTGAAGCTGAGTGGCGCTGCCGCTACAGCCTTCGATGCCAGCGTGCTGACCAACTCCAAGATCTCTTCGGTGGTGGTTGACAAGGCTGTCACTACGGCTGCCGTCTCGGTCGATAGCGGTACGACTGTCGGCGTAGAGAAGGCTCTCGCTGGTAACCTGGCGCTGACCGTGGGCAACACTAAGACTGACGTGTCGGGTGACAGCGTCGTGGTGCACACCGATGGTACCAACGGTCACACCGTGAGCCTCGTCAATGCCACCGCTGGCCATGACGTTTCCAACTTGCTGCTGAACAATACCGGTGTGGACAGTGCGTTCAGCCTCGGTGCGTTCCAGACCGTGACCCTGACTGGCGATCATGCTGCTAATCTGGGCACGGTGAATGGCGCTACTCAAGTTCTAGCCGCAAGCACCTACACTGGCGATGTGACCGTTACGACGGCTGCTGCGCTGACCTCGTTGAGCACTGGGGCAGGTAATGACGCTGTGGTTGTTGCCGCTTCGCTTAACAACGTGTCGGTCAGCACTGGCGCTGGCAACGACCATGTCACCCTCACCGGTGGTAACAATGTGATCGTTGTTGATGCTGGTGACGGTAACGACTTGATCACGGTGTCGACGTTGGCTGCTAACACTGGCTCGATCAAACTGAGCGGTGGGGCTGGTGCTGATGCGTTCTCCTTTAATGTCGGCTCGACTGGCAGCCACGTGACGATCGCCGACTTTGCTGTTGGTGACTCGCTGATCGTCGCCGATGCTACTGCCGGTATTGCCAAGGCTGCTGCTTTCGCAACGGCTCCGGCTGATTTTGCTGCTGCACTGCTGACGGTTCAAACTGCTGTTAATGCCGCAGGTGCCAACCATGCACAGTGGTTCCAGTTTGGTGGCGATACCTACGTTGTGGGTAGCGGTGCGGTTAATACCGCTGACTCGGCTGGGCTTGCTGATGACTTGGTCATCAAGCTGGCCGGTACGGTTGACCTGACCAACGCCATCCACGCTGCCTAACTGGGCAAGTGGCGAGCTGTCACCTTCTTGTCAGACCGCCGTCGTAACGCTTACGCGTTAATGCAACACCCCCCGGCTTGCCGGGGGGTGTTGCCATTTCGGTCAGCATATCGGCCGTATGAATTCAATAGTGGTAATCCCCCCATTTTTAGCGGTCGCCAGAAGCAGAGGCTGAGCCAGGATTGACCTCCTCCCGAAAAACCGTAGCGGTGAAAAGTAGAGATTTCTGGCAAATTTGAGCCCATCCGGGCAGGAGATTTGTCATGAAAAAATCGAAGTTCACGGAAGAGCAGATTGCCTTCGCGCTGCGCCAGGCGGAGTCGGGCACCACGGTCGCGGGGGTCTGCCGCAAGATGGGCATCTCCGAGGCCACCTTCTACAACTGGAAGAAGAAGTACGGTGGCCTCGGCGTCAGCGAGCTGCGCCGCTTGAAGCAGCTGGAAGAAGAGAACGCCCGACTCAAGCGCATGGTGACCGACCTGAGCCTGGACAAGCAGATGCTGCAGGAAGTCTTCCAGAAAAAGCTGTGAAGCCGGCTCGCAAACGCGAGTTGGCCAACTTCCTGATCGACGCGTACCGCGTCAGCATTCGCCGCGCCACCGCTGTCGTTCAACTGTGGCAAGGCACTTGTTTTTATTGCCCTCACCCTCGTGACGATCGCGCGGAAGGGCAGAGGATCCGCGAGATTGCCGCTACGCGCATTCGCTACGGCGCGCGCCGCATCCATGTCCTGCTGCGGCGTGAGGGCTGGCTGATCAATCACAAGAAGACCTACCGGATCTACTGCGAGGAAGGTCTGAACCTGCGGCGCAAACGCCCCAGACGACGCGTGGCCGCTGCGCATCGCCAGGCGCGCCCGGCCGTCTCCAACGTGAATGCGTGCTGGAGCATGGATTTCGTCGCCGATCAGCTGTTCAACGGCCAACGGCCAAAAGATCCGGGCGTTAACTGTAGTGGATAATTTTAGCCGGGAAAGCCTGGCGGTCACGGTGGATTTCGCCCTGAAAACCGCGGACGTAGTGGCGACGATGCTGCATGTGCAAGCCTTGCGCGGTACGCCACAGCGGATTCAGGTCGACAGCGGCAGTGAATTCATTTTGGTGGCGCTGGATCAATGGGCGTACGAACAAGGCATCACGCTGGGCTTCTCGCGGCCCGGGAAACCAACGGATAATGCCTTCATCGAGTCGTTCAACGGCAGTCTGCGTGATGGGTGCCTGAACGTGCATTGGTTTCTGTCGCTGGCTGATGCGCGTGACAAGATCGAGCGTTGGTTGCAGGATTGCAACGAATTCAGGCCGCACAGTTCACCGGGCGACCGGACTCCCAGCGAGCTCCGGCTAGCCCATCTTGAAGCCGGAAATCTCCAGCTTAGACCGCTCGGTTAGTCGGGAGGAGGTCAGCATACGGATACAAGACCCGGTAGAATCCCGTTTCCCTATCGCCGTTGCCTTTCCGCATGCTGTTTAGTTCGTTCACGTTCATCTTCGGGTTTCTACCGCTAGCCTGGCTGGCCTGGCGCTGGCTGGCTGGACGAAATCTGACATGGGCACTTGGCTGGCTGGTGCTGGCTTCCCTGGTTTTCTACAGCTGGTGGGATCCGCGTTACCTGCCGCTACTGCTGGGCTCGGTGGCCATCAATTTCCTGCTCGGGGGCCGGATTCTGTCCGTGCGGCGCATGGGGCGGGATGCCGCAGCTGCACACTGGATGGCGGTCGGGATCACCTTCAATTTGCTTGCGCTCGGCTATTTCAAATATGCGCACTTCCTGAGCATTACACTATCCGATGTAACCGGGCAAAACTGGACGCTGCCCGCCCACGTGTTGCCGCTGGCAATTTCTTTCGTCACCTTTCAGAAGATCGCCTATCTCGTCGATTGCAGGCGCGGACTCGTCCATCAGCACCGGCTGCGCGATTACCTGTTTTTTGTGACCTTTTTCCCTCAGTTGATCGCGGGACCTATCGTTCATCATCAGCCGTTGATCACTCAGCTATCACCGGGCAATCCGCTGTTGCATGATCATCGGATCTGGCAATCGGGGCTGGGCCTGTTTGCCATCGGCCTGTTCAAAAAGGTCGTGCTGGCTGACAGCCTTGGCCACTATGCCGGCCCGGTCTTTGCCGCAGCGGCAGCGGGTCCCGTGTCCGGGGAGGCCGCATGGAGCGGGATGCTTGCCTACACACTGCAACTGTATTTCGATTTTTCCGGCTACTCCGACATGGCCATCGGGTTGGGGCTGCTGTTCGGCTTTCGTCTGCCGCTCAATTTTCAGTCGCCGTATCTCGCAGACTCAATTATTGAATTCTGGCGTAGATGGCATATGACGTTGTCAGCCTTTCTTCGTGATTACGTGTATATCCCGCTGGGCGGCGGAAGGGCAGGGTCTGCAAGGCGCTATCGCAATTTGTTGTTGACCATGCTGCTCGGCGGAGTCTGGCACGGAGCTGGCTGGACCTTTGTGCTGTGGGGGGTGATGCATGGCGTGCTGCTGTTGCTCAACCATGCATGGCGCGCAGTGAGCGTCCACCTGCCGCGTCCTGCCTCTCCCAGGGGGGGCACGGCAGCCCGGATGCTGGGGGTCGGCATGACATTCTTGCTGGTGGCGCTGGCCTGGGTGTTGTTCCGGGCGCCGGATCTGGCGACCGCATGGCATTTATACCTGTCCCTGCTGCAAACCTGGCTTCCCGTTTTCCCTGAGGGTGATGTGGTTGAGGCCATGCTCGCGTTGTCGCCTTCCGCTGTCTGGCTGTGGCTGCTGGCCGGGCTGCTCGTTGTCTGGGGGCTGCCGAATGCTGCCCGCTTCATGCGCTACGACCCCGTACCGAATGCGTCTGTAACGCACATGCCGGGCCTGGCGGTGGGGCTTGTCTGCGGTGTGTTGCTGTGGTGTGCGCTGAAATGGCTGCTGACGGCGCCAACGGGCGATTTCCTGTATTTCAATTTCTGACGGGCGGAGAAAAAGTGCGCTTCTGGGCCGGATTGGCGATGGCGATGGCAGGGCTTTCGCTTGGGTGGTATGTGCTGTTTGCCGGTCAACTGGGCCGGCAGACACCGTCATCCCGCTGGGTGGCCGAGGTGCGGGCGATCAAGCTGGCCCGTGCCGAGTCACTAGCTGGTCAACGCAAACTGGTGCTGGTATCGGGCTCGAATGCGCTGTTCGGGCTGGATTCGGGCCGGCTCGAGCGTGCCTGGGGGCTGCCTGTCGTCAATGGTGCGGTTAATGCCGGCCTGCTGTTGCCTTACGTGCTTGAGTCATCCAAGGCACTGATCGGCCCCGGGGATGTGGTGTTGATGCCTCTGGAGTATCCGATGTTTGGCAATGCGGAAGCGTTGAACAGTATCGTTATCGATTATGTGCTGGCTCGTGATCCCGCTTACTGGTCGGGACTGCCGTGGCGGGAGCGCCTGCGCTTTCTGGCTGACGTGGAGCCGCTGCGCCTCTGGAAGGGCTGGCGCAATCCGCCCGACCGTTCTGTCGGGCAAGGAGTGTATGGCGGCCACCATGTAGACGTGCGCGGTGATCAGACTCATTCAGCGGCGGCCGACCGGACGGATCAGGAGCGGGCAGAACTGGCTGCCACGCGTCCATGGCGATACGGGCGTGACAACCCGCCTGACCCCACGGCCTGGCGCCGCCTGGTGGCTTATCGGAACTGGCTGCAGCAGCGGGGCGCCTGCCTGATCCTGTTGCCGCCGACATTGCTGTTCGATGTTTCCTACCGGACCGATCCTGTCGAGCACCGGTTCTACGCATCTCTGCCGGTGCAGGCGAGGGCGCAGGGTCTGGTTTACGTCGGCAATCCGTATGACTTCATGTACCCACGCGACTGGTATTTCAATACGGATTACCACCTGACAGCGGAAGGGCGGGCCCGTCATACCGGGCGCGTCATTTCGCTGCTGGGGCCGGACCTGGGCCGCTGGTGCGGTTGGCAGGGGACCACTGCACGGCCTTGAGGCGGAGTGCTGTCCTAACAATTGACGTCGGTATTTTTCTGTCTCAATTAATATTCATTAGTTGGATATAATTTGCAGCGTCTTGGGGGTGTCCATATCGCCCTGCCGCGGCAGGCAGGCAGGGCTGCGGTGCGCCGCGTAATGGGTGGCCCCGCAATCTCCTGGAGAAGTGTGTTGTGACCGATATACCCCAGCTTTCCCCCAGCTCTCCGCTCAACATGATCTGCCTGGTGCGGTCGCGTTATGCTGATGGTTCGACCTACTTCGGCACGGGGGTATTCGTCGGTCCCAATGATGTGCTGACCGCATCGCACATGGTGTACGCGCCCGAACTCGGCGCTGCTGTCGAGGTGACGGCTTATGCCGGATATGGCTACTCCGATGAAGGCACGCCGTACAAGGTCAGTAACTTCAACTATTACCGGGTCGGAGAGGGCGACGGCATGATCGCTTACTCCGATGTGCACAGCGATGTGGCCTTGCTGACGACTTCCGGCAAGACCGGATCGTGGTTCGGCATGTCCAATCAGTACGACAGCTACAGCTCCGCGTTGTCGGTGAAACAGTCCGGTTACGACAGCGTACTGGCCAGCATGTACTGGGACCACTATGTCCAGGGGTTGAGTTCCGGCTGGGTGACCAGGCTGTCCGACAGCGTGTGGGATACCAGCCTGCTGAGCATCCATTCCGGCGACAGTGGCTCGCCGGTCTGGATCGACTCTGCCAGTGGTCCCCTGGTGATCGGTGTGGTGTCGACGCAGGACTGGGCTGCCGCGCTGGATACTGCCATGCTCAACACGCTGCGGGGCTGGATTGCAGCCAATGACACGGGGGGCGCCTCGGGAAGCTATGCCGGCACAGCGGCAGCGGACTTCATTTTCGAAGCTGCGCTGCCCGTCGTGACGAGCTCCGGGGAGAAGCCCGGCTGGCTGTATTGCGCAGTGGATGGCGGTGGCGGCATCGATTCCCTGATAGCCGACGGCGCCAGTAATGGTTACTCCCTGTCCCGTGTGGCACCAGATGGCGCGACCTTGTACAACAACGGAGAGCAGATATTTTATTCGCTGGCGTCGGTGGAGCGGGTCAGCTTTACAGATTCACGTGCCTTGGCGCTGGACGATACGGCAACGGATCTGTTTCGGCTGTATCAGGCTGCATTTGATCGTGGACCGGACGAAGCCGGGGTGGGCTACTGGTTGCAGCAGCGGGACCATGGCCTGAGTGCCGGTGATGTGGCGAACAGCTTCGTGGCAAGTGGTGAGTTCCAGACCATGTACGGGGCAGCGGCTGATAATGCCACATTCCTGAACCTGGTTTATGCGCATGTTCTGGGCCGTGCACCGGACCAGGCGGGTATGGACTGGTGGATTAACGAGATGAGCAGTCATCCACTGACGCAGCCACAGGTCTTGCTGAGTTTTGCCGATAGCGCGGAGAATATTTCCCTGACCGCCTCGCAGACTGCAGGCGGGGTCTGGTATGTGCCGTTTTCTGCCTGATTGCTGACGCGCGCGAAAAGCTGCCAATCTCTTCCCCTCGTGAATGCCCCCCCGGATGCCACCCGGCATCGGGGGGGCTTTGTCTGTGCCGGTCCGGCTGTTGCCGCAATGTGCATATGCGTGTGGTGACAAAAGCATAATCAGGAATATGGGATTCCCGAACAACGCATAATTTAAGTGTGCAGGGGGGGGCAATCTCCGATAAAATGTGACGAATATCACATTTTCAGATTTGATGATCATCGAGAAAGGGTCGAAAACCCATGCTGTCAGCGGAGTGCACATGCCGGGAGGCGTGAGCAAGTGCGGAGATTTGCGCGCCGGCCCGTCCATGCTGCAACAGGTGCCGCTGTTTGCCGTGCTGTCGGACGTTGAGCTGGAGCGCCTGCTGAAGTGGGTGGCGATACGTGCCTTCTCCAAAGGCGAGGTCATTGTTGGCCAGGCCCCAGTCCGTGACGAGTTGTACTTTTTGCTGCACGGGCAGTTGCAGGTGCTTGGCCGGCTTGAGGACGGACGCGATTTCAGCCTCGGCACCGTGGTGCCCGGAGGCTTTTTTGGCGAGCTTGGCGTGATTGATGCACTGCCGCCATCCGTGGCGGTGGTGGCGCTGAAGCCATCGCGAGTTGGCGTGTTGCCGGGCGAGCAGGCGCGCGAGTTGTTCTGCCAGGTGCCGGCGGTGGCCGAGCTGATGCTCCGGCACCTGACCCGGATGCTGCGGCAGTCGAATGCGTTCCGCGTTTTGCTTGGCATGCCCAATGCCCCGCAGCGGGTTTACGGTTTTCTGTGCATGCTGCGCCAGCCACAGGCTGGCGGCGTTCAGGTTATCGAGACCATGCCGAGTCAGCAGGATGTCGCCAACATGATCAATACCAGCCGGGAATCGGTGTCGCGGACGCTCAGTGACCTGCTCCGGCGCGGCGTGCTGGAGAAGGGGGGCGGCAAGTACATTGTGCGTCAGCCTGATGTGCTTGAGGCACTGGCTCATGGCATGCCGGTGCGAGCGCTTCGGGTGGAAATGGCAGCATGACCTGACCGCTCTCCGGACACCTTCATACCTTTCGTGCTTTTCCTTTTCGGCATGTGTTCCTGTCATGCAGTCCGGCTCCGGCCTGTTGTCGGGTGACCGGATTTTCTGTCTAACCGAGTTCCAAACATGATGAAATCGTTGTTGTCAAAGCGCACTGAACTGGGTGCGGTGCTTTACGACTTTCGCCGGACTTTCTATGCGCTGGGCGCGTTCAGCTTCGTCATCAACCTGCTGATGCTGATGCCGTCGATCTACATGCTGCAGGTGTACGACCGGGTGCTGGCCAGCCAGAACGAAACCACGCTGCTGATGCTGACACTGATGACGCTGGGGTTGTTCGCGCTGATGGAGGCACTTGAATACACACGTTCAGCGGTGCTGATCCGCGTTGGCAATCAGTTGGATATGCGGCTCAATAACCGGGTATTCACTGCTGCATTCGAGAAGAACCTGCGCCGCGCCGGCGGCAACCCTGGGCAGACTATCCATGACCTGACCAGCGTGCGCCAGTTCCTGACCGGCAATGGCCTGTTCGCCTTCTTCGATGCGCCGTGGACACCGATTTATCTGGCTGTGTGCTTCATGTTCCACCCGATGCTAGGCCTGATCGTGCTGTTTGGCGCCGTGGTGCTGTTTTGCCTCGCCTGGGTGACCGAGGTCGCCACGCGCAAGCCGCTGGCCGAGGCCAATCAGGCATCGATTGCCTCTGGTGCTTTCGCCAACAACAATCTGCGCAATGCCGAGGTGATCGAAGCGATGGGCATGCTGCCTGCAATCCGAGGCAAATGGTTCGTTCATCACAGCCGCATCCTCGCGATGCAGACGCTGGCTTCGGACCGGGCGGCCAAGATCAACACCATCACCAAATTCATCCGTATTTCGCTGCAATCACTGATCCTGGGCGCCGGTGCACTGCTGGTGATCGAAGGCAAGCTGACCCCGGGGATGATGATTGCCTGCTCGATCCTGATGGGGCGCGCGCTGCAGCCGGTCGAACTGGCCATTGGTACCTGGAAGCAACTGATCGGTGCCCGTGCCGCCTATGCGCGGCTGGACGAGCTGTTGACCGAGCACCCGCCACGCGGCAGCTCGATGAGCCTGCCGGTGCCGCAAGGGCAGGTGGTGGTGGAAAATGTGATTGCCGCGCCTCCGGGCGCTCAGGCACCGGTTCTGCGCGGGTTGGGTTTTGCGATGAATCCGGGAGACGTGGTCGGTATTGTCGGCCCGTCGGCTTCCGGCAAGTCGACGCTGGCCCGTCTGCTGGTGGGCGTCTGGCCGGCCCAGTCAGGCAAGGTCCGGCTCGACGGCGCCGACATTTTTCTGTGGAACAAGGACGAACTGGGGCCTCACATCGGCTACCTGCCGCAGGATATCGAACTGTTCGAGGGCACGATTGCCGAGAATATCGCGCGTTTTGGCGAAATCGACAGCGGTATGGTCATTGCTGCGGCACAACTGGCCGGTGTGCACGACATGATCCTGCGTTTTCCGCAGGGTTACGATACCCGGCTCGGTGCTGACGGCAGCCTGCTGTCAGGCGGGCAGAAGCAGCGTATCGGTCTGGCCCGCGCCCTGTATGGCGAGCCGGCCCTGATCGTGCTCGACGAACCGAACTCCAATCTTGACGACATGGGCGAGGCCGCGCTTGTTCGGGCCGTTCTAGGCATGAAGCAGCGCGGCAAGACCGTGGTGCTGATTACTCACCGCACCAGCATCATCAACGCTGTCGACAAGCTGATGGTACTGCGCGACGGCACGATGCAGATGTACGGGCCACGCGACCAGGTGCTGCAGGCTCTGATGCAGGCCCAGCAGCCGGCCGTGCCTGCTCCGCAGCAGGCCCCCGTTTCCACTGATGTCGCTTGAACGAAACGACCATGAAAAGTCTGAAGAAAAAATTTGAAATCATGGATGCCGAGGCGACCCGCCCGGCATCCGAGGGTGAAGCGTCGCCCGTGGATATCAACTCTCATCGTGCAGTGCGTTGGGGGCTGGGTGTGCTGATCCTGGGCTTTGGAGGCTTTATGTTATGGGCCATGCTGGCACCGCTCGATGCCGGGGTGACCTCACCGGGGTCGGTCAAGGTCGCCAGTAACCGCAAGACCATCCAGCATCTGACCGGTGGCACGGTGGATGCGATTCTGGTGCGCGAAGGCCAGGCGGTGAAAAAAAACCAGGTATTGGTCAAGCTGAACCCGACCCAGTCTGGCTCACAGCTGGGTATGGCCGAGGCGCAGTTCATTTCAGCCAAGGCGGTGGAAAGTCGTCTGGTGGCCGAGCGTGATGGCAAGACCAATCTGGAACCGATACCGGAGCTGAAAAGTTTTGGGGACGACCTGCGGGTGAAGGAAGCGATCGCGCTGCAGACCCGCCTGTTCACGACTCGACGTTCGTCGCTGGACAGCGAAATCCGCATTCTGGAAGAAAACCTGGCTGCTGCGCTTGAGCAACTGCATGGGCAGGAACAGGTCCGGAAGTCCCGCCAGCAGCAACTGGGTTTTCTGAACGAGGAACTGAAGGGCGTGCGCGAGATGGCCCGGGAAGGCTATGTGCCGCGCAACCGCATGCTGGGCCTGGAGCGCGATGCGCTGCAGATCAACGGCTCGCTGGCGGAGGATCTGGCCAATATCGGTCGCACCCATAACCAGATTGCTGAGCTCAAGCTCCGCATTCTCCAGCGCCGGCAGGAGTATCAAAAAGAAGTTCAGTCGTTGCTGACTGACGTGCAGAAGGATGCCAATGCCCAGGCTGATCGCCTGAGTGCACTGCGCTACGAATTCGAAAATACGCAGATCAAGTCGCCTATTGACGGCATCGTGGTCGGGCTGAATGTGCATACCGTTGGCGGGGTTATCCAGCCGGGCTTCCACATCATGGATGTGGTGCCGCGCAATGAGCCGATGGTGGTCGAGGCACAGGTGGCGCCGCAACTGATCGACAAGGTGCATCCGGGGCTGCCGGTCGAACTGTCGTTCCCGGCCTTCAGCCATGCCAAGACACCGAATGTTCCGGGTGTGGTCGACACGGTGTCCGCTGACCGCCTGGTCGATGAACGTACCAATATGCCGTATTACCTGGTGCAGGTAAAAGTGACCGACAAGGGACTGGTCATGCTTGGCCAGAACCAGATCCGTCCGGGGATGCCGGCGTCGGTGGTAGTCAAAACGGGCGAACGCACAATGCTCAACTACCTGATCAAACCTTTGCTGGATCGCGTCGATGGCGCGTTCAAGGAGCAATGACGGTGAAACGGACTTTCATTGCCACCTTTGTGGCGCTAGCCTGCGCCGCACCGGCCGTCCAGGCGATCGGCCTGTTTGACGCCTACCACGCTGCGCGCGAGAGCGATCCGACCTGGCGTGCTGCGTTGAAGGAAAACGAGGCTGGACAGGAAAACCGCAACCTCGGGCGCGCCGGCCTGCTGCCGCAGATCAGCGCCAGCGGCTACAAGTACAAGGTGACCGGGGATCGCAAGCAGCCCTACCTGGGCCGGACGTTCACCGAGGACCTTGACTATACGAGCAAGAGCGCCAGCGTGCAGCTTAGCCAGCCACTATTCAATATGCAGCGCCTGGCCGAGTACCGGCAGGGTAATGCGCGCGCTGAATACAGCGATGCGGTGCTGGACCAGAAACTGCAGGATCTGGCTGTGCGCCTGTCAGGCGCTTACATGGACGTCTTGCTGGCGCGCGACTCGATCGACCTGGCCGAGGCCAAGCTCAAGGCCATCAGCGAACAGCTGGCGGCGGCCAAGCGCATGTACGAACTCGGAGACGGAACGGTAACGGACGTGGACGAAGCGACTGCGCGGCGCGATATCGCCGACGCCCAGCGCATTGAGGCCGAGGACCGGCTGCAGGTCTCGCTGAAGACGCTGCAGGAACTGATTGGCGAAACGCCGCGCTCGCTGGCAGTACTCAGCGGCGATGCATTCGTGCTGCCGACGATGCAGGATTCGGCTGCCATGTGGACCGAACGCGCACTGGCCAACAACCCGGAAATCCGTGCCCAGCGCAAGGCGGTCGAAATATCTGACCGTGAAATTGATCGCAGCAAGGCCGGGCACTATCCGACTGTGGATCTGGTTGGTTCGTTCTCCAAGGCCGACAGTGATTCGGTGACGACGGTCAACCAGCGGACGACCAGCAGAAGCATCGGTGTGCAGGTCAATATTCCACTGTTCTCTGGTGGCTATACATCGGCACTGACCCGCCAGGCGGCCGCCAATCGGGACAAGGCGAAAGAGGATCTGGAGGCGGCGATCAGCAAGATCCGCACCGAGGTGGTTCGCCAGTATACGGGCACTACCACTGGCGCCAGCAAGGTGCGGGCGCTGGATCTGGCGGTCAAGTCCAGTGAGCGCTCGCTGAAATCCACGCTGATGGGATTCAAGGCCGGTTTGCGCACCAATGCCGACATCCTCAATGCGCAGGAGCAACTTTATCAGTCGCGCCGCGACCTGGCCGAGGCCAAGTACATCTACCTGATCAGCCGCGTGCGTCTGAAAGCGGCAGCTGGCGAGCTCAGCGAGGCGGATATCATCGAGGTTGACCGCTATTTCAGTGCGGAAGCAGCGTTCTGAGGCAAGAGAAGGCATGCCCGCCATGGCGCGATCACGTGTTGTGGCGGGAGGCTGTGGTAATTGAGCGATTCACGCTCATGCGAATGGCGTGAGCTTGATGCTGTTCATGGTCTCCTTGCCTTTCGTGACAGTATTGCCCTTGAAGGTGACCGCAGCTATGCGGCTGATCGTGCAGTGGGATGCAGGCATGGCTGGCTGTAGCGATGCCGTTGTCGCCGTTCACTGTCCCGTGGCCTGCGCTGCCATGCAGGACATCGATCGATATGTGCGTATTAAATATTGGCCGCGTGACAATTCATGCCATTAGGGTTTTCATGTGTGTGGCTGCTTGCTGAAGAGCGTGTTCTTCATGTCGGCATCGGGTGTGCACGTGGTGGATAGTTGCAACACGATGGTGAGGCCGGCGTATGATAGCCTGTTACGCTGCTCCGACCTTTCAGAGACTCGCCCATGCCTTCGATTTCCACTGATGATGCCAGGGAGCTGACTGGGGCCTTCGACGCCCTGCCGGTATCGGCGCTGCCGTTGAGCCCCGCCCCCGAGCCGCTGGAACTGCTGTTCGGCGCGCCGGAGCCCACCACGCAGGCCGTTTCCGCTCCGCTGCCCACCTACAACAGCCTCGATGCCTCCGAAGCAGTAGTCCAGTTGATTGGCGGCGGAGATTTCTCCGACGTGCTCTGGCGCTGCCTGCTGTAACGGCTATACCAGAATCAGCGGCAGGGCGGCCATTATGCCGATGGCGTTGGCTGCCATGTCGTACCAGCAAAATCCGCTGCCATAACGCTCGTCCCAGATTTCCTTGACCAGACCAAGCAGGAACGTCGCCGGCAGGCCAATGGCCGGCGTGGCTACTGACGACAGCACCAATGCCAGTCCCATGCTACAGAAAAAGTGCTGCTGCTTGTCGGTTTCGCGGATGCGCGCACGCAGCTGCGCGCGCGGCAGAGCCCGCCACGCGGCCAGCGCTGGTTCGGGCAGGTGGTGCGCCAACCACTGGCGACATTGGGCGGTACTGCGGTTCATCGGTTTCCAGCATAGGGCCGGTTCCCCGGCGTAAGGCAAGTATATGGGGGCGTCCTCGTCATTTGCCAGCGCCGGTACTGGCGGTGGTGGATGGTATCGTGATGGCCGGTCCCGATCTTTCTGGCGGGGGCGATGTGCTTTTCCACCATTGCGAGACGCCATTTGAGAATTCTTCACTTCTTCAAAACCTATTACCCCGACAGTTTTGGCGGGGTCGAACAGGTCATCTATCAGCTTGCCGAAGGAGGGCGCGAATTCGGCCTTGACGCCGAGGTGCTGTCCCTGAGTCCGCGCGGCGCGGCGCGCGACGAGCGTGTGGCTGGGCATGTTGTGCATCGCGCGAGGCTCGATTGCTATGTTGCCTCGACCGGCTTCTCCGCCGCGGTGTTCGGCCGGTTTGCCGAACTCGCACGTCAGGCCGATGTCGTTCACTACCATTTCCCGTGGCCGTTCATGGACGTCGTTCACTTCGCCACGCGGATGAAGAAACCGAGCGTCGTCACCTACCACTCGGACATCGTCAAGCAGAAGACCTTGCTGCACCTGTATCGACCGTTGATGAACCGCTTCCTGTCCAGTGTGGACCGGATCGTTGCCACCTCGCCGAATTACCTGGTCACCAGCCCGGTGCTCCAGCGCTTTGCCGACCGGGTGGCAGTGATTCCTCTCGGGGTCGACGAGGGTAGTCAGCCGGTGCCAGATCCGGCCCGGCTGGCCGGATGGCGACAACGGCTGGGCGAAAAGTTCTTCCTGTTCGTTGGTGCCATCCGTTACTACAAGGGTCTGCACATCCTGCTTGACGCGCTGGCAGGCTGCGATTATCCGGTTGCGATTGTCGGGGGCGGACCAATGGAGACCGAACTCCGCGCGCAGGCGCAGCGCCTGGGGCTGCACAACGTGCATTTCCTCGGACCGCTGCCGGATGAAGACAAGGCCGCGTTGCTGGTGCTCTGCCTCGGTGTGGTGTTCCCGTCACACCTGCGTTCCGAGGCGTTCGGCGTGACGCTGATCGAAGGCGCCATGCACGGCAAGCCTCTTGTGTCCTGTGAGATCGGTACCGGCACCAGCTATATCAATCTGGATGGGGAGACTGGCCTGGTAGTTCCACCAGGCAATGTACAAGCCCTGCGCCAGGCGCTGGACCGCCTGTGGCATGAACCGGCGCTGGCGGCCGCGATGGGCGCGCGCGCACGGCAACGCTATCTCGGGCATTTCACTGCGCGGCATATGGTCGAGCGGTACGCTGCGCTGTATCGCGATGTCTCAGGCAAATAATCCGCCTCAGCATTGTCTCTATTTGCGACTGTTTCTCATTCATTGAAATGCGGGTACAATCCTTTATCCGCGCATTTCGTTAACTTCCCGTTAATGATCCGCCCATTTCACCCCTCTGAGGAACACGTCACATGAAAGTGAAAGCGCTGCTGGGGCTCAGCCTCGTTGCCCTCGCACTGCAAGCCAGTGCTGCGGAATACCCGATCGGCAAGCCGACCATCAAGGGCGGCATGGAGATCGCCGCCGTTTACCTGCAACCGGTGAAGATGGACCCGGACGGCATGATGCTGGACGCCGCCAAGAGCGACATCCACCTCGAAGCTGACATCCACGCCGCCAAGGCCAATCCGACCGGTTTCGGCGAAGGCGAATGGATGCCGTACCTGGTGGTCAAGTACGAACTGCAGAAGGTCGGCAGCACCAAGGTGCAAAAGGGCGACCTGATGCCGATGGTTGCGTCGGACGGCCCGCACTACGGCGACAACATCAAGCTCGAAGGCGCTGGCAAGTACAAGCTCAAGTACACCATCCTGCCGCCGAGCGCGAACCAGCATGCTCACTTCGGTCGTCACGTCGACAAGGAAACCGGCGTGGGCCCGTGGTTCAAGCCGATCGAACTCAATTATGAATTCGCCTACGCCGGTACCGGCAAGAAGGGCGGCTACTAAGACGCGCGCGGCGGCCATTGGCCGTCGCTTGTCGCAGAAAAACGGCCTGGCGGCTTCGCCGGGCCGCAAGTGCTTGAGGATGGATCATGCGTTTACCTGCAGCCCTGTGCCTGCTCATGTTCGGCGGTCTGGCCTTCGCCGACGACATGCCGACTTTTCGCGTCGAGCTGAAGGACGGCACGCTGACGCCGACACGCATCGTCGCGCCGGCCAAGACCAAGTTCCGCATCGAAGTCATCAATACCGGCAAGACCCCGGCCGAATTCGAGAGCCTGCCGCTGCGCAAGGAAAAGGTGCTGGCACCCGGCGTCAAGTCGTCGGTGGTGGTGATGGGCGCCTCGCCGGGCGAATACCCGTTTTTTGACGATTTCCACCCGCAGGCGCGTGGCGTCATCGTGGTGAAGTGAGAGCAGGATGGAACAGGTCGCATTTATCGTCTGGCGTGAAAGCGTCGAAGCGCTGCTGGTGGTCGGCATTCTCTATGCATGGCTGAAGGCAAACTCGCATCTGGGGCGCGGCGGCATGCCGTTCCTGTGGGGCGGCGTGGCCGCCGGCCTGGCGCTGTCCGGCGCGCTGGCGCTGATGCTGCTCGGCGTGGCCGACTGGCTGGGCGACGAAGGGCAGGAATACTTCCAGGCCGGCATGGCGCTGGTCGCCGCGGCGCTGGTGGTGCAGATGGTGGTGTGGATGAAGCGCCACGGCCGCACGCTGAAGCGGGAACTGGAGCAGGGGCTGTCCGCCCAGGCGGCGCAGCGCAACTACTGGGGCATGCTGGTGCTGGTGATGATCGCCGTCGCGCGCGAAGGCAGCGAGACGGTGGTGTTCCTGTACGGCACCGTGGCCGGCAGCGACAACCATGCCAGCCTGCTGCTGGCCGGCATTGGTGGCTTTGTCGCCGCGCTGGCCACTTTCTACGTACTGCAGCTTGGCGGTCGCTGGCTGTCGTGGCGGGTGTTCTTCCGCGTTACCGAAATCCTGTTGCTGCTGCTGGCGGGCGCACTGCTGAATGCCGGTATCGATCGTCTGATCGGCATGGGCACCCTGCCGGCCGGCATCGACCAGCTGTGGGACAGCTCCGGCCTGCTTGACGAAAGCTATGGCCTCGGCAAGATCCTGGCCGACTTCGCCGGCTATCGTTCACATCCGGCGCTGACGCTGCTGCTGGTCTGGCTCGGCTACTGGGTCGTGACCACGCTGCTGCTGAAGCGGGCGGGAAAGTCCGGGGTCGTGGCAAAAGCATGACTGTTGCTACCTACGCCGCGCAGGCAGGAGACTGGCTGCGCGGCCACGCACACTGGCTGCGGCGCCTGCAGTGGGGGATCGTGCTGGTGTACGCGACCCTGCTGGTCGTGCCGCCGTTCCTGCCGCTGCCGACCGAGACCGACCATGCGCTCAACAACCTGACGGTGTTGGCGCAATTTGCGTTCTGGGGCGTGTGGTGGCCATTCGTGCTGGTGTCCATGCCGCTGTTCGGGCGCGCCTGGTGCGGCTGGCTGTGCCCCGAAGGCATGCTGTCGGAGTGGGCCAGTGAACGCGGCCTGCGCCGGCCGATTCCGCGCTGGATGCGCTGGGGCGGCTGGCCGTTCGTGGCGTTTGCGCTGACCACCATCTATGGGCAACTGGTCAGCGTATACCAGTATCCGCTGGCGGTGCTGCTGGTGCTGGGCGGGTCGACGGTGGCCGCCGTTGCCGTTGGCCTGCTGTATGGCAGCAGCAAGCGGGTCTGGTGTCGCTATCTGTGCCCGGTCAACGGCGTGTTCAACCTGCTGGCGCGGCTGGCGCCGTGGCATTTCAAGGTCGATCACGAGAAATTCCGCGAACCCGGACGCAAGGTCATTCCGATCAACTGTGCGCCACTGGTCGCCATCGGCCATATGCAGGGCGCCGGCGACTGTCACATGTGCGGGCGCTGCAGCGGGTATCGCGATGCGGTGACCCTGGCACCGCGCAGTCCGGAAGCGGAAATCGTCGAGGTAGCCGATTCCGGCCGCTGGCCGACGCTGCTGATCGTCTACGGCATGATGGGCATTGCGCTCGGCGCGTTTGCCTGGTCGTCCAGCCCGTGGCTGGTCGCGCTGAAGCAGGATATTGCTACCTGGCTGATCAACCGCGATATCTACTGGCCGCTGGATGACGGTGCGCCGTGGTGGTTGCTGACGCACTACCCGGAAGTCAACGACAGCTTCAGCTGGCTGGATGGTTCGCTGGTGCTGGGCTTTATCCTCGGTACGGCGGCGGTGGTCGGCAGCATGCTGCTGGCCGGCTTGTGGGCGGCCGATCGCGGGTTGCCGGGACGCGGCCGACGCACGCTGGACCAGCTGGCCCAGGGGCTGATTCCGCTGGCCGGGGTCGGCGTGTTCCTCGGCCTGTCGATGACCACCGTGACCTTGCTGAAACACGAGGGACTGAATATCCCGAACCTGCCGTGGTGGCGGGCGGCGTTGCTGTCGGCCGCCGCGCTGTGGAGCCTGCGCCTGCTGTGGCGTCTGGCACGCCGGCGTGGTGCGGGCAGGGGACGCAGCCTGCTGGCACTGTCCTGTATCCTGCCCGGTCTCGGGCTGTTTCTCGGGATGTGGGTCTTGTTGTTCTACATCTGGTAGCCCAGGATGATGAATGACATGGGCCGGCCCTTATCCCATATGGATGGGTCGGCAACCCCATAATTTCCTTTTGTTTTAATGGGCACGCCTGATATTGCTTATCGGTATTTTGTGTAGGCGGCGCTTTACGCTGCCAGTACAATGCGTGCATTCTCAGACACTCACCGTATCCAGTTGCCATGTCGAACATGACCGCCGAACGTGTCCTCTCAGTCCATCACTGGAACGACACCCTGTTCAGTTTCACCTGCACCCGTGACGAGGGACTGCGTTTCATCAACGGCCAGTTCGTGATGATCGGTCTCGAAGTCAACGGCAAGCCGCTGATGCGTGCCTACAGCATCGCCAGCTCGAATTATGACGAGCACCTCGAGTTCTACAGCATCAAGGTACAGGATGGCCCGCTGACGTCGAAGCTGCAGCATCTGCAGGTCGGCGACACCGTGCTGGTCAGCAAGAAACCGACCGGCACCCTGGTGCAGGACAACCTGCTGCCGGGCAAGAACCTCTATCTGCTGTCGACCGGGACCGGGCTCGCCCCGTTCATGTCCATCATCAAGGACCCGGAAGTCTACGAGCGTTACGAAAAAGTCATCCTGACCCACGGCGTGCGCTGGGTCAGCGAGCTCGGCTATCACGACTACATCACCAGAGAACTGCCGGAAAACGAGTACTTTGGCGATATCGTCCGCGAAAAGCTGATCTACTACCCGACCGTGACCCGCGAACCGTACCGCAATCAGGGCCGCCTGACCGACCTGCTGGCGTCCGGCAAGCTGTGCGCCGACATCGGCCTGCCGCAACTTGATCCGGCCAATGACCGGGCGCTGATCTGCGGGAGCCCGGCCATGCTGCACGACCTGACGGTGATGCTGACCGGCATGGGCTTCAAGGAATCGCCGCGCATGGGTGATCCGGCCGACTTCGCCATCGAGCGCGCCTTCGTCGAGAAGTGATGCCCGGCGGTTGACGCCAGTCAGTCCGAAGCCGGCGCAAGCCGGCTTTGTCGTGCCCGGGAGAGCGCTGCGCTAGAATGCGGTTTTTGCGATTTTCATGGCCGGGCGGGTCAAGTTGTCGGCCCGGGCTCCGATCAAAGCGGCATCTCATTCAAGCAGAACATTATGACCATTCTGGTTACGGGCGGTGCCGGATTTATCGGTGGGAACTTTGTGCTCGACTGGCTGGCACAAAGCGACGAGCTGGTGGTCAATCTTGACAAGCTCACCTATGCCGGCAACCTGGATACGCTGCGCAGCCTGCACGGTGATTCGCGGCACCAGTTTGTGCACGGCGATATTGGCGACCGGACGCTGGTCAGCCAGTTGCTGGATACACATCGTCCACGGGCCGTGATCCATTTCGCCGCCGAAAGCCATGTCGATCGCTCGATCCATGGCCCGGCGGACTTTGTCGACACCAATATTGTCGGCACCTTTTCCCTGCTTGAGGCGGCGCGCGCGTACTGGCAGACGCTGGACGAGGCCGGGCGGTCGGCATTCCGCTTCCTGCATGTTTCCACCGATGAAGTCTTCGGCACGCTGTCGGCAGACGACGCTCCCTTCACCGAAGACGATGCCTGTGCGCCAAACAGCCCGTATGCAGCCAGCAAGGCCGCGTCCGACCACCTGGTGCGGGCCTGGTTCCATACCTATGGTCTGCCGGTGCTGACCACCCATTGCAGCAACAACTACGGGCCGTACCATTTCCCGGAAAAGCTGATCCCGCTGGTGATCCTGAATGCACTGGCCGGAAAACCGCTTCCCGTCTACGGTGATGGCCTGCAGGTGCGCGACTGGCTGTACGTGGGCGACCACTGTGTCGCGATCCGCCGGGTGCTGGACGCCGGGCGACCCGGCGACACGTACAACATCGGTGGCTGGAACGAAAAGCCGAATATCGACGTGGTCCGCACCCTGTGCCGAATGCTCGACACATTGCGACCGCGTGCCGATGGCAATAGTTATGCCAGCCAGATTCACTACGTGACCGACCGGCCGGGCCACGATCGCCGCTATGCGATCGACGCGCGCAAGCTGGAGCGCGAACTGGGCTGGAAACCGGCGGAAACGTTCGATACCGGCATCCGGAAAACGGTCGAGTGGTATCTGGCCAATCCGGACTGGGTAAACAATGTCACCAGTGGCGCCTACCGCGACTGGGTAGACCTGCACTATGGAAGCCAGGCATGACCCGCATATTGATTACTGGCGCCAATGGCCAGGTCGGATTTGAATCGCAACGCGCGCTGGCATTGCTGGGCGATATCGTCGCCTGTCATCGCGCGCAGATGGATCTGTCCGATCCGGCCTCCGTCGAGGCGGCGCTCGATCGCTTCCGGCCCGGCATCATTGTCAATCCGGCCGCTTATACGGCGGTCGATCAGGCAGAAACCGAACCGGCCGCCGCGGCCGCCATCAATGCCGAGGCGCCGGCACGGCTGGCCGCCTGGGCGGCGCGACATGATGCGTTGCTGGTTCATTACTCGACCGACTATGTGTTCGACGGTCGCAAGGCAGGTGCCTACGTCGAAGACGATGCGGCCCAGCCGCAGTCGGTGTACGGACAGACCAAGTGGGACGGGGAGCAGGCGATCCGCAACAGCGGCGCCCGGCACCTGATCCTGCGCACCAGCTGGGTGGTCAGCGCGCATGGCAACAACTTCCTCAAGACGGTGCTGGCGCTGGCGCAACAACGGCAAACGCTGAGCATCGTTGCCGATCAGGTCGGGGCGCCAACCTCGGCGGCGCTGGTGGCCGATGCGACCGCGCATCTGCTTGCCCGCTACCTGCAGTCGCCGCAGGCCTTCCCGTACGGCACCTACCACCTGACTGCACGCGGCGAGACCAGCTGGTATGACTATGCGCGGCATGTGGTAGGCCTCGCCGAACAGGCCGGGTTGCGGCTGGCGCTGACCACAGATGCCATTCAGCCGATCCCGAGCAGCGACTATCCGCTGCCGGCACCGCGTCCGGCCAATTCCAGGCTGGATTGCGAACGGCTGGAACGGACCTTCGGCCTGCTGATGCCGCACTGGCAGGCTGGTGTCGACCATGTATTTTCGCAGTTGAACGATTGAGCAGAATTCCCATGGCACGAAAAGGCATCATCCTCGCCGGGGGATCCGGCACCCGCCTGTATCCGGCGACACTGGCGGTCAGCAAGCAACTGCTGCCGATCTATGACAAGCCGATGATCTACTATCCGCTGGCCACGCTGATGCTGGCCGGCATTCGTGACATCCTGATCATCTCCACCCCGCAGGACACGCCACGTTTCGCGCAACTGCTGGGTGATGGTCACGGCTGGGGACTCAACCTGCAGTACGCGGTCCAGGCCAGCCCGGACGGGCTGGCACAGGCCTTTCTGATCGGCGAGGACTTTCTGGCCGGTCAGCCGTCGGCCCTGGTGCTTGGGGACAATATCTTTTATGGCCATGACTTTGGCAGCCTGCTCGGTGCCGCTGATCGCAAGACCGATGGCGCCAGCGTATTTGCCTACCGGGTTCAGGATCCGGGGCGGTACGGGGTGGTCGAGTTTGACGAAGCCGGGCGGGTGCTCAGTCTCGAAGAAAAGCCGGCACAGCCGAAATCGAACTATGCCGTGACCGGACTGTATTTCTACGACAAGCAGGTGGTGGAGATTGCCCGTTCGATCCGGCCGTCGGCACGGGGCGAACTCGAGATTACCGATATCAACAAGGTCTACCTGTCACGCGGCATGCTCGATGTACAGACCATGCGTCGCGGCTATGCCTGGCTGGATACCGGCACCCACGAGTCGATGCTGGAGGCGAGCCAGTTCATTGCCACCATCGAAACCCGACAGGGCCTGAAGGTGTCCTGCCCGGAAGAGATAGCCTACCGGCTGGGCTATATTGACGCGGCACAACTGGAGCGGCTGGCCACACCCTTGCTCAAGAATACTTATGGGCAGTATCTGCTCAACCTGCTGAAGCAGCCGGTGTTCTGAGTGCGGCTGATCGACACCCCCCTGCCCGGGCTCGCCCTGCTGGAACCGACCGTGTTTCATGACGAGCGCGGCACTTTCCATGAAAGCTACCGGCAGTCGGCATTCGATGCCGTGATCGGCCGGGAGGTGACCTTCGTCCAGGACAATCAGGTCAGCTCGGTCGAAGGCGTGCTGCGCGGCCTGCATGAGCAACTGGCTCCGCGTGCGCAGGGCAAGCTGGTGCGGGTCGTGCAGGGCGAAGTGTTCGATGTGTCCGTCGACCTGCGCGAATCGTCGCCGACCTTTCTGCAGTGGGCCGGCGTCACGCTGTCGGCGGCGAACCGGCGGCAGTTGTGGATTCCCGAAGGATTCGCCCACGGCTATCTGGTGCTGTCCGCCGGGGCCGAGGTGCTGTACAAGACCACGGACACCTGGTGCCCGGCACTGGAACGGACCATTGCCTGGAACGATCCGCGCATCGGCATCCGCTGGCCACTGGCTCGCGAACCCATCCTGTCGGAAAAGGACCGGCTGGCGCTGCCCTTCGACCCGCGCTGACGGCAGTGCCTCGCGCGAGGAAATGTGACGGTATCTGACAGCAGCTGACAATACATACGCATACCAAGTGAAACGCTTGCCGCACTGACGCGGAAAGGGTTCGGGACGACACTACATCCATGGCGCAACACATTGAACAGCGCCTTGCCCCCGACCGATTTGGAGAAATGAAATGAACAAGCTGCTGACCACCCTCGTTGCTGCCCTGTTTGCAGGTTCCACCGCCATCGCCATGGCTGCTGCCCCGGCCGCTCCGGCTGCTGATGCCGCTGCCGCTCCGGCCGCCAAGACCACGCAAACGACCCAGACGCACAAGAAGGCTGCACACAAGAAAGTGGCTGCCAAGAAGACCCCGGCCAAAAAGGCTGCGGTGAAGAAGGCTCCGGCCAAGGCTGAACAGGAAGCCCAGGCTGACACCACCACCAAGCATGCTGCCAAGCACAAGAAGGCCGCTGCTCATCACAACAAGAAGAGCAGCCACAAGAAGGCCGCCGCCAAGCCGGCTGCTGCACCGGCCGCGACTCCGGCGCAGTAATCAAGCAGGTCTACGGGAAGTAGCCTGGACAATAAAGGGACCGAAAGGTCCCTTTTCTTGTGTCGGTCCCTGCCACGAAGAACGGACGAGCGAAGCGAGGTTTCCCCGCGGCGGCGGGGACGGAAGAGGCAGGATTCAATCAGGCAGACTGCCGTGCTCACGGCAGACTCTGTCAGTCGGGCGTGTACCGACGCCACCGCGACCGTCGGTGCCCAACTTCATGAGCAGTCCGGGGACCGAAAGGTCCCTTTTCTTGCGTCTGTCGAACCCGTTCCGGGCCGGTCATGGCGCCGGGCGCAGGCCGCTCATGCAGAAACGGGCACCGCCAAGCGGCGACTCGAGGGCGGACAGCTTGCCGTGATGCAGTTCGACCGCAGCACGTGCCAGTGCCAGCCCGAGGCCGGTGCCGCCGCTTTCACGGTTGCGTGCCGCGTCCAGGCGGACAAACGGCTCGAAGATCCGCTCGCGCGCGTCTTCCGGAATGCCGGGCCCGTCGTCATCGACGGTCAGTGTCAGACTGTCGTCTTCCTCGATCCGGGCTGCGATGTCGATGCGGGACCGGGCATGGCGAGCGGCATTGCCCAGCAGATTGCGGATGGCCAGCCCGAACTGGACCGGGTCTAGGGTGGCGGTCAGGGTCGTGTCGACCTGACAGTGGATCTCCAGCGCCGGGTAGGCGCGGGCAACCGGCGTGATCTGCTCGGCCAGCCAGTGGGCCAGCGATAGCGGCTGGCTGCGCAGTTCGACCTGGCCACCGGCCATCCGTACCCAGCCGAGGCTGTCGCTGATCAGGCGATCCAGCTCTTCCAGATCGGCATCGATGCCGGCGCGGCGCTGCGCGCGTGCCTGCGGGTCCGGTGCCGTGTCGTGCAGGGCCAGGCCGAAACGCAGCCTGGCCAGCGGGGTCTTCAATTCGTGGGCCAGCGCATGGGCCATGACCTGGCGGCTGGCCAGCAGCGCATCGAGCCGGCTCGCCATGCTGTTCAGCGTGGTGACCATCGGCTGGAACAGCCGTGACTCGGCCGGTGGCGCGCGGGTGGCCAACTGGCCCTCGCCGAGACGCTCGGCGGTATCGAGCAGCATGATCAGGTCGCGCCACTGCGGCTTGAGCCACGCATACAGGCCGATGCCGAAGCCCAGTGCGACCAGCAGCGTCACCACCAGCTCCAGCTGATGCTGGGTATTGAGCAGCAGATCGCGGCTTTTGGTTGCCAGCGCGTCGATCGGGCCGATGACCAGGGTATGGGTCGGTCCGAGCCGGGCGTAGACCAGATCGCCATTCGACGACAGCCACATGTCGGCATGGGCGGGCGCGTCGAGCAGAGCAACCGAGTACGGGCCGGTCGCATTGAAATAGCGGGTCAGCGAGCTCCATTCATCGGCCCGGGTACGGGCGTAGTCGGAGCGCATCAGCTGGATCACGTCGGCGGTACGCCCCAGCGCGTCTTCGCGGACATCCTCGTCAAGCTGGGTGTCGAGCAGCCAGCCGGCCAGGGTCACCAGCAGCGCCAGCGTGCAGGCCAGAATGATGTAGTAGCGGAAGAACAGCCAGAACAGTCCGCGCTTCTGCAGGCCGCGCCGGTTCAAGCGCTGTCTCCGGGCCGGAACAGATAGCCCTGGCTGCGGACCGTCTTGATGCGGTCGAGGTCGCCGCGTTCATCGAGTTTCTTGCGCAGGCGGGACACGCGGGCATCCAGCGAGCGGTCTTCGCCGTCGAAACCGAGATCGCGCAGCGACTCGAGCAGCGATTCGCGCCCGATGACTTCGCCGGCCCGGCTGGCCAGCAGCCACAGCAGATCGAACTCGGCCGTGCTGAGCGGCAGCGGCGCGCCTGCCAGCAGCACCTGGCGACTGCGACGGTTGCATTCCAGTTCGCCGAAACGCAGCACATCACAGCCGGCGGGGGCGGGGTCCGCCGCCACCGCCGGGGGGGAAACCCGGCGCAGCAGCATGCGGACGCGGGCCAGCAGCAGCCGTGGATCGACTGGCTTGGTCAGGTAGTCGTCGGCACCGAGTTCGAGACCAAGGATCTGGTCGATGGGATCGTCGCGCGCGGTCAGCATCAGGATGGCGCCGGTATAGCGTTCGCGAACCGAGCGACAGACGGCAAAACCGTCCATGCCCGGCAACATCAGATCGAGGATGACCAGATCCGGCGGCGTGGCATGAATGGTGGCGGCCGCGAGGTCGCCACGGGGTTCGATATCGACGAGAAAGCCGTTCTGGCGCAGATAGTCGGCAATCAGGCCGGCCAGCGCCGCATCGTCTTCCACCAGCAACAGTTTTGTGGGCATGGTCGGGGGCAGGAAAATGCGTCAGCGCACACCTTACTCCAAGCGGCGTGTCTGCCAAGAGGGGGAAGGGGCATTTGCTGCCGTTTGCGGGCTGATCGGACAATTTTATTGACGAAAATGCGACAGACGGTCGTGTTCATTTTCGCACTGATCCCGCCGTTGCCGGCATCGTTTCCCGTATCGGCAGCGGGTCGGGGGCGGCGCCCGGGCCGCCGGCGCGGGCGGGATGCCCGGACGGCGCCGGCGGCGGGAGAAACAGAAAATGGCAAAGCTGAAAAAACCGGCGATATTAAATGTCATGACCGGCCGACATGCGGCAATGAATCCACCCGTGCCCGCCAGAACCGGCGCCCGACCGGCATGAATGGCGAAAGCGGTCGGCCTGGTCGTCATGTTGGATAAGGAAAATTATTGATTCGTTTATGAATATTTGTGGCGGCGCAAATGTTGCGGCCCGGAAAATCCCGGCTTGAAATCAGGTCGGCAAGCGTGCCAAATGGCACAGTCAGGCGCGTCAGACGCCACAAATCACAACCCGTGGGGACAAACACATGAAATCCATCAAGGACACGCTGCTGTGGGGCGGCGTGGGATTGCTGGGCGCCTGGGCGCTCGGCGTGGTGGCACTTAATCGCGGCGAATCGGTCAATGCCATCTGGCTGATCGTGGCCGCCGTGTCGTGCTACTTCATCGCCTACCGCTTCTACAGCCGCTTCATCGCCAGCAAGGTGCTGGAACTCGATCCGCGCCGGCTGACGCCGGCCGAACGTCACAATGACGGCCTCGATTACGTACCGACCAACAAATGGGTGCTGTTCGGCCACCACTTCGCCGCCATTGCCGGCGCCGGCCCGCTGGTCGGCCCGGTGCTGGCCGCGCAGATGGGTTATCTGCCGGGCACGCTGTGGATCATCGTCGGCGTGATCCTGGCCGGTGCGGTACAGGACTTCCTGATCCTGTTCCTGTCTGCCCGCCGCGATGCCAAGTCGCTGGGCGAGATCATCAAGATGGAACTCGGCCCGGTCGCCGGCGTGGTGGCCTCGGTCGGCATCCTGATGATCATGGTCATCCTGCTCGCCGTGCTGGCGCTGGTGGTGGTCAAGGCGCTGGTCGGCAGCCCGTGGGGCACGTTCACCATTGCAATGACCATCCCGATCGCACTGCTGATGGGGGTGTACATGCGCTACATCCGCCCGGGGCGCATCGGCGAGATCTCGGTGGTCGGCTTTATCCTGCTGATGCTGGCCATCGTCTATGGTGGTGACGTGGCCAGGAGCGAAACGCTGGCGCCGCTGTTCACCCTGAGCGGTACGCAGCTGGCCTGGGCACTGATGGCCTACGGCTTCATTGCCTCGGTGCTGCCGGTGTGGCTGCTGCTGGCACCGCGCGACTACCTGTCGACCTTCCTGAAGATCGGCACCATCTGCGGGCTGGCCATCGGCATCCTGATCGTGGCGCCGGACATGCAGATGCCGGCGGTCACCAAGTTCATCGACGGCACCGGCCCGGTCTTTGCCGGCAGCCTGTTCCCGTTCCTGTTCATCACCATCGCCTGCGGGGCGGTGTCGGGCTTCCACTCGCTGGTCAGCTCCGGTACCACGCCGAAGATGCTGGAGAATGAAACCCATGCCCGCATGATCGGCTACGGTGCCATGCTGATGGAGTCGTTCGTCGCCATCATGGCGCTGATCGCCGCCTGCGTGCTCGATCCGGGCGTCTACTTCGCCATGAACGCCCCGGCTGCCGTGATCGGCAAGACCGCTGCCGAAGCGGCCCAGGTCATCTCCGGCTGGGGCTTTGTGCTGACACCGGACATGCTGACGCAAATGGCGGCGGACGTCGGTGAAACCACCATCCTGTCGCGCGCCGGCGGCGCCCCGACGCTGGCGGTCGGCATGGCGCACATCCTGCACCAGGTCATCGGCGGCAAGACGATGATGGCGTTCTGGTACCACTTCGCCATCCTGTTCGAAGCGCTGTTCATCCTGACCACCGTCGATGCCGGTACCCGCGTGTGCCGCTTCATGATCCAGGATCTGCTCGGCACCTTCATCAAGCCGCTGGGCAACACCGAGTCGTGGACCGCCAACCTGGTGGCGACCGGGCTGTCGGTCGGCTTCTGGGGCTACTTCCTGTATCAGGGCGTGGTCGATCCGCTGGGCGGCATCAACACGCTGTGGCCGTTGTTCGGCATCGCCAACCAGATGCTGGCCGGTATCGCGCTGATCCTCGCCACCGTCGTGCTGGTGAAGATGAAGAAGGGTCGGTACGTATGGGTGCCGGTCGTACCTGCAGTCTGGGTGCTGATCTCGACCCTGTACGCCGGCTGGCTGAAACTGTTCGACGACAACGTCAAGGTCAGCTTCCTGGCCCATGCCCGCAAGTTCAGCGGCGCCCTGGCCAATGGCGAAGTGCTGGCGCCGGCCAAGACGGCGGCGGAGATGCAGCAGATCATCTTCAACGACTACGTGGATGCGGCGCTGTGCGCCGGCTTCATGGCGGTGGTGGTGATGATGCTGGTGTTCGGATTCCGGGCTATCCTGAAGGCACGTGCACAGGCGCATCCGACCATGCACGAAACCCCGGTCCAGTATCGCAAGGAGGCAACAGGCACCCATGCTGCTTAACGTGAAGCTCGTGGCGCGCCGTCTGGCGCAGACGGCGCGCCTGATGGTGGGGGTGCCGGATTACGACACCTATGTCGCGCACATGCGCGACCACCACCCGGACCTTCCGGCGATGAGCCGGGCGGCATTCCACCGCGCGGCCATCGAGGCGCGCTATCCGGGCAAGAGCGGCAAGCTCAGCAAGTGTCCCTGCTGATTGCCGATCCGGAATGACAATGGCCGCAGCGTTTGCTGCGGCCATTGTCGTTGCGCATCAGGACACGGCTTCGGGGCCGGGCCGACGCCGGTGTGCCAGCACGAACATCAGGTAGCCGATGGCGAGGAAGCCGCTCATGCCCAGCGCCAGCGCCAGCGGCGAGAACCACAGCAGCGGGGCTACGATCCCGGCCACGGCAGCCGAGAACAGGGTCTGGACGAAGCCCTGCACGCTGGATGCCGTGCCGCGTGCGCCCGGGAACAGGTCGAGCACGAACAGCGTGACCGATGGCGCGGCGATCGACATGCCGGTGGTGTACAGCGCCAGCGGCAGCACGCTCCATGGCAGCGACGGTGCGAAAAACAGGCTGTTGGCCAGATTGGCGGCCGCCGCGATGGCCATCAGGACATAGGCGAGGTGGATCGATTCACGGGCGGAGTAGCGTCCGGCCCGGTGTCCGGACAGCCAGGCGCCAAACATGATGCCGGAGACCGCCGGACCGAACAGCCACAGAAAATCGGTCGGTCCGAGCCCGAGATGGCGGATCAGGAATACCGGGGCCGCCGGAATGTAGAGAAAGAAACCGGCGAAGTTGAACGACAGCGCCAGTGCCAGGAAGCGGAACTGTCGGTTGCAGGCAATGTGCCAGTAATTTTTCGCCAGGGCACGCGGCGCCAGCGTGGAGCGCTGTTCCCGGGCATGCGTTTCCGGCAACCGCCAGGCGCAGACGGAAAACAGCATGAAACCGACCAGCGCCATGAAGGCAAAAATCGAGCGCCAGCCGAAAGCGCCGTACAGCCAGCCGCCAATGACCGGCGCAATCGCCGGCGACAGCGAGAACAGCATGGTGACCTGCGACATCAGCTTCTGGGCGGCCGGCCCGTCGAAGGTATCGCGGATGATGGCCCGGCCGACGATCAGGCCGGCGCCGCCACACAGGCCCTGCAGCGCACGGAACAGCAGCAGCTGGCCGAGGGTCTGCGCCAGCAGACAGCCGATCGAGGCGATGGCGAACAGCAGCGTGGCGCCGAGGATGACCGGGCGGCGGCCGATGGCATCGGACAGCGCGCCGTGCCACAGCATCATGGCGCCGTAGCACAGCAGGTAGATCGACAGCGCCTGCTGGATCTCGATCGGGCTGGCATCGAGCGCGTGGCCGATCGTCGCCATGGCTGGCAGGAAGGTATCGATCGAAAACGGGCCGAGTGTGGCCAGCGCGGCCAGGATCAGCGCCAGACCGGGGGCGGAGGGGGTACGTGACATGCGGCGGTCCGGGGGAGGCAAACCCGCCGATGGTAGGGGCCCCGCCCCGATCCGGCAAGCCGTGGTGCCGGCTAGAACGAGGAACCGGGCTCGGTCAGGAACTGGGCTTCCTCCAGGGTGCTGTCGCGCCCCAGGACTTCGTTGCGATGCGGGAAGCGGCCAAAACGCACGATGATGTCGCGGTGGCGACGGGCCCAGTCGACACTGCTCGCCAGCGAGGGCTCGTCGCGTGCCAGTGCAGTAAACAGCGCAATGGCGCGGTTCTGGTGGTCGATGTTTTCGGCATGCTCGAACGGCAGATAGGCGAACTGGCGTTCGATCGGCGCCAGCAGCAGGTGGTCACCGCTGTCGACCAGCCGGATTGCCAGACGGCGGGCCTGCTCGTCGCCGGCATAGGCACGGGCGCTGTCGCGGAACGCGTTGCGCGTCAGCTGGTCAAGTACCAGCAGATGGGCGAGCGTGCCGCGTGGCGAATCGTTCCAGTGGTCCAGTTCCCCGTTCAGGGCGCTGTCGAGAATGTCCCGGTAGCGTGCGCGGATCAGGGCATCGAATGCCGGATCCCGGGTGAACCAGGTGATGCGGGGCAGGCCGTAGTCGGGGTCGTCCGGTCGGCCGAACCAGAAGTCGAGAATGCTGTGGGGGGAGCTTGGAGTCGCCATGGCAGAAACCTGATTTATCTCAAAGTTGATTGCCCGGGATGAGTGTCATCGGCCAGAATGATCCTGTCGTCATCACCTGGAAACCCTGACCAGCCATGCCCGAGGTCGTCATATATCACAATCCGCGTTGCTCGAAATCACGCGAGGCACTGCGCCTGCTGCAGGAGGCCGGCGTGACGCCGCGGGTCGTCGATTATCAGAAAACACCGCTCGACGAAGCGGAAATCAGCCGGCTGATCGACCTGCTCGGCCTGCCGCCGCGCGAACTGATGCGCAGCAACGAAGCGGAATACCGCGATCTGTATCTGGATGACATCACCCTGGATCGCCATCACCTGGTCGCCGCACTGGTCGAATATCCCCGGCTGCTGCAGCGCCCGATCGTCGTCGTCGGCAACCATGCGCTGATTGCCCGGCCGCCGGAAAAGGTCTGCGAACTGCTGGCGCATCTGCAGTCCGGCTGACGGGCATCCGGCCTTAGCGGGTCAGCGTGATCTGGTGGTCGCCGCTGCTGAGAATCAGCGTGCGGTCGCCCTGCCGGGTCACGGTCGGCTTGCTGTCCAGAAAGGCGAACAGCTCGGCTTCCGCCTTCATCAGGTCCGGCGAGCACATCATCTTGGTCGCTGCCAGCGGGCCCGTCACCAGGCGGCCATCCTCGACTTTTGCCGTGCCGGTGAAGCGGTTGCAGCCGGCGCGGCCGGACAGGCGGCCGTCCTCGACCAGCAGGGTGATGCCGGTCGCGCTTTTCCATTCGCCCTGTGCAATGCCGGCGTTGGCAGCGGTGCCGGTGCTGGCGCAGGCGGACAGGACAACAGCGGCCAGCGTGGCCGCGATCGGTGCGAATTTCATACTGGACTCCCTTTGATACGGAACAGGAAACACCGCGCCGATCCGCAAGGATGGGTCGCGGCGTCTTTTTTACCGTAGCACGAAGCCGTGCCCGAAGGGCAGGCCCCGTCCGCGGGCCGGCGTGGCGCGGCCCGGTCGGGAGGTGGGGGTTACAGCCAGAAGTCCGTGCGCTGGCGGTGCCGTTCCAGCACGTGCTGGAAGGCCGCTGGGTCCTTGGCGTAGGTCAGTTCGCCTGCGGCAGGCAGGTGCAGGTCGTACAGCCGCGATACCCAGAAGCGAATGGCTGCCGCACGCAGCATCAGCGGCCAGGCCTCGATTTCCGCCTGCTGCAGCGGGCGCACCGCGCGGTAGGCGTCGATAAACGCCCGGGCGCGCTCGTTGTCGATGTCGCCGTCCGCCAGCATGGCCCAGTCGTTGACCGCGATGGCCAGGTCATACAGCAGCAGGTCGTTGCAGGCGTAGTAGAAATCGATAAAGCCGGAAATCTGCTCGCCATCGAACAGCACGTTGTCGCGGAACAGGTCGGCGTGGATGATGCCGCGCGGCAGGTACGCATAGCGATGGCTGTTCTGCAGATGCAGCTCGTCGCGCAGCAGCGCGGCGTCGGCGGGAGCCATGAACGGGTAGACGGCCGCCGCGGTCACGCTCCACCAGTGCGGGCCGCGCGGGTTCGGCATCGACATCGGGAAGGTGTCGCCGGCGATATGCATGCTGGCGAGCATGGCACCGACCTGAGCGCACTGTGCCGGCGTCGGGGCGCTGACATCGGTGCCGGGCAGGCAATGGACCAGACAGGCCGGCTTGCCGGCCAGCATGCTGGCGAACTGGTCGGTACGGTCGGCTACCGGCCCGGCCACCGCCACGCCGTGGCGCGACAGGTGGTGGGTCAGGTTCAGGTAGAACGGCAACTCGTCCAGCTGCAACGCCTCGAACAGGGTCAGCACGTAGCGGCCCTGCGTCGTGGTGACGAAGTAGTTGGTGTTGGTGACGCCGGCGGCGATGCCTTTCAGCGCGACCAGCCGGCCGATGTCGTAGCGGGCGAGCCACGGCTCGAGCGCCTCCGGGGTCACGGTGGTGTAAACGGACATGTCGGCGATCAGAAAGTGAACAGGACCCAGTGCGGGATCTTCAGCTTGCCGCGACCGGTCACGTCGTACGGCGTCAGCTCGCCGTCGCCCTTCTGGTCGACCAGGTAGTACGGCGGACCGACCTTCGGTGTCACCTTGACCGCATACAGCTTGCCGTTGACGCGGTATTCCTCGATCTTCTTGTCGCCTTCCTGACGGATGGTGACGTCCGGCTCGGCGTCGCTGCCGTCGTCAACGCCGATCTGCGGCGGCGGCGGTGCGTTGGGAGCGGGCTTGCCGGCGTCGGCAGCGAGGGCCGGAGCCGCAGCGAGGGCCGCGAGCAGGGCGGCGAGGGCGGTGGAGTTGCGCATTGGCGGTTCCTGAAAAAGTTAGAGGTTGAGCATGCGCTCGCGTTCTTCCGGCGATGCCGAGAAGCCCCGCGTTTCGTAGTGCTCGAAAATGGCGTTCACCACTTCTGCCGGGTCGTCGGTCAGCGTGATCAGTGCCAGGTCGCCGGGATTGATCATGCCGCGTCCGACCAGCTGGTCGGCAAACCAGTCGACCAGCCCGCGCCAGAACGACGTATCGACCAGAATGATGGGAATGCGGCGACTCTTGCCTGTCTGCACCAGCGTCAGCGACTCGAACAGCTCGTCGAGCGTGCCGAAGCCGCCCGGCATCACCACGTAGGCGCACGCATGCTTGACGAACATGACCTTGCGCGAAAAGAAGTGATTGAATTTTAGGCTGATGTCCTGATACTCGTTGCCCTTTTGCTCGTGCGGCAGCACGATGTTCAGTCCGATCGACGGCCCCTTGCCCTGGAACGCGCCCTTGTTGGCGGCCTCCATGATGCCGGGACCCCCGCCGGATATCACGCCGAAGCCCGCGTCCGACAGACGCCGGGCAATGTCCTCCGTCAGCTTATAATCCGCATGATCGCGCGCAGTCCGCGCGCTGCCGAAAATACTTACGGCAGGTTCAATACCCTGCAGTTCCTCGGCGGATTCGACGAATTCCGCCATGATTTTCAGTACATGCCATGCCTCGCGCGAGCGAAATTTTTGCATTACCGCGTAACGATTGCTCGCCGCCGGGATCTTGTCTGACAAGCTCATCCGAAAATACCTTATGAAAACCCTGCTTCTGATCGACGGCTCTTCCTACCTGTACCGCGCGTTTCATGCGATGCCCGATCTGCGCTCGCCCACAGGCGAACCGACCGGCGCGGTCTACGGCATGATAAACATGCTGAGACGACTGGAGCGTGAAGTCGCAGCCGATTATAGCGCGTGCATATTCGACGCCAAGGGCAGGACTTTCCGCGACGACCTGTATCCCGAGTACAAGGCGAACCGGCCGTCGATGCCGACCGAGCTGGCGGCACAGATCGCACCGGTGCACCAGGCGGTACGCGCGCTGGGCTGGCCGCTGGTGGTCAAGGACGGCGTCGAGGCCGACGACGTGATCGGCACGCTGGCCGGCCAGGCCGCCGCCGACGGCTTCCGCGTGGTGATCTCGACCGGCGACAAGGATATCGCCCAGCTGGTGGGGCCCGGTGTGACGCTGGTCAACACCATGACCGACGAGTGGCTCGACGAAGCCGGCGTGCTGGCCAAGTTCGGCGTGCCGCCAGCGCGGATCATCGACTTCCTGACCCTGACCGGCGACAAGGTCGACAACGTGCCCGGTGTCGACAAGTGCGGGCCGAAGACGGCGGTGAAATGGCTGGAACAGTTCGGCGACCTCGACACGCTGATGGCGCGCGCGGACGAAGTCGGCGGCAAGGTCGGCGAAAACCTGCGCGATGCCCTGCCGCGCCTGCCGCTGTCGCGCGCACTGGTCACCATCAAGACCGACGTCGAACTTGATGACGCGATGCCGCATGGCCTCGACTCGCTGGCGCGCCTGCCGGTCGATCGCGCGGCAATGACCGTACTGTGCAAGGACCTGGGCTTCCGCACCTGGCTGAAGGAATACGGCGGCGACAGCGCGCCGGTGGCCAGTGTCAGTGCCGATGCGACGCCGGCCGCCGAGCCGGCCGCGATCGTGGTCGACGATGCACTGTCGCAGCCGACCGACGAGGCCCGCTACGAAATGGTGACCAGCGACGAACGGCTCGATGTCTGGCTGGCCACACTGGACGCGGCCGACGTGGTGTCGTTCGATACCGAGACCGACAGCCTCGACCCGATGCATGCCCGCATCGTCGGCGTCAGCGTCGCCGTCACCCCCGGCATCGCCGCCTACATTCCGCTCGCGCACACCGCGCCGGGCGTCGCCGACCAGCTCGACCGCGAGCATGTGCTCGGCCGGCTGAAGCCGTGGCTGGAAAACCCGGAACGGAAGAAACTGGGCCAGAATCTCAATTTCGACCGCCACGTGCTGGCCAACCACGGCATTGCGCTGGCCGGCGTCGCCGACGACACCATGCTGATGAGCTATGTGCTCGCCAGCCATGAAAAGCACAATATGGACGCCATGGCCGAGCGCGAACTCGGCGTAAAGACGGTCAAGTACGAGGACATCTGCGGCAAGGGTGCCAAGCAGATCGGCTTCTACGAAGTCGATCTCGAGACGGCGACCCGTTATGCGGCCGAAGATGCCGACATCACGCTGCGGCTGGCGCGCGTGCTGGCGGCGAAACTCGACGGCAAGCGCGCCGATGTGTACCGCAAGATCGAACTGCCGACTGCCGACGTGCTGTTCGTCATGGAACGCAACGGCGTACTGATCGATCGTGCGGTGCTGGCACGGCAGAGCCAGCAGCTCGGCACGGAAATGCTGGAGATCGAGCGCGAGGTGTACGCGCTGGCGGAGCAGCCGTTCAATCTGAATTCGCCGAAGCAGCTGGGCGACATCCTGTTCAACAAGCTCGGCATCGACGCCAAGGCCCACGGCGTGAAGAAAACCACCACCGGCGCCTGGAGCACCGACGAATCGGTACTGGAAAAACTGGCGCTCGACTACCCGCTGCCGAAAGCGCTGCTGCGCTATCGCGCGCTGGCCAAGCTGAAGTCGACCTATACCGACAAGCTGCCGGGCATGATCAATCCGGATACCGGCCGCGTGCACACCCACTATGCGCAGGCCGCCGTGGTGACCGGTCGTCTGAGCTCCAGCGATCCGAACCTGCAGAACATCCCGGTTCGCACCGAAGAAGGCCGCCGCGTGCGCGAGGCCTTTGTCGCCGATGCCGGCAACCTGATCGTGTCGGCCGACTACTCGCAGATCGAACTGCGCATCATGGCGCACCTGTCCGGCGACGAAGGCCTGGTGCAGGCCTTCCGCGACGGCCGCGACATCCACCGCGCGACGGCGGCCGAAGTGTTTGGCGTGGCGCCGGACGCGGTCAGCGCCGAACAGCGCCGCTATGCAAAAACCATCAACTTCGGCCTGATCTACGGCATGAGCGCCTTTGGCCTGGCCGCCAGCCTGGAAATCGACCGCAGCGCCGCGCAATCGTTTATCGAGCGTTATTTTGCCCGCTACCCGGGCGTGGCGGCCTATATGGAACGCACGCGGCAGACGGCGCGAGAACAGGGCTGGGTGGAAACGGTGTTCGGCCGCCGGCTGTACCTGCCGGAAATCCGCTCGTCGAACCCCGGCCGCCGTCAGGGCGCCGAGCGCGCGGCGATCAATGCGCCGATGCAGGGCACCGCGGCGGACCTGATCAAGCTGGCGATGATCAATGTGCAGAACTGGCTGCGGACGGAAAAACTGTCCAGCCGGCTGATCATGCAGGTACACGATGAACTGGTGCTGGAAGTGCCGGCCGCCGAGCTGGAACTGATCCGCACCGAACTGCCGCGGCGCATGGCCGCCGCCGCCGAACTGGCCGTTCCGCTGGTCGCCGAAGTCGGCAGCGGTCCGAACTGGGAAGCGGCGCACTGAGCCGGCCGCAACGGCACGGGGTCACCGTCAATGGCGCAAGTCCGGGCAGGACTGCGCCATTTTTTTGCCCCATGCCGGGCGATGGTCAGAAATGGAAGAAACGGCTTACCCAGTATTCGCTGGCCGTCTTTTTTTAATCCTCCGCCCGCCCGCGCCCTGCCATCAGCCGGGCGTACACCGGGCGGCACACCGCTATCCGTGCGCACCGGAAAGCAGTTACATCCAGCGCCGCCAGCGGTACAGCGCATAGACGACGAGACAGATCGCCCAGCAGAACCACAGCGTCCACAGATTGTGGCTGAGGAAATGCGCGCCGCGAACCATCTGGATACCGCTCATCAGTCCGCCCATCAGCAGCGCGAACAGCGTCAGCGGCAGTACCCAGCGTGGCCGCCAGCCGCGTGCGGCGAACGGCAGCGCCAGCAGTGCGAACCCGGCTGACGCGTGGCCGCCGGGGAAGCACTGACCGGCACTCTGGCCGGCCGGCAGCGAGGCAAACAGCGGCAAGTGGATCGCCGTGCCGCCGAACTGGACCAGATCCCACGGGCAATGGTGAACGCTGCCCTGTTTCAGTACCGAGATGGCCAGCGTACACGCCGCCATGCTGAGCAGTACGTAGCCGGCGCGCGTGCGCAGTTCGGGCGAGGTACGCGGCCAGACGATGACCGCCAGGGTGGCGACCCCGATGGCGATGACGAAATTGCGCAGGCCGACATGGCCGATCTCGCGCATCCAGAATGTGTCCTTCAGCGGAAAGCCGCGCTCGGCCGGCGAATACGACAGTGATGCCAGCCAGAAGTCGAGTCGGGCATCCTGCCACAGCCAGAACAGCCCGGCGGCCATCAGCGTCAGTGCCAGCAGGTGGAGACGCCAGAACGCCGTGTCGCGTTGTCGATGGCTGGAAAAGGTAATGTTGGAAATGGGCATGGCAGTCGTCAGGGAGTCGGCGAGCGGGTCAGGCGCTGATTTTTGCATGCCGGAGGGGTTGATAGCCAAATTTGTGCGGCAGAGATTGACCGTGCCACGGGTGTTGTCGTCGCTCAGCCCGTCGTTTCGGCTGCAGATGCCTGCAGTTGCCGGCCAAACTCGGCCAGTGACAGGTCGAGCTGGTGACCGACCGGCACCATCAGCCGGCTGAGTCCGCGTGCGACCTCATCCTCTCCGGCCCGGGTGTCGAGCACGAAGCGGCGGAACAGGTCGTCAAGGCGGATATCTTCCGGCCGGCGCAGCAGCGCCCAGCGATCGCGCTCGCCGCGCTGCACATAGCCGGCCAGGGTCAACTCGTCCAGTACCAGCCCGATTTCGTCATAGCCGGTATCGATGACCCGGCGCAGCTCCGGCTGGGTCAGCGCGCGGCCTTCGCGCTGGGCATCGGCCAGGCACAACAGGGCTTCGACCGCATCGCGGAACTGGCGTTGCGCTTCGAACTCGCGTCGCCAGGCTGCACCGCGCCAGTAGCTGAGCGCCGCGGTCGTTTCGGCGCCGAGCAGCACGATCAGCCACAGCAGCTGCAGCCACAGCAGCATGATCGGGAAGGTCGCGAACGCGCCATAGACGAACTGGTAGGACTTGAAGCCGGACAGGTACAGCGCGAACAGCCATTTGGCCATGCCGAGCACCAGCGAGGTACAGAACGCGCCGGTCAGCGCCTGCGACAGCGGCACGTGGCGGTTCGGCACCAGTCCGTACAGCACGGTCAGCATCAGCGTGGACAGCAGCAGGGTGCCGCCGTCCTGGATCAGGCTGGCGAACCACGGCAGGCGATGACCGAGACCGCTTTCGCGCAGCAGCCAGGCCGAGCCGGAAATGCCGACCCCGAGCAGGATCGGGCCGAGCGTCAGCACGGTCCAGTAGACCAGCATGTTCTGCATCAGCGGCCGTCTTTTCCTGACCCGCCAGATACTGTTGAACGTGCTGTCGATGGTGAACATCAGCGACAGTGCCGTCACACCGAGCGCGCCGATGCCGACGGCGGTGAGCTTGCCGGCGTTGTCGGTGAACTGCTTCAGGTAGACGGTGATGACCTTGCCGGCGAAGTCGGGCACCAGATTGGTCAGCAGAAAGGTCTTGAACGCGGCGGAAATGTCGTCGAACACCGGAAACGCCGAGACGACGATCAGTGCGATGGTGAACAGCGGTACCAGCGACAGCAGCGTGGTGAATGTCAGGCTGGCGGCGACCTGGATGCTGCGGTTGTGCATGGCACGGCGCCAGATGAAGGCGGCGAAACTGACGGGGGGTTCGAGGCGGGCGGGTAGGGCGGGCATGGCGGGCTGGCTATCCGGGGCAATGGCAGGATTATGGCAGCTTATCGACAGCCGGTGCGCCGTGCCTGCCAATCGCCGCGGCCGGGGCGCTCGCGTACCATGCGGCCGACTGCAAGGAGAAAGCCTGATGATCGAAATTCTGGTGTTGTACTACAGCCGTCATGGCGCGACGCGGGAGCTGGCGCGTCAGATCGCGCGCGGGATCGAGCGGGTACCGGGCTGCCGGGCGCGGCTGCGCACCGTGCCGGCGGTGTCGGCGCTGTGCGAGGCCACCGCGCCGACCGTGCCCGACGAGGGCGCGCCATATGTGGAGCAGGCCGATCTGCGCGCCTGCCACGGACTGGCGCTGGGCAGTCCGACCCGCTTCGGCAACATGGCGTCGGCGATGAAATACTTCTGGGATGGCACCACGCCGGAATGGCTGTCTGGTGCGCTGGCCGGCAAGCCGGCGGCGGTGTTCACCAGCACCGGCAGCCTGCATGGCGGGCAGGAATCGACGCTGCTGTCGATGATGCTGCCGCTGATGCATCACGGCATGCTGCTGGTCGGCATTCCGTATACCGAGCCGGCGCTGAGCACCACCACCGGTGGCGGTTCGCCGTACGGGGCCAGCCACTGGGCTGGCGTCGAGGGTCAGCACCCGCTGGCCGAGGCCGAGCGCACGCTGGCGCAGGCACTGGGCGCGCGGCTGGCAGCGGTGGCGAAAAAACTGGCCGTCGACTGAGCGTCAGGCCTGTGCCGCGTCGACCAGGGTCGGCTTCAGCAGGCGGATCACGTCGGCCGGCGCCAGACAGACCTGATAACCGCGCTTGCCGCCATTGATGAAGATCTTCGGCAGCCCGGCGATGCTCGCTTCCATGTACACCGGCATCGGATGGCGGGTGCCGAACGGGCTGGTGCCGCCGACCAGGTAGCCGGAGTGCTTGTTGGCGGTTTCCGGCGTGCACGGTTCGATGTGCTTGACGCCGGCCTGGCGGGCCAGGCTGCGGGTCGAGACTTCGCGGTCGCCGTGCATCAGCACGATCAGCGGCTTCCGGTTCTCGTCCTGCATGATCAGCGTCTTGATCACGCAGTGCTCGTCGACGCCGAGTGAGGCGGCGGCAACGGCGCTGCCGCCGTGCTCCTCATAGTCGTACAGATGGTCGGTCCATTCGACCCCGGCCGCGCGCAAGGCGCGGATCGCCTGGGTAACGGGAAATTTCTGGCTCATATCGTCTTCGAAAAACGGGTAACTGCGGTACGCAGCGCGGATATTCGCGCTGTGCCGCGTCGAAAAAACGGGATTTCCGGGCGATTGTAGAACGTTGTCGCCGTTCGTGCTCCGTTTGCGGTCAAATCCAGGTCTGGCGGGGTTTTCCGGGGCTTCCTGCGCGGCTTTTCATGGTGAAAACGGTCCGGAAAGTGCGGTAAGGAATTGTTTTTCTGCGTAACCAAGTGTTATAAACGGGGCTGCGGCATCCCCCGCGGCGCGTAACGCCGCACTCAGTTCTGCAGTCAGACGACTGTCAAATGCGCCACCTGGCGCACCTCAATTCAGGTCCGGTCCACCCGGACACCGTGTTTACAAGGCAGCTCTTTACGGGCGTGTTTCTGCCCGCGTTTCGCCATCCGGCGGGAGCGGCAAAGCACCACCCTGGTTGTCGCGATCATTACAGCATTCGCGCAGGACGTCCGGTCCCCGCGAGTCGCCAAGGAGGACGCAGATGTACAAAAGAGCGTTTATCAAGCGCATATCCCTCGGGCTTCTGGTCACGGCCGCCCTGCTGGCCGCACTGGTCTGGGGCATCGGCCCGGACGTGCTGCGGGACTACCGGGAAGACCTCGTCTACCTGGGACGCCAGCACCTGTATCTGGTCGGCGTGTCGATGCTGGCCGCACTGGCCATCGGCCTGCCCAGCGGCATTCTGCTCAGCCGGGCGGCAATGCGCCGCCATGCCGAGAAGTGGATGCAGCTTTTCAATATCGGCAACACCCTGCCGCCGCTGGCGGTGCTGGCGCTGGCCATGGTGCTGATCGGCATCGGTGACCGGCCGGCCATCGTCGCACTGTGCCTGGCGTCGCTGCTGCCCATCGTCCGCAATACCTACGCCGGCCTGGCCGGCCTGCCGCCGGCGATGCTGGAAGCGGCTGACGCCCTCGGCATGACGCCGCAGCAGCGGCTGCTCAGGGTCGAACTGCCGAATGCGCTGCCGATGATCCTGTCCGGCGTGCGCGTGGCACTGGCGATCAATGTCGGTACCGCACCGCTGGCCTTCCTGATCGGCGCCAGCAGCTTCGGCGAGCTGATTTTCCCCGGCATCTACCTGAACAACCAGACCGCGTTGTTCATCGGTGCCGCCGCGACCGCACTGGTCGCGCTGTTCCTGGATTTCATCGTCGCCAGCTTCGGCCGGCTGATGACGCCGGGCCAGGCGAACTGATTCCGCCATCCCCCCGTGGCCGGCGGTGACGCCGCCGGCACCGCCATGCCCGCCGCTCCGTGCGACCGGCCGGCTGGCCCCACTTCAAGGAGGACCGTCATGACGACATTCCCGTCGCTTTGTTCCACATTCCGGCGCCATGCCGGGCGGCTGCTGGCCGCCGCCATGCTGGCCATTGCCGGTACCCAGGCCGTCGCGGCCGGGCTGGTGATCGGCAGCAAGAACTTTACCGAGCAGCAACTGCTGTCCGAACTGACGGCGCAGTACCTGGAGCACAAGGGCTTCCAGGTCAGCCAGAAGGGCGATCTGGCCACCGTGATCATGCGCGGGGCACTGGAAAGCCGGCAGCTCGACCTGGTGTGGGACTACACCGGCACCGCACTCATCGTTTACAACAAGATCAACGAGCGCATGACGCCGGAGCAGGCATACGACACGGTCAGACGCCTCGATGCCGACAAGGGCCTGACCTGGCTGAACGCATCGGCGCTGAACAATACCTATGCGTTCGCAATGCAGCGCCAGCGCGCCGAACGCGAGGGGATTCGCACCCTGTCCGATCTGGTGGCAAAAATGAACGCCGTCGCCCTGGCCGATCCGTCCGCGGCCTGGCATCTGGGACTGGACATGGAGTTCGCCGGCCGGCCGGACGGGCTCAAGCCGCTGCAGGCGCTGTACAAGTTGCCGCTGACCCGCCCGCAGATCCGGCAGATGGACCCGGGACTGGTCTATACCGCCATCCGCGACGGCTTCGTGCCGGCCGGACTGGTCTACACCACCGACGGCCGGGTCAAGGGCTTCGACATGGTGGTGCTCGAAGACGATCTCGGCTTCTTCCCCAGCTACGCGGCGACACCGGTCGTGCGTGCCGAGGTGCTGGCGCAGCATCCGGGACTGGCCGACGCGCTGAACACCCTGTCCGCCGCGCTCGACAACGAGGCGATGTCGACCATGAACGCCCGCGTCGACATCGAACACCTGCCGGTGCGGACCGTGGCTGCCGATTTCCTGCGCCAGCGCGGACTGATCTGAGGAGGCCGACATGGAAACCTGGCAATACCTGATCCACAACACCGGCTATCTGCTCGGCCTGACGCGCGAACACCTGCAGCTGGTCGGCCTGGCCGTCGGGCTGGCGGTACTGCTCGGCGTGCCGCTGGGGGTGCTGATCGTTCGCTTCCGTTCGCTGGCGTCGCTGGTGCTGGGGCTGGCGACCGTGGTGCTGACCATCCCCGCCATTGCGCTGTTCGGACTGATGATCCCGCTGTTCTCGCAGATCGGGCACGGCATCGGCGCGGTGCCGGCCGTGACCGCCGCCTTCCTGTATTCGCTGCTGCCGATCGTGCGCAATACCCATACCGCGCTGACCCAGGTCGATCCGGGAATACGCGAGGCCGGGCGCGGCATCGGTCTGACCTTCTGGCAACGGCTGAAATGGGTCGAGCTGCCACTGGCGGTGCCGGTGATTTTCGGCGGCATCCGCACTGCCGTGGTGCTGAATATCGGCGTGATGGCGATTGCCGCCATCGTTGGCGCCGGCGGCCTCGGCACGCTGATCCTGCACGGCATCAGCCAGAGTGACATTCGCAAACTGATCGCCGGTGCCGTGATGGTGAGCCTGCTGGCCGTCGTCATGGACTGGGCGTTGCTGAAACTGCAGCGCGTACTGACCCCGAAAGGAATTCGCTGATGATTGAACTCAGAAACCTGTGCAAGCAATTCGTCCAGAAGAACGGCCAGGCATTCAATGCCGTCGACAATGTCAGTCTCAGCGTGCCGGAAGGCGAAATTTGCGTGTTCCTCGGCCCGTCCGGCTGCGGCAAGACCACGACCATGAAGCTGATCAACCGGCTGATCGAGCCGACCTCGGGTTCGGTGCTGATCAACGGCGAGGACACTGCCGGCATCGATACCGTTGCGCTGCGGCGCAAGATCGGCTACGTGATCCAGCAGATCGGCCTGTTTCCGAACATGACCATCGAGGAAAACATCACCGTGGTGCCGCGCATGCTCGGCTGGGACAAGCGCCGCTGCCGCGAACGCGCCCGCGAACTGATGCACATGGTGGCGCTGGACCCGGATCGCTTCCTGCAGCGCTACCCGCGTGAAATGTCGGGTGGTCAGCAGCAGCGCATCGGCGTGATCCGCGCGCTCGCGGCCGATGCCCCGGTCCTGCTGATGGACGAGCCGTTCGGTGCGGTCGACCCGATCAACCGCGAACAGATCCAGAACGAATTCCTGCAGATGCAGCGCCAGCTCGGCAAGACCGTGCTGCTGGTCAGCCATGACGTCGACGAGGCAATCAAGCTCGGCGACCGCATTGCCGTGTTCCGTCAGGGGCGCATTGTCCAGTGCGCCGGCGCCGACGAGATCCTGGCCAAACCGGCCGACGACTTCGTGGCCTCCTTTGTTGGCCAGGACCGCACGCTGAAGCGGCTGTTGCTGGTGCAGGCCGGCGATGTGGCCGACATGCAGGAAACCCAGACCGCCAGCCTGGATACGCCGCTGGGCACGGCGTTCGGCATCATGGACGACAACGACCTGCGCTACCTGACCGTGGTCGACGGGGCCGGCAAGCCGCTCGGTTTCGTCAAGCGCCGCGAGGCGCGCGGCGCGGACGGCGTCTGCGCCGACCGGCTGACCCCGATTACCGTCACCTCGGGGGCGGACGAAAACCTGCGCGTCGTGCTGTCGCGGCTGTACGAGCACAACCTGACCTGGATGCCGGTGGTCGACGCCGATGGCCGCTACAGCGGCGAGGTGTCGCAGGACTATATTGCCAGCTATCTGACCTCGGGCCGGGTTGCCGGACATGCGTCGGCGCGCATGGCGCGCTGATGCGGCATTGACCATCAGCCGCTTCCTGGCAGGAGGCGGTTCAGATTGCTCATACAGGTGGGCACTGACGTTCACCGTGGCGTCGGTGCACGCCCGACTGACAGAAACTGTCGTGAGCACGGCAGTCTGCCTGATTGAATCCGGCCTCTTCCGTCCCCGCCGCCGCGGGGAAACCTCGCTTCGCTCGTCCGTTCTTCGTGGACGGGGTTTACGGACTGTCTGAACCGCTTCCTGCCAGGAAGCGGTTTTTTGTTGTCAGCGGTCCACTTCTCGGATTCCTCTGATTCCGTTGTTTCCTCCCGTGCGGATCATGGCGGAATGCGCTTCCCTGCCCGTTTCTCCGTGCCCCTCTCTCCGTCGCCCTGCTGTTCTGGCGCGACGGAGGGGAAGGGCCCCGTGCGTCGCGCCAGAACAGCAGACGGAGAGCACGGGTATGGAGTGGCATCGTTGGGCAAGGGTAGCGGGCCTGCTGGCCCTGTTGCCGGCAGGGACGGCGCGGGCCGAGCCGGCCGTGGTACTGGAACCGGTCGTTGTCAGTCCGGCCGGAGCGGGTGTCCGGAGCGGGCAGGCGTCCGCCAGTCTGTCGGTCATTGACGGAGACACGCTGGTACGGCGGCGTTTCCACAATCTCGGCGACGGGCTGAAAGAGGTCGAAGGCGTGGATGTCAGCCGGGGCGGCAAGGCCGGCGGGGCGAATATCCGCATCCGCGGCATGCCTGCCGACTACACGCTGATCCTGATCGACGGCAAGCGGCTGAATCAGAGCGCCAGTGTGCGCCCCAACGGTTTTGGTGATGTCGACAGTCACTTCATTCCGCCGGCGTCCGCCATCGAGCGGATCGAGGTCATGCGCGGCGCGATGGCGGTCCAGTACGGTGCCGATGCACTGGGCGGGGTGGTCAACATCATTACCCGCAAGACCGGAAGCCGCTGGGGCGGTTCGTTCCAGCTGGACGGGACCCTGTCGCTGAACCGTGCATTCGACGGAGACCAGGGCGGCACACTGCATGCGAGCGGACCGCTGAAGGCGGGCCTGCTCGGTCTGGCGGTGCGGGCCGGCGCCACGCACCGGGACGGCGCCGACATCCGTTATGCCGATCGCGACGGCCGGACCGTCACGCCGGGCTTCAACGGACTCGGTGCCGGGCGGAGCGACAACTTCGGGTTGCGGCTGACACTGACGCCGGACCCGGCACATGAACTGCTGCTCGATATCGACCGGGCGCGGCTCGCGTATTCGAACCGGCGCGGCGAGCTGGGCACGCTGAATGAGTCGGTACCGGCCCGCGCAGCCGGTGGCGGCTATGCGCCGGACATGGCATTCGACCGCGACCGTTATGCCTTGACCCACCTGGGGCGCTGGGGCGCAGTGCGCAGCGAAACCAGCCTGCTGCATGACCGGACCGCGACCCGGGGCCGGACCCGGCCGATGCGCTGGCCACGCCGGGCCGATGACGGGCTACCGCGGCGGCTCGAACACGGCAATCTGACGCTGGACAGCCGGCTGGTCGCCCCCTGGCCGGACGCGCCGCACCGGCTGACGGCCGGTGGCCAGTACTGGCAGCAGCGCCTGCACGACACGCTGGCCGACAACCCGCAGTCGTCGCTGACCCGGCGGCAGTGGGCCGTGTTTGCCGAGGACAAGTGGCGGCTCAGCGACCGGCTGGCGCTGACGCTGGGCCTGCGGCATGAACACATCCAGGCTGCCGGCGGGCAGTGGAGTCCGCGTGCGTCTCTGCGGTGGAACGCCGATGCACAGTGGACGGTCAGGGGCGGCATCAGCCGCGGGCACAAACCGCCACGGCTGAACCAGACCACGCCCGGCATCATCGGCCTCGGCCGCCAGGGCACGCTGCCGCTACTCGGCAATCCGCAGCTGAAGCCGGAAGCCGCCATCCTGTCCGAGCTCGGCGTGGGCTTCGACACGCTGCGCGGGCGGACGGCTTCGGCGACGCTGTTCCACACCCGCTTCGGCAACAAGATCGAGTCGGTGCGGCTGCCGAACTGCCGCGCAAAGGCGGGCCGGGTACCGGGTTGCGTCGATGTCGGGCCCTGGACCGATCGTCGGGGACGGCCGGTGACCGAGTTCAGTCAGTCGGCCAATATTGGCGCCGCACGCCTGTTCGGACTGGAGCTGGCCACGCGGCAGCCACTGGGCGCGGCCTGGCCGGCCACGCTGAATTACACCCTGACCGACAGCAGGCAGCTCACCGGCCGGGGCCGGGGCCACCCGTTCGGGGACCAGCCACGGCACATGGCCAATGCGCGGCTGGACTGGACGCATGGCGATGCGGCACGCCTGTGGCTGGGCGCCAGCTATCGCGCCGGCCAGTATCGCGGGCTGACGCCGGCGCGGCGCCCGGTCAGCTATGCACCGTATCTGCTGTTCGATCTGGGTGGCAGCCATGCCTTCGGCAAATCGGTCGCGCTGTCCGCGACGCTGTACAACCTGTTCGACAAGAACCTTGTCGACTACGGACCCAATCCGCTGTCGCCGGAGGCGGCGGCCTATGTCAACGCCTACCAGCGGATACAGGAGGGACGGCGGCTGTGGCTGTCGGCTACGCTGCGCTTCTGACCTTGTCGCGTTCTGGCGGGTTCCACGGTGCGATCCTGAACAGCAGCAGCATGCCGGGAACCGCCAGCGCCGTGCACAGCAGGAAGAACGGGGTCCAGCCGAGTGCCTCGACCAGATAACCGGTCGTCGAGTTGATCACCGCGCGCGGCACCGAGGCCAGGCTGGTGAACAGCGCAAACTGGGTTGCGGTATAGCGCGGGTCGGTGGTGCGGGCGATAAAGGCGATGAAGGCGGCCGAGCCGAGGCCGACGCCGAGCGCCTCGAAGCCGATGACGGCGGCCAGCACCATGCGGTCCGCCCCGGTCTGGTCCAGCCAGACAAAACCGAGAATGGACACCAGCTGGACCACGCCGAACAGCCACAGTGCGCGGTTGATGCCGAGCTTCAGCATCCAGATGCCGCCGAGCAGGGCGCCGATCACCGCCGGCCACAGCCCGGCGTGCTTGGCGATCAGGCCGATGTCCGACTTGCTGAAGCCGGTATCGAGGTAGAACGGCGTGGCCAGCGCGGTGGCCATGCTGTCGCCGAGCTTGTACAGGAAGATGAAGCCCAGAATCAGCAGCGCCTCGCGCCAGCCGGCCCGGGTGATGAATTCGCGGAACGGCTCGACCACTGCTTCTTCCAGCGTTTTCGGCGCGGCGCGCATCAGTTTCGGCTCGCTGATGGCCAGTGTCATCAGCAGGCCCGGCAGCATGAACAGGGCGGTGATGAAGAAGACCTCGCGCCATGGCAGGTGGTCGGCCAGGATCAGCGACAGCGAGCCGGGGATCAGGCTGGCCAGCCGGTAGGCATTGATGTGGATGGAGTTGCCGAGGCCGAGTTCGCGGTCATCGAGGATTTCGCGCCGGTAGGCATCGAGCACGATGTCCTGGCTGGCCGAGCTGAACGACACGCCGATGGCGAGCACGGCGATCAGCGCGATGTCGGCCTGCGGGTGAAACAGCCCGAGTGAGGCGATCAGCACGACCAGCACCAGTTGCGTGGCGCCGATCCAGCCGCGTCGCCGGCCAAGCAGCGGCAGCGAGAAACGGTCCATCAGCGGCGACCAGATGAATTTCCACGTATACGGCAGCTGGATCAGCGCGAACAGGCCGATGGCCTTCAGGTCGACGCCCTCGCTGCGCATCCAGGCCGGGACCAGGTTCAGCAGCACGTACAGCGGCAGGCCGGAGGCGAAGCCGGTGAATACGCAGATCAGCATCTTGCGGGTGAAAATGGCGCGGTACCAGGTCGGGGCTTCGGAGGGGGTCATCAGGCTGTCGCAAAAGCGCCGGCCGGCGCGCGGCCGGCCGGGATCGGGTCGGGAAAGACGCCATTGTGCCATGCTGCGGCGCCATGGCTGGCAGGGATCAGCTGCGGTCGCGCGCGATGCGGTAGAAGGCGAGGCTGCCGCGCAGGTTCGGCAGGAAGTGGATCTCCTTCTCGCCGTCCATGACCTTGCGTTCGGCGATGCGGATGCGGTTCTTTTCGCACAGTGCCTCAAAGTCGCCGAGCATGCACCAGTGGATGTTCGGCGTGTCGTACCACTGGTACGGAATGGTCTCGGACACCGGCATGTGGCCACGGAAAATCTGCCAGCGGTTCTGCCAGTAGCCGAAGTTCGGGAAGGTCACGATCGCCTCGTGAGCGACGCGCAGCATGTCGATCAGGATGGCTTCGGTGTTCTTCATGGCCTGGATGGTCTGCGACAGCACGATGGTGTCGAAGGCGTCGTCGCCGAACTCCATCAGCCCTTCCTCGAGGTCGGCCTGGATCACGTTGACGTCGTTGCCGACGCTGGCGATGACATTGTTGACGTCGAAGTCGACACCGTAGCCGGTGACGCGCTTCTGCTTCAGCGCCGCCAGCAGGGTGCCGTCGCCGCAGCCGAGGTCGAGCACGCGGCTGTCGGCGGGCACCCAGTCGTAGATCTGGCGCAGGTCGGGGCGGAGGTTCATGCGTTCACCTCGCGGGCAACGTTGTTCAGGTAGGTACGCATCAGTTCCACATACGGTGGATCGAGCATCAGGAAGGCATCGTGGCCGTGTGCCGATTCGATTTCGGCGTAGGCGACGCGCTTGCCGGCGGCAACCAGCGCCTTGACCGTCTCGTGGCTGCGTTCGGGGCTGAAGCGCCAGTCGGACGTGAATGCGGCGACCAGGAAGCGGGCGCGGGCCGGCTTCAGTGCGGCAACCAGGTCGCCCTGGTGGCTGGCAGCCGGATCGAAGTAGTCCAGTGCCTTGGTCATCAGCAGATAGGTGTTGGCGTCGAAGTAGTCGGAGAACTTGTCGCCCTGGTAGCGCAGATAGCTCTCGATCTCGAATTCGACATCGTAGCCATACTGGTATTCGCCGCTGCGCAGCATGCGGCCGAACTTGGCACCCATGCCGTCGTCGCTCAGATAGGTGATGTGGCCGAGCATGCGCGCCAGCCGCAGCCCGCGGCGCGGGACCACGCCATGGGCGTAGAAATCACCGCCGTGGAAATCCGGGTCGGTCAGGATCGCCTGGCGGGCAACGTCGTTGAACGCGATGTTCTGCGCGCTGAGCCGGGGCGCCGAGGCGATGACCAGTGCATGGGCGATGCGGTCCGGGTAGGCCAGCGACCACTGCAGCGCCTGCATGCCGCCGAGGCTGCCGCCGATCACTGCCGCCCAGCGCTCGATGCCGAGCCGGTCGGCCAGCCTGGCCTGGGTACACACCCAGTCCGGCACGGTCATCACCGGAAAGCGCGAGCCGAATGGCTGGCCGCTGGCCGGGTCGATGCTCGACGGTCCGGTCGAGCCGTGGCAGCCACCGAGGTTGTTGACGCCGACCACGAAGAAGCGGCGGGTATCGATCGGCTTGCCGGGCCCGACCATGTTGTCCCACCAGCCTGCCGCCTTGTCGTCCGGATGGTAGCGGCCGGCAACGTGGTGGTGCCCCGACAGCGCGTGGCAGATCAGGATGGCGTTGCTGTGGTCGGCGTTCAGTTCGCCGTAGGTCTCGAAACACAGGGTATAGCGGTCGAGCTGGCTGCCGGATGCGAGGGCAAGCGGGGTATCGAAGTGCGCAGTCTGCGCTTCGACCAGACCGACGGAGTCGGGTGCGGAGGTCATGGGGGTCAGGGCGGGGATGACAGTCGTGTACGATTATGCCACGCGAGGGCGGCGTGGCGACGACGGTCGCGCTTGCCCGGTGCCGGCCGCACGCCGACAATCGCCGCTCCTGTCGCCTGCCCGTGGAAACCGATGCTCGGCCGCCTGTTCAAGTTCTTCGTGTTCGCCTTTGTCCTGCTGGCGCTGTACCAGTGGCTGTTTTCGCGCGAACAGCGCAAGAGCTTCCGCGAATGGGCGGTGACGCTGGCGCAGGCGCTGGTCATCTCGTCCGGACTGATTGCCATCCTGTACTGGCTGGGCTGGCACTGACAGCATTGACGACGGGCAAGGGGACATCGGGCCGTCCCCGGTAGACTCTGTCCCCCTATGCAACTTGATCATCTCGTCCATACCCTCGGACACCATCTGAAACGCCGTTTCGGCGAGCGGGTGCACAAACTGGCGCTGAACGCCGACTTTACCTGCCCGAACCGCGACGGCACGCTCGGCCGCGGCGGCTGCACATTCTGCAATGTGCGTGCGTTCAGCCGTGCTGCCACCCTGCCGCTGGACCAGCAACTGGAACAGGGCAAGCTCGACGCCGACCGCGCGCGCAAATACCTCGCCTATTTCCAGGCCTATACCAATACCTATGCCGAAGTGTCGGTACTGCGCGAGATGTACGAAACCGCGCTGCGCTCGGCCGATGTGGTTGGCCTGTGCGTCGGCACCCGGCCCGACTGCGTACCGGACGCGGCACTCGACCTGCTGGCCGGCTATCGCGACCGCGGCGCCGAAGTGTGGCTGGAACTCGGTCTGCAGAGTGCATTCGACGCGACGCTGGAACGGGTCAACCGCGGGCATGGCTTTGCTGCCTACCGCGATGCGGTGACCCGGGCGCACGTGCGCGGCCTGCAGGTCTGCACCCATCTGATTGTCGGCCTGCCGGGTGAAACGGCGACCATGTGCCGGATCACGCTGGACCAGGTGCTGGATGCCGGCGTCGAGGGCATCAAGCTGCATCCGCTGCATATCGTGCGCGGCAGCCGCATGGCCGCACAGTTCCGTCGCGGCGAGCTGGCCCCGGTCGGTTTCGACGATTACGTGACCATTGCCGCCGACCTGATTCGCGCCACGCCGGCCGACGTGGTGTTCCACCGCGTGTCGGCAACGGCCAAACGCGACGTGCTGCTGGCACCGGACTGGTGTGCGGAACGCTGGCCGTCGATGCAGGCGATCGCCGACAACCTGGCACGCCACGGCGGGCAGGGCACGACACTGGGCCAGCCGTGGGCGCCTCAGCCGGTACCCGTGTCCTGAGGGGGCTGGCCCAGCGTGTCGAGGTGCTTCAGGTAGGCGTCGATTGACGCGTCGGTGTAGTGCAGGATCTCGCCCATGGCCCGGGCCACGACTTTCTCCGAGGCAATCGCCTTCTCTGCCGCGCTGCCGGTCATCGACCGCATGACTTCATGTTTCTGCCGGTACAGCTCGATAAAGCGCCGGGCAAAGCTTTCCCCCTGTTCGGCATCCCGCCGGTAGATGACCACGATCAGCAGGGTGTCGGTGCTCTCCCTGGGAAAAACGAAGGCACCGATCCGGTCGAGCGTCAGTATGGCGTGCAGGACCGGGGAGAACAGCGTGGGGACGGAGAACTGTCCCATCGGCCGCAGGCCGGCCAGCACCGTCTGCCAGCTGGTTTCGGCGCAGTTGGCTTCGCCGGGGTCCAGCCGCCGGAACTGGCAGTGGGGGGTGTACCAGCGCGCCATGTCCTGCTCGATACGCGGCCGCTGGTAGAAGTAAACCGGCAGCAATCGCGCTTCCAGCCGGGTATTGCCGGTAGCGAAGACCCTGTCGGGCACGGTCAGTGGCGCGGCCATGGCCGCGTCCCAGTTGGCCGGGTGGCAGGCGTGTCTGACCCGGTCCAGCAGTGGCAACGCATGCGGGTGATCGCGCCACCCGGTCAGGACGGTGGAATAGGGGGAGACATTGCCGGCATGCATCGGGGGCTCCCATGGCTTGGTGGCATGGCCCCCGATCTTTCCCGCGCGTGCCGCCGATGTCTAATCCGGCTGCGGCGGCTGTGGCGCCAGCCGCCACAGCGAGGTGATTTCCGCGGCGCGCGCAGCATGTAGCGGATCGTTGTCGTCACTGGCGCGCGGGTGGCGCGGACGGATGTCGTGCCGGTCGATCACTGTCAGTCCGGCCGCGTCGATCATCGCCAGCAGCGCCTCGCGCGTGCGCAGTCCTAGGTGTTCGGCCAGGTCGGACAGGATCAGCCAGCCTTCGCCGCCGGGCGTCAGATGGTCGGCCAGTCCGGCCAGGAAGGCGCGCAGCATGCGGCTGTCCGGGTCGTAGACCGCGTATTCGATCGGTGAACTCGGCCGCGCCGGCACCCAGGGCGGGTTGCACACCACCAGCGGTGCGCGACCCGGCGGGAACAGGTCGGCTTCGATCACCTCGACCTGGTGGTCGACGCCGAGCCGGGCGAGGTTGTCGCGGGCGCAGGCCAGCGCGCGCGGGTCCTGATCGGTGGCAATGATGCGCGCGACGCCGCGTTGCGCCAGTACGGCCGCGAGTACGCCGGTGCCGGTGCCGATGTCGAAGGCCAGCGAGGTGTCCGGCAGCGGTGTGCCGGCAACCAGATCGACATACTCGCCGCGCAGCGGCGAGAACACGCCGTAGTACGGATGGATGCGGGCACCGAGTACCGGAATTTCCACCCCTTTCTTGCGCCATTCATGGGCACCGACCATGCCCTGCAGCTCGCGCAGCGACATCACATAGGCGTCGTCGGCCGGCCCGCAGGCTTCCTGGCAGGCAGCGCGCACATCGGGCGCGCGGCGCAGCGGCAACTGGTGGCCGGCCTCGAACGGCAGCAGCAGCATGCCCAGCGTGCGGGCGCGCTGCGACTGGGCCTGCCGGTGCAGATGGAAGGCATCGGCGGCTGACGCGGCCGTCTTGCGCGGCTTGCGGTCGGCGCGGCGCGCCATGGCCTGCAGCAACTGGCGCGCGTTGTGGAAGTCGCCGCGCCACAGCAGCGCCGTACCTTCGCAGGCCAGGCGGTAGGCAAGGTCGGCCGGGGTCTGGTCGTCGACGACCTGCACGCGTTTCGGTGCCGGCGTCCCGCCTTCGGCGCGCCAGCGTGCGCTGTGTGCTTCGCCGTTCTCGGTCCAGTGGATCTGCGGGGGGTGTTCGGTCACGGTGTCGGGCTTTTCTGCAGGCAATCGGGCCGCTATTGTAAGGCAGGCATCAGCCGGACAGGGATGCGCCCAGCACATGGCCGACGCCATAGGTGATGGCGGCGGCCAGGCCGGCGATCACGGTCTGGCGCAGCGCGGAGAACAGCGCCGAGCGGCCGTTGAACAGCGAAGTCAGCGCGCCGACCGCAAACAGCGCCAGTGCGCTGAGCACGGCGCTGCCGATCAGGGCCACCATGCCGTCGAGCAGGGTGAACGGCAGGATCGGCATCAGCGCGCCGAGGGAGAACAGCGCCAGCGACAGACCGGCTGCGCGCCACGGCCGGCCGCCGAGTTCCTTCGGGTCGATGCCGAGTTCCTCGCGCGCCATGGCGTCCAGCGCCGTGTCCTTGTCCGCCATCAGCGTGCCGGCAATGCGCTCGGCCTCGTCCTTCGGCAGCCCCTTGGCGCGGTAGATCAGTGCCAGTTCGTGCCGTTCCGCTTCCGGCGTCTGTTCGATCTCGGCGGCTTCCTTGCCCAGTTGCGAGCTGGCCAGTTCGCGGGCATTGGTGACCGACAGCCATTCGCCCAGTGCCATCGACAGTGCGCCGGCGATCAGACCGGCGCAGCCGGTCAGCAGCACCGACGACGGGCTGGCCGAAGCGCCGGCCACCCCCATTACCAGGCAGAAGTTTGATACCAGACCATCGTTGACGCCGAGTACGGCCGCCCGCAGGTCATTGCCGGAGGCCAGCCCGCGGTGCCACGGCTCGGCGCCGGCAATGGCCGGCCCGCCGTCGGCCACGGCCTGAATGACGGCGGCGTGGCCGCGCTCTTCCGATGACAGCGCGGCGGCATCCGGCTGGCCTGCGTACTTGTTGCGGTCGGCGTACTCGGCGGCGGCGATGCTGGAGATGACGAAGGCCGGTCCGAACCAGTGGATCAGCCGCCGCATCAGCCGGGTCCTGAAGTCCTGGCGATGCGGGCGCGGCGTCAGGCCGGCGCCTTCCAGCCGCCGGCGCCAGACCTCGGCATGGCGCCGCTCGGCCTGGGCCAGCTGGGCGAAGATGTCCTTCCGCCCCGGGTCGCGTTCGGCCGCGGCCAGGGCGTCGTACATGGCGGCACTGTTGAGCTCGTCGTGCCAGTTGTCGAGCAGGCGCCGATGTTGGGAATCCGGTTTCATGAGTCTTGATTTGAGTGGGCAATATCGTGGCCGATACCCCGTAGAGTAGGGGGAAATGGCGGCGGATGGCATCCCGGAGGAAAACCGATTTCCCCTCCGGGCGTTAGCCGCTATCCTGCCTGCTCGCTGTGGAGCTTTTCGATGCTGCTGTCCTCGTTGTCTGCCTTTGTTTTTGCCACGGTGATCGGCCTGCTGCCGATTATCAACCCGCTGTCGACCACGGCGCTGCTGCTGGCCATCACCCACGACCTGACACCGGCCGAGCGCAAGCGGCAGGTGACGCTGGCGTGCGCCTATCAGGTCGGCATCCTGACCACTTTCCTGCTCGCCGGCGAGCTGATCATGACTACCTTCGGCATCTCCATTCCCGGGCTGCAGATCGCCGGGGGACTGGTGGTCAGCTTTATCGGTTTCCGCATGCTGTTTCCCGACGAGCAGCCGCTGCCGCGCAAGGTGCACGAGGAAGCGCGCGCCAAGCCGGATGTCGCCTTCACCCCGCTGGCCATGCCGATGCTGGCCGGCCCCGGTTCGATCGCGGTGGTGATCGGCATGTCGTCGTCGATTCGCGACCTGTCGCGCGGCGCGATGTGGATGGGCTTCGTGTCGGTCATCATCGGCATCCTGATCACGTCGGTGGTGTGCTGGCTGACGCTGCGCAGCGCCGGCTGGGTACAGCGTACGCTGGGCACCGGCGGCGTCAGCGCAGTCGGACGGATCATGGGGTTTCTGCTGATCTGCCTCGGCGTGCAGTTCATCATCAATGGCATCAGCAGTGTGGTTCACGGCTTCTCGACAACGCTGATCTGAGCCTTCTGCGGGCGGGCGTGAACGATGGTTGCCGCAGAAGGTCCACGACAGGGTATTGTCCGTTTTCGTCCCGGTGCCGGAGGTTGCCATGTCACTGATCCGTATCGATGATCCATCCGTGCCGCCCGCGTCGGAGATCACGCCGCAGGCGTGCTATCTCGATCGCCGTCGCCTGATGGCGACCGGGCTGGCGGCATCCGCCGGCCTGCTGTGGCCGGGGCTGGCTGCGGCAGCGCCCCTGTCCGGTACGCCGGGCCGCTATTCGACCAGCGAGGCGAAAACCCCGCTCGACGACGTGACCCACTACAACAACTTCTACGAGTTCGGCGCCGACAAGGGTGACCCGGCCCGCAACGCCGGTCACTTCAAGCCCCGGCCATGGGCGGTCGAGGTCGGCGGCTTCGTCGACCGGCCGCGCACCTTCTCGCTCGACGAGATCCTGAAGCTGGCGCCGCTGGAGGAACGCATCTACCGGCTGCGCTGTGTCGAAGGCTGGTCGATGGTGATTCCGTGGCTGGGCTTTCCGCTGTCGGCGCTGCTGAAGCAGGTCGGGCCGCAGTCGCGCGGCAAGTTCGTCGAGTTCGTCACCGTGTCGCGTCCGGCCGAGATGCCGGGGCAGCGGATGCCGCTGCTCGACTGGCCATACCGGGAAGGCTTGCGTATCGACGAGGCCATGCACCCGCTGGCCATCCTTGCCGTCGGCCTGTACGGCGAGACGCTGCCAAACCAGAACGGCGCACCGGTACGGCTGGTGGTGCCGTGGAAATACGGCTTCAAGAGCATCAAGTCCATCGTGAAGATCAATCTGGTCGAGCGTTCGCCGCAGACCAGCTGGATGAAGTCCGCGCCGGACGAATACGGCTTTTTCTCCAATGTGAACCCGGACGTCGATCACCCGCGCTGGAGCCAGGCAACCGAACGGCGCATCGGCGAGCTGTTCAAGCGCAAGACGCTGCCGTTCAACGGCTATGGCGAGCAGGTGGCCGGGCTGTATCGCGGGCTCGACCCGCGCAAATGGTTCTGATGCGCCGCCACTGGCCGCCTGCGCCCGCCCGGCTCAAGGCGCTGCTGTTCGCGCTGTGCCTGCTGCCGCTGGCCTCCATCGTCTGGCGGCTGCTGCTCGGCCACCAGACCAACCCGGTCGAGTTCCTCACCCGGGAAACCGGCTGGTGGACGCTGACCATGCTGATGATCACCCTGGCGGTAACGCCGCTGCGCCGGCTGAGCGGCTGGAACGCGGTGATCCGGTTGCGGCGCATGCTGGGGCTGTTCGCCTTTTTCTATGTGTCGCTGCATTTCCTGACCTATCTGTGGCTGGACCAGATGTTCGACCCGTTCACCATCGTCCATGACGTGGTCAAGCGGCCGTTCATTACGGTCGGCTTCGCCGCCTTCGCCATGCTGGTGCCGCTGGCGCTGACTTCGACCGATGGCTGGATGCGCCGGCTCCGGCGGCGCTGGGGGCAATTGCACCGCCTGGTCTACCCGATCGCCATCGCCGGGGTTGTGCACTTCTGGTGGCTGGTCAAGGCGGACATTCGCGAACCGGCGCTGTTCGCCATGGTGCTCGACGTGCTGCTGGGGACCCGCCTGTTCTGGCGCTGGCGGCAGGGGCGGTCCGCCGTCGCGGGGCACGGGTAGCCGCGGCGAAACCACCCGGTCGCCAGGCACGCGCACCGGGTCGGCCGGCGCGGGGCCGGATCAAGAAAGTCACAGATCGTCATGGACTTGCGGTTGCGGCGATGCAACAGCCATGCTATTAAAGTCGTCGCTGTACAGCCGCCGCATCTGAACGAAATTGTTGCCTTTTACAAGGAAACGTTCATGAACCGAAGCACCGGTTATAGCTCGCTGAATACGGCCTCCCTCAAGGAAATCGAGCAGACCACGGGGTTCTCGCTCGGGCCGTGGCGCGAACGCTTCATGCATCGTCCGATTACCCGGACGGACCGCAAGCAGGCAGAGGCCCGCCGCTTTCACGAAGACCTGGACGCGCTGCTCGACGCCGTTTACGGCAAGCGCGATTAGCAACCGCCCTGCCGGACCCGCCACGGTCCGGCATCACACTGCACGCATCCGGCCATGGCGCCGGCTGATGTTAGAATCCGCCGCATGCGCTTTCTTTCCTCGGCCCTGCTCGCCTGCCTTCTTGCTGCCTGCGGCACAACCGGCTCCAGCCAGCCGGTCGCCGCCGGCTACTATCGGGTCAAATCCGGCGACACGCTGTACCGCATTGCCGTCAATCACGGCCGCAGTGTCGGTGAGCTGACCCGCTGGAATGGCCTGGGCGATGCCTCGCGCATCGAAACCGGGCAGGTGCTGCGGGTTTCGCCACCAACCGGCGCTTCCCGCCCGTCCGGCGGCACGGCATCGAAACCGTCGACGACAAAACCCGCACCGAAACCGTCAAGGATACCGCCGCCGGCCGAGCCCGCGCCGGCATCGGGCATCAGCCTGGCCTGGCCGGCCAAAGGGCAACTGGTCGGTCGTTTTGACGGCAGCAGCAACAAGGGCATCGACATCGCCGGTGCCGCCGGCGACCCGGTCTATGCGGCAGCGGCCGGCAAGGTGGTGTACGTCGGGCGTGGCATCCGCAGCTACGGCAATCTGCTGATCATCAAGCACAACAACGACTACATTTCCGCCTATGCGCACAACCAGACCCTGATCGCGCGGGAAGGGCAGTCGGTGCGCAAGGGGCAGAAGATCGCGACCATGGGCGATACCGCCAGCAACCGGGTCAAGCTGCATTTCGAGCTGCGCCTGCGCGGCAAGGCGGTGGACCCGCTGCCATACCTGGACTGACGCCGACGCCGGCGTGACGTATTCTTGAAGCTGTTTCTTCCTGCAGGAGAGAGGCGTTGCCTGATGCTCGCGTCGACCTGCCTTCCCTGAACGCCGGCGACAATATCGTCGCCTGCCACGAGTGCGACCTGGTACAGCGGCTGCACTATCCGCCGCGTTCGCGCGTGGTGCGCTGCGCCCGCTGCGGCGGCGTGCTGCTGCGGCATGACCCGAACGAGATCTCCCGCACTCTGGCGCTGGCGCTGGCATCGATGATCATGTTCATCGTGGCCAATGCCTTCCCGATCGTGGCCATCGACATGCAGGGCAATACCACGGCCAGCAGTCTGGCCAGCGCCGTTCGCCATCTGTGGCTGGACCGGATGTATCTGGTCGCCATCCTGGTGGCGGTCACCACCATCGTCGCCCCGGCCGGCATTCTCGGCATGCTGGTCTATGTCCTCGGTGCGGTCAGGCTTGGCCTGCGCCCACCGGCCGCACCGCAGGTGCTGCGCTGGCTGCACCTGTCGCGGCCATGGGGGATGATCGAGGTGTTCCTGCTCGGCGTGCTGGTCTCGGTGGTCAAGCTGACCCACTACGCCAGCGTGATGCCCGGCCTGTCGCTGTGGGCGCTGCTGCTGCTGATCCCGATGATGGCCGGCATGTCGGCGTCGTTTCATCCCGACGCGATCTGGCGCCGGCTGGGGAGCCTGCGGTGACGGTGTGGCGCACGGCGCGACAGCGCGGACTGGCCAGCTGCCATGCCTGCGGTTTGCTGTCACGGCTGCCGGCCGACGGACACGGCCATTGCCCGCGCTGCGATGCGATGCTGCACGTGCGCAAGCCGGCCAGCCTGGCACGCGCGTGGGCGCTGCTGCTGGCGGCAATGATCCTGTATATCCCGGCCAATGCGCTGCCGATCATGATTACCGGCTCCATCGTCGGCGTGCAGGCCGATACCATTCTCAGCGGCGTGGTCTACCTGTGGATCAGCGGCTCCTGGCCGCTGGCGCTGCTGGTGTTCTTCGCCAGCATCATGGTGCCACTGCTGAAAATGATTGCGCTGACGCTGCTGCTGATCACCACCCAGCGCCGCTCGACCTGGCTGCCGCAGCAGCGGCTGAAGCTGTACCGGCTGGTCGAGTTCGTCGGCCGCTGGTCGATGCTCGACATCTATGTCGTCGCCATTCTGGCCGCGCTGGTGCAGATCCAGTCGCTGGCTTCCATCAATCCCGGGCCGGGCGCCGTCGCTTTTGCGGCGGTGGTGGTGCTGACCATGCTCTCGGCCCTGAGCTTCGATCCCCGCCTGATCTGGGATCCGCTCGATGATCAACCGGATGTGGACCGTCCCGGAGAGCCGCATGTCGCAAAACCCTGAGCAGGACGCACTGGATGCGCTGCCCGTCGCCAGCGAGGACCCGCCGAAAAAGCGCTCGCTGCAGCTGGTATGGATCATTCCGCTGGTCGCCGCGCTGATCGGCGGCTGGCTGGCGGTCAAGTCGGTACTCGAGCGCGGACCGGTCATCACCATCACCCTGCTGTCCGCCGAAGGGCTGGAGGCCGGCAAGACCAAGATCAAGTACAAGGACGTCGATATCGGCGTGGTCAGCCATGTCGCGCTGTCACCCGACCGCAAGCATGTGGTCGCAACCGCGGACATGGCCAGGGACACTGGCTCCATGCTGCTGAAGGACACCCGCTTCTGGGTGGTCAAGCCGCGTATCGGCGTCGGTGGCGTGTCCGGGCTCGGTACCCTGCTGTCCGGCGCCTATATCGGCATGGATATCGGCAAGTCGACCGAGGAGCGGCGGAACTTCGCCGGACTGGATGTGCCGCCGGTAGTGACCGGCGAGCTGCCGGGTCGCCAGTTCACGCTGTACACCACCGATATCGGCTCGCTGGGGGTCGGTTCGCCGGTCTATTTCCGTCGCATCCAGGTCGGGCAGGTCACGGCATTCCAGCTCGATGCCGACGGGCGCAGCGTCACCCTGCGCGTGTTCATCAACAGCCCGTACGAGAAATACGTGACCAGCAGCAGCCGCTTCTGGCAGGCGAGCGGGCTGGATGTCAGCATCGATGCCAACGGTGTGAAACTGCAGACCGAATCGCTGGCAGCCATCCTGGCCGGCGGTATCGCCTTCCAGGACGCCAGCGACCTGCCGGCCGGTCAGCCGGCGAAGGAAAACACCTCGTTCCGGCTGGCGGCGGACAAGGTGCAGGCGATGAAGACGCCGGATACCGATACCCGCACCTTCCTGATGTATTTCACCGAGAGCCTGCGCGGGCTGTCGGTCGGTGCGCCGCTGGACTTCCGCGGCATCGTCATCGGTGAGGTCAAGTCGATCGATCTCGAATACGACCCGAAGGGCCGAAAACTGTTGTTCCCGGTCGAGGTGGCGATTTACCCGCACCGGTTGCAGGCGCGCTATCGCCGGCCGCAGGATCAAAAGCTGGCCGACTACTCCGAGGAACACCAGCGCAAGCTGCTGGATGCGATGGTCGAACACGGCTTCCGCGGCCAGTTGCGTACCGGCAACCTGCTGACCGGGCAGCTGTATATCGCGCTCGACTTCTTCCCGACCCTGCCGAAAACCACAATCGACTGGCGTCAGGAACCGCATGTGCTGCCGACCACGCCGGGCAGCTTTGGCGAATTGCAGAACTCGGCCGCCAGCATCCTGAAGAAGATCGACAAGATCCCGTTCGACGAGATCAGCCGCGAGTTGCGCGTCGCCATTCGCGACCTGAACCGCGCCATCAACAGCAGCGACAAGCTGATCCGCCGCCTCGACGGCGAGGTCGCGCCGGAAGCGGCGGCTACGCTGGCCCAGGCGCGGCGGACGCTGGACACTGCCTAGGGCACGCTGGCGCAGGACGCACCGCTGCAGCAGGACCTGCGCGGCACGCTGCGCGAGGTTGGCCGCGCGGCGGAATCGCTGCGCAACCTGACCGATTACCTCGAGCGCAACCCCGAAGCGCTGCTGCGCGGAAAGGAAAAAGACCAATGAGACGCTCCGTTGTTCCGATGATGCTGGTGGCGGCGCTGGCCGCCTGCGCCTCGCCGAGCCCCCGTTTCTACAGCCTGGCCGACAGCTCGCCGCCGGCCGGCGCCTCCGCGTCGGCGCAGGTGAAGCTCGCACTGGTCGCGGTGACCGTGCCGGACGCCGTCGACCGGCCGCAGCTCGTCGTGCGCCAGGACGGCGCGCTGCGGATCATGGAGCAGCGGCGCTGGCTGCAGCCGCTGCGCAGCGATATCGCCATGGCACTGGCGACGCGGCTGGGCATGGCCGTGGCGGGGCCGGGGCAGGCTGCAGGCCAGGAGGCGGTCTACCGGCTGACGGTGGATATCCAGCGTTTCGACTCGACGCTCGGGGGACCGGCGGCGCTGGAGGCGCTGTGGACCCTGACCCGTGCCGGGGGCGCGGCGGTCGACAGCGGCCGGGTCGCCCTGAGCGACCGTGCCGCCGACGGCAGTTATGACGCGCTGGTTGCGGCTCATGGCCGGATGCTGGCGGAACTGGCCACGCGCATCGCGGCAGCCGTACCGAAGTCCTGACAACGAGGGGTGAACACCATTGCGGGCGCCTTGTGGGCGCCCGCAATGGTGACCGGGGAGGCCGCCTACTTGCGCTGTCTGGCCTGCATTTCGCGGAACCATTTCGGATGGTGGCTGCGCGCCCAGCTGGCGGTAACCACGCCTTCGACCATGGCCCGGATCGTGCCCTTGACCCAGATTGCCGCATAGACGTGGATGATGATGCCGGCGATCAGGATCAGCGCCGACCAGGCATGGAACAGCAGGGCCAGGCGGATCAGCGGGATCGGGAACATCGGCGCGAAGTACGGTCGCCACATGATGAAGCCGGTGACCAGCATCACCAGCAGGCAGCCGGCCATCAGCCAGAACATGCCTTTCTGGCCGCCGTTGTACTTGCCGGTGTCGCCGACCTCGCCGCCCTTCAGCACCGTGCCGACCGCCATCATCCACTTGATGTCCTCGCGGTTGACCAGGTTGTGCTTCCAGTAGCGCAGGAACATGACCGAGAAGCCGGTGAACATCACCACGCCGACGAACGGGTGGATGATGCGCGCCAGTTGCGGCGTGCCGAACACGCCGGTCAGCCAGAAGAACGCCGGATAGAACAGCGCCAGACCGGACAGCGCCAGCAGCACGAAGCAGAAGGCGACAATCCAGTGGTTGATCCGCTCGATGGCGCGGTAACGGACAATGAGGTTTTCACGGCTCATTTCGGTTGCTCCTCGTCGTTGTCGTCATCGGTGCGGTTCGGGCCCACGGTGATGTAATGGAAGAAGCCGAACAGGCCGGCGGCGGCGATGCCGACGGTGGCCAGCGGCTTCAGCAGACCCTTCCACAGGCTGACCACCGGGCTGATGGCCGGATCTTTCGGCAGGCCGTGATACAGCTCCGGCCGGTCGGCGTGGTGCAGCACGTACATGACGTGGGTGCCGCCGACGCCTTGCGGATCGTACAGCCCGGCGTTGTCATAGCCGCGCGACTTCAGGTCCTCGACCCGTTCGCCGGCGAAGGTCTTCATGTCCTCCTTGCTGCCGAAGCGGATCGCGCCGGTCGGACAGGTCTTGACGCAGGCGGGTTCCTGGCCGACCGACACCCGGTCGGAACACAGCGTGCACTTGTACGCCTTGTTGTCGACCGGATTCAGACGCGGAATGTTGAACGGACAGCCGGAGATGCAGTAGCCGCAGCCGATGCAGTTCTCTTCCTGGAAGTCGACGATGCCGTTGCTGTACTGGATGATCGCGCCGGGCGACGGGCAGGCCTTCAGGCAGCCCGGTTCGCTGCAGTGCATGCAGCCGTCCTTGCGGATCAGCCATTCCAGCTTGCCGTTTTCCTCGACCTCGGCATAACGCATCACCGTCCACGACTGGGCGGTGAGGTCGGCCGGGTTGTCGTAGACGCCGACGTTGTGGCCGACTTCGTCGCGCAGGTCGTTCCACTCCGAACAGGCGACCTGACAGGCCTTGCAGCCGATACAGGCCGACACGTCGATCAGTTTGGCGACTTCCAGCGTGTGCCGGGCCTGTGGCGGGGCGGTCGGGCTCGCGGAGCGGCGGGTGATGTCAAGCGATTGCAGTGCCATGGTCCGCCCTCCTCAGGCTTTTTCCAGATTGACGAGGAATGATTTGTACTCCGGGGTCTGCGTGTTCACGTCACCAACGAACGGCGCCAGCGTATTGGTGATAAAGCCCTTTTGCGTGGCGCCCTCGAAGCCCCAGTGCAGCGGAATGCCGATCTGGTGCACGGTCTGGCCATTGACCTGCAGCGCCTTGATCCGCCTGGTCACCACCGCCTTGGCCTTGATAAAGCCGCGTTTGGAGCTGAGCTTGACCGTATCGCCCTGGCTGATGCCTTTTTCCTTTGCCAGCGCCTCGCCGATTTCGACAAACTGCGCCGGCTGCATGATGGCGTTCAGCCGCGAGTTCTTGGTCCAGAACAGGAAGTGCTCGGTCAGCCGATAGGTGGTGCCGACATACGGGAAGTCGGTGTGGACCCCCATCCGCGCCCGGTCGTCGGCAAACAGCCGGACCGCCGGGCTGGATACCACCTTCGGGTGCAGCGGGTTGGTGCCGATCGGCGATTCCATCGGCTCGTAGTGCTCGGGGAACGGGCCATCGGCCATCTTGTCGACCGCGAACAGCCGGCCGACGCCCTCGTTGTTCATGATGAACGGGCTCATGGCCGTATCCGGCGCCTCGTCGATCTTGAAGTCGGGCACGTCGGCGCCGACCCACTTCTCGCCATTCCACTTGATCAGCTGGCGTGCCGGGTCCCACGGCTTGCCGGCCGGGTCACAGGAGGCGCGGTTGTACAGGATGCGGCGGTTGGCTGGCCATGCCCATGCCCAGCCCGGCGTGTTGCCGAGGCCGGTATCGGCATTGTCGCGCCGTGCCATCTGGTTGCCGGCCTGGGTCCAGCTGCCGGCGAAGATCCAGCACGCGCACATCGTGCTGCCATCGTCCTGCAGCGCGGCGAAACCGGGTATCTGTTCGCCCTTTTTCGCCAGGAACTGGCCGGGGTTCTTCGGGTCCGGAATGTCGGCCAGTGCGCGGCCGTTCATTTCCTTCGCCAGTTCTTCCGGTGTCGGGTTCAGCGGGTCGCGGTACGGCCAGGCCAGATTGAGGATCGGCTCCGGCGCCTTGCCGCCGTCCTTGCGATACAGCTCGCGCAGGGCGACGAACAGCTCGGCCATGATTTCCTGGTCGGGGCGCGCTTCACCCGGCGGGTTGGCGCCCTTCCAGTGCCACTGCAGCCAGCGGCTTGAGTTGACGATGGCGCCGTCTTCCTCGGCAAAACAGGTCGACGGCAGGCGGAACACCTCGGTCCTGATGCTGGCGGTATCGACGTCGTTCTGCTCACCGTGGTTCTGCCAGAAGGCGGCGGTCTCGGTGGCCAGCGGGTCGATGGTGACCAGGAATTTCAGCTTCGACAGCGAGGCGACCGTCTTGTTCTTGTCCGGGAAAGCGGCAATCGGGTTGAAGCCCTGGCAGATATAGCCGTTCATCTTGCCCTGGTGCATCAGCTCCATCGCCTGCAGCACGTCGTAGGACTTGTCCCACTTCGGCAGCCAGTCGAAGCCCCAGTTGTTGGCGGCGGTAGCGTTGTCGCCCCAGAACCATTTCATCAGGCTGACGAAGAATTTCGGCGTATTGCCCCAGTAGTTCAGCTGCCCGGCCTGTACCGGCTTCGGCGTCGACTGGGAAATATAGGTTGCGTAGTCGGTCTGCTTGTCGGTCGGCAGCACCAGATAGCCGGGCAGGCTGGTCGACAGCAGACCGAGGTCGGACAGGCCCTGGATGTTCGAGTGGCCGCGCAGGGCGTTGACGCCGCCGCCGGGCATGCCGATATTGCCGAGCAGCAACTGGATCATCGCCATGGTGCGGATGTTCTGCGTGCCGGTGGTGTGCTGGGTCCAGCCGAGCGCGTACAGGATGGTGCCGACCCTGTCGCGCGCCGAGGTGGCGCCGAGCATCGCACACACCTGCAGGAAAGCGTCCTTCGGCGTGCCGGTGATATTGCTGACCACTTCCGGGGTGTAGCGGCTGTAGTGGGCCTTCATCAGGTTCCACACGCAGCGCGGGTCCTGCAGACTCGGGTCGCGGCGCGCCTGGCCGTTTTCGTCCAGCGCGTACTGCCAGCCGCTGCGGTCGTACTTGCCGTGCCCGGCATCGAAGCCGGAGAACAGGCCGTCATCGAAGCTGTAGCCGTCGCCGACGATCAGGCTGGCGTTGGTGTACGACTTCACGTACTCCCACTGGATCTTGTCGTTGGCGATCAGCCAGTTGATGACGCCGCCGAGGAAGGCGATGTCGGAACCGGCGCGGATCGGCACGTACAGGTCGGCGACGGCGGCGGTGCGGTTGAAGCGCGGATCGACCACCACCAGACGCGCGCCGCGCGTGCGCTTGGCCTCGATCGCCCACTTGAAGCCGACCGGGTGCGCTTCGGCGGCATTGCCGCCCATCACCAGGATGAAGTCGGCATTCCTGATGTCGACCCAGGTGTTGGTCATCCCGCCGCGGCCGAAGGTGGTCGCCAGCGCCGACACTGTCGGCGCGTGACAGACGCGGGCCTGGGCGTCGAGCGCCAGGATGCCGAGCGAGCGGGTGACTTTCTGGGTCAGGATGCCGGTTTCGTTGCTGGAGGCGGACGCGGCGAGGAAACCGGTAGTCAGCCAGCGGTTGACGGTCACGCCGTCGGCGTTCTTCTCGATGAAGTTCGCATCGCGGTCGGCCTTCATCAGCCCGGCGATGCGGGTGAGGGCATCGTGCCAGCTGATGCGCTGCCACTTGTCGCTGCCGGGGGCGCGGTATTCGGGGTATTTGAGCCGGTTGGCGCTATGGATGAAGTCCACCAGCCCGGCGCCTTTCGGGCACAGCGAGCCACGGCTGACCGGGTGATCCGGGTCGCCTTCGATATGGTAGATGGACGGAATCGCATTTTTGGCGCCATCGCCGAGGCTGTACATCAGCACGCCACAGCCGACCGAACAGTACGGACAGTTGTTGCGTGTCTCGGTGGCCCGCTGCAGCTTGTAGGCACGCACATCCGCCAGTGCCTGGCCGGGGGTGAAGCCGAGCGCCGCAATCGTGCTGCCGGCCATGCCGCCTGCGGTCAGTTTGAAAAACTGACGTCTGGTGACCTGCATGGTGTCTCTCCCAGTTGGTTTTTTTGATCGGCACCGGATGCCTGGACGACGCGCGCGTCGTGTGCCGGAGCGGTCCGCATGGCGCGGCCGTTCAGATCGGATAGACGGGGGAGGGGAAAGACGGGACAGCAAGGGCGGTACGGATGACCGCCGTCGTCGTGGAATACGACCATACGGGATGTCTGCGCATGCTTTCGAACCGGACCGGCTACGGAAATGCATCAGGCATGGATTTTAATCAGCCTGTCTGACTGCTGATAGTTGCCGGTGGCGGAATCCGGCTTCCGGCTGATGCGAATTTGATCTGGATCAAACAGTGATGATTTTCCTCGCGGCCAGGCAGGTGGGGAAACCGCCGTCGCCGCTGTCCGGAATGGCTGTTATTGCCAACTGGGCAGGAAAGAAATGATAATAGTTATCGTTTGAATTTTCAGCCCTGTCCAGCAGGCGAAAGGTGCATGTCGTGCTTACCGGTGGAGGCTCGCAGTCCGCAATCGTCCAGGACCTGTATCTGGCCCATCAGGGCTGGCTGCAGGGCTGGCTGAGAAAGAAGCTGGGTTGCGCGTTCGAAGCCGCTGACCTGATGCACGACACCTTTATCCGCGTGCTGTCCGGCCAGGATGCCGGACAGATCCGCGAACCGCGCGCCTACCTGACCACGGTGGCGCACGGGCTGATGGTCAACCACCTGCGGCGCAAGGAACTGGAGCGTGCCTACCTGCAGGCACTGGCCCTGCTGCCGGAACCGGAAACCCAGGGGCCGGAAACGCGTGCGCTGGTGCTGGAAACACTGATGGAAATCGATGCGCTGCTCGACGGCCTGCCGCCGAAGGTGCGGCGCGCTTTCCTGCTGTCGCAGCTGGAAGGCTGCACCCATGCCGAAATCGCCGCCGATCTTGGCGTGTCGGTCAGTTCGGTGCGCCAGTATCTGACCCGTGCGGTGCGGCAATGCCTGTCCCTGCTGCTGTAGCGCGGCGGCCGTCGCCGCAGGTGCTGGACCAGGCTGCGGACTGGCTGGTGCGGCTGACCGCCGGCGATGCCACCGATGCCGACCGGGACGCGTGGCAGCGCTGGCTGGCGGCCGACCCGGCGCATGCCCGGGCCTGGGAGGGCATCGAGGCACTGACGCGGAAATTCGGTGCCGTGCCACCGCGCGTCGGTCTGGCGGCGCTCGACCGGCCGCAGTCGCTGGCCCGGCGGCGCGCACTGGAAAAACTCGTGCTGCTGGTGTCGGTCGGCGGGGCCGGCTGGTTTGGCTACCGCCATCTGGCCGCCGATGCCGACGGCACGCTGCTGCATACCGGCAAGGAAGCGCCGCGCGAAGTGTCTCTGGCCGATGGCACACGGGTCGTGCTCGACGCCGGCACCCGGCTGGAGGTCGCTTTCGATGCGACGCAACGGCTGCTGGTTCTTGGCGAGGGGCGGGTACTGGTCGAAACCGCCGCCGACCCGGCCGCCCGGCACCGGCCGTTTGTCGTCGCCACCCGGGACGGCCGGCTGACCGCGCTCGGCACCCGCTTCAGCGTTCGGCAGTGTTCGCAGGGCAGCCGGCTCGCGGTCTATGACGGCGCGGTCGAAATCCGTCCGCGTGACCCTGCTGCTGGCGTGCAGGTGCTGCAGGCCGGACAGCGCACCCGTTTTGATGCGGGCAGCATCGCCCCGGCGCGACCAGTCGATGAACAGATGGCGGCCTGGGCCAGCGGCATGCTGTTTGCCGACCGGATGCCGCTGGACGCGTTTGTCGAGCAGCTGGCGCGCTACCGGCATGGCTGGCTGCGCTGTGATCCGGCGGTGGCCGGCCTGCGGATTTCCGGCGCCTTTCCGCTCGATGACACCGACCGGGTGCTGGCCGCGCTGGCGGATGCCCTGCCGGTCCGCATCGATTCGCTCACCCGTTACTGGGTCACGGTCGGCCCGCGCTGAGGCGGCGAAAAAAAATATTGCGCCGGACCTGTCACTTTTCGTTTTTCGATTGGCATGGAAAGTAAGAGCTGATGACTGGCGCCGTCGCCACGCGACCGGGCCGGCCTTCTTCCACCTGCTTCCCTGAATCGGAGAATCCGCATGACCACTGGTCGCCCGCACGCCACCCGAATGGCGGCGACTGCCCCTTGCCGCAAGCCTGATCCGCTGGCGCTGGCCGTGACCGCCGCGCTGCTCGGCCTGTCGCTGACGTCGTTGTCGCTGCCGGCGCTGGCCGCCGAGCCGGCCGCCGCCACTGCCGGCAAGAACCACCACATCGCCGCCGGGCCGCTGGGACGGGTGCTGTCGGGCTTTGCCGCCAGCGCCGGGGTGCTGCTGTCGTTCGACCCGGCAGTGACGGCGGGCAAGACCAGTCCCGGCCTCGACGGCCGCTATACGCCGCAGCAGGGCTTTGCCCGGCTGCTGGCCGGTACCGGCCTGGAAGCCGTGGCGAACGGCAGCGGCGGTTATGTGCTGAAAACCGCACCGAAACCGGCGGGCGAGGCTGCCGGCTCGCTGGCCGGCGTGCAGACGCTGGCTGCGGTCGACGTCAATGCGCGCGGGCTTGGCGCCCGCACCGATGGCACCGGTTCCTATACCACCGGCTCGACCAGCACCGCGACCAAGTTGCCGCTGTCGCTACGCGAGACGCCGCAGTCGGTCAGCGTGATTACCCGCCAGCAGATGGACGATCGTGGCCTGACCCAGATCGATGAAGTGCTGAAGGCGACCGTCGGCATCACCGTCACCCAGGCCGGTGCGGCCGGTACCGACAGCAATGCGCTGTACTCGCGCGGTTTCGCCATCGAGAACTACCAGATCGACGGCATTCCGCAATACAGCAACAGCACCCAGGACGTGAACGACATGGCGCTGTACGACCGGGTCGAGGTCGTGCGCGGCGCCACCGGGCTGATGAACGGCGTCGGCAGCCCGTCAGCGACCGTCAACCTGGTGCGCAAGCGGCCAAAACGCGAGTTCGAGGCCTCGGTATCGGCCACGGTCGGCTCGTGGGATTTCTACCGTACCGATGTCGACCTGTCGGTGCCGATCACCGAGGGCGGCAATGTGCGCACGCGGCTGGTTGCTGCGCTGCAGGACAATGACTCGTGGGTCGACCGGCTGAAGGAAAGAAAGGCCGTCTTCTCTGCCATCGTCGAGGCGGACCTGACGCCGGACACCACGCTGGCGGCCGGCTTCGATGTCCAGCACCACGACTCGAACAATATGGGTCGTGCCGGCGCGCCGCTGTTCTTCAGCGACGGCAGCAAGACCAATTTTTCCCGCTCGTTCAACTCCGGCGCCGACTGGGCGTATTACAACCACCACAAAAGCTCGTTCTTCGGCTCGCTCGAACACCGCTTCGACAATGACTGGCTGGCCAAGCTGGTGCTGACCCAGTCGCGCGACCATTACGATGCCGTGCTCGGCTATGCCGGTGGCGGCTACCCGGACCGGCAGACCGGTGCCGGCGTCAGCCTGTGGGCCGGTCGCTGGAACCAGACCCCGGTGCAGAACGCGCTGGACTTCTATGCGTCCGGTCCGTTCTCGCTGTTCGGTCGCAAGCATGACCTGGTGGTCGGCTTCAATATGTTGCGCACCAGCAGCGATGACCCGACCTATCCGCTGTGGCGCTTCCCGGGCTGGGACTCGTCGGTGCCGGATATCTACAAGTGGGATGGCAGCAACCCGGCCAAGCCGGATATTGCCCAGAGCGGCAACTATCACTTCAGCGAGCGCCAGTCCGGCGCCTACATGACGGCGCGCTTCCGCCCGACCGACGCGCTGTCGGTGATTGTCGGCAGCCGGGTCAGCAACTGGTCGCAGGACACCTACAACCATTACTACGACGGCAGCAGCGATTCGGGCAAGCGCGGCAAGCATGGCGTGGTCACCCCGTATCTGGGCGTGGTCTACGACCTGAACGACAACTGGTCGGTCTACACCAGCTACACCAATATCTTCAAGCCGCAGGACAGCAAGGACAGCAGTGGCCAGTACCTCGATCCGCTCGAGGGCAACAGCTATGAGGCCGGGATCAAGGGGGCGTTCTACGACGGCCGGCTGAACGCCAGCCTGGCGGTGTTCAAGGTCGATCAGGACAACCTGGCGGTCGAGGATGTCGGACATCTGACGCCGGATGGCAATACGGCCTACAAGGCAGCCAAGGGCACGAAGAGCCGTGGCTTCGAAGTCGAAGTGTCCGGCGAAGTGCTGACCGGCTGGCAGGTCGCCGGCGGCTTTACCCATCGCACCTCGGAAGACGCGCAGGGCAAGCCGGTCAATACCGTCGCCCCGGAAGACCTGTTCAAACTGTCGACCGCCTACACGCTGCCCGGCGCCTGGAATCCGCTGACCATCGGCGGCGCGCTGGTGTGGCAGAGCAGCATCTACAGCGACAGGGTCGGCCCGCACGGCGAGCGCTTCACCCAGCCCGACTACGCCGTGCTCGACCTGATGGCGCGCTACCGCTTCTCGCGCCAGCTGAGCGCATCGCTGAACCTGAACAACGTATTCGACAAGAAGTACTACTCCACCTCGTCCAGCAGTTTCTACGGCGCGCCGTTCAATGTGATGGCGTCGGTCAAATACACCTTCTGACTGTCGTTGATAGCGGCGGGACCGGCACGCTGCCGTTCCCGCCGCCGCATTTTGCAAGGAAATTCCCGATGCGTATTGCCTGCCAGGCACTGATTGCCGTAACCCTTGCCGCCGGCCTGTCGTTGCCGGCGCAGGCCGCCTATCTGTGGGCGGCGCGTACCGATGATGGCGCCGTTTCGCTGCGACTGGGCGAGCTGTCGTCCCCCCGGGCGGACGACGATGCCGGCACGCTGCTCGCGCCGCGCGCCTTCCTCGCCGACGGCAAGGCCCTGCCGCTGAGCCGTGCCGGCAGCGGTTTCGCCGTGGAGGCCGGGGCGTCCGGCGACGTGCGCGCCGAGGCGCGCCAGCTGGATGGCCAGGGCGGCCTGACGATCTACCACGCCAGGGCCGGCCGCAGCGAAACCCGTGCCGTCAGCGATCTGGAACTGGTGCCGACCCGGCCGGACGGCAATACCTTCCGCCTGTTCTGGAAGGGCAAGCCGGTGGCGGCCGACCGGGTCAATGTGCAGACCTCGGCACAGTGGAACCGCTCATTGCAGGCGGCGAAGGATGGCAGCGTCACGCTGGATACGCCGTTCCCCGGTCGCTACCTGCTGGAAGTCTCGGTCAGGGTGAACGGCGCGGTGACGGTCGATGGCAAGCGCTACGAAGCGGTGCGGCATACCGCCACCACCTCGTTCGAGGTCGGGAAGTAGATCGATGGCGAGATGGGCAACACCCGGGCGGCGCCGTGCGCTGCTGTGTGTCCTCGGCCTGCTGCTGGCCAGTGCGGCTGCCTGGGCGGCATTCGGTCGCGCCGCACCGCGCTGGGACACCGTGCAGCTGGCGCGGGGGGATGTCGAGGACAATGTGACCGCGCTGGGCACCCTGCAGCCGCGCCGGTATGTGGATGTCGGCGCGCAGGTGTCCGGGCAGATCCGCCGTATCGCGGTGCAGCCGGGCGACCGGGTCGGACAGGGCGCCGCGCTGGTCGATATCGACCCGAGCGTGCAGCAGGCCGAAGTCGATGCCGGCCGTGCCGCACTGGCCAGCCTGCGTGCGCAACTGGCCGACCAGCAGGCGCAGTTCGATCTGGCCGCGCAGCAGCATGCGCGCCAGCAGCAACTCGCTGCCGGTGATGCCACCCGCGACGAGGACCGGCAGATCGCGCATGCGGCCTGGCGCTCGGCGCGGGCGCGGCTTGACCAGTTGCGCGCGCAGATCGACCAGACCCAGTCGACGCTGAAGGGCAATGAGGTGCGGCTCGGCTATACCCGCATCTTCGCTCCGATGGCCGGCACCGTGGTGTCGCTGGAAGCGCGTGAAGGGCAGACGCTGAATGCGACCTACCAGACCCCGAACCTGCTGCGCATCGCCGATCTCGGCACGATGACGGTGTGGACCGAGGTGTCCGAGGCCGATGTACACCGGGTCAAGCCGGGCATGGCGGTGTATTTCACCACCCTCGGCATCGACGGCCGGCGCTGGCAGGGTACGGTGCGTCAGCTGTTGCCGGCACCGCCGGCCACGGCGGCGCAGAACGGCACGGCACCGGTCACGGCCGGCAGCAAGGTGGTGTCGTATACCGTGCTGTTCGACGTCGACAACCGCGACGGAGACCTGATGCCGCAGATGACGGCGCAGGTGTTTTTCGTTGCCGGCCGTGCGCGTAATGTCGTGCTGGCGCCGGTGGCAGCGCTGGAAGCCGTGGCCGGCAAGCCCGGTGTCTGGCGTGCCCGGGTGCTGGATGCGGACGACCGGGTGGTCGTGCGCGAAGTGCAGCTGGGGGTGCGTGACCGCTTCCGGGCCGAGGTTCGTTCCGGGCTGCAGGCCGGAGAGCGGCTGATCACCGGCGAGCGCGCCACGCCGGCCGGACCGCCGAGGTTCAGCCTGTGAGCACGCCGCTGATCGAACTCGACGCGATCCGCAAGGCCTATGGCGGCGGCGATGCACCGGAAGTGGAAGTGCTGCATGGCGTGTCGCTGACCATTCATGCCGGCGAGTTCGTTGCCATTGTCGGCAGCTCCGGTTCCGGCAAATCGACGCTGATGCACCTGCTTGGCTGCCTGGACCGGCCGACATCGGGACAGTACCGCTTCTGCGGCGTCGATGTGGCCGGGCTGGATGCCGACGAACTGGCCTGGCTGCGCCGCGAGGCATTCGGCTTCGTATTCCAGGGCTATCACCTGATCGCGACCGAAAGCGCGCGCGAGAATGTCGAAGTGCCGGCGATCTACGCCGGCATGCCGGCTGCCGAACGCGCGGCGCGGGCGACGGCGCTGCTGTCGCGACTCGGGCTGTCCGCCCGCCATGACTACCGGCCGAACCAGTTGTCCGGTGGCCAGCAGCAGCGGGTGTCGATTGCGCGGGCGCTGATGAACGGCGGCCGCATCATTCTGGCTGACGAACCGACCGGTGCCCTCGACAGCCAGAGCGGCATCGAGGTCATGGCGCTGCTCGACGAGCTGGCTGCGGCCGGCCATACCCTGATCCTGATTACTCACGACCGGGCGGTGGCGGCGCGCGCGCGCCGGGTGATCGAGGTCCGCGATGGCCGGGTGGTTGCCGATTCCGGCCCGGATGCCAGCCGGGCTGACGGCAGCGACAGTGGCTGGCTCGAACAGATGGCCGACGGCAGCCGCACCCGGGCGGCCACGCTGGCCGGCGACATGCGCGAAGCCTGCCGGGCGGCATGGCGGGTGATGTGGATCAACCGTTTCCGCACCGCACTGACCCTGCTCGGCATCGTGATCGGCGTGGCGTCGGTCATTGTCATGCTGGCGGTCGGCCAGGGCTCGAAACAGCGCGTGCTCGAACAGCTCTCGGCATTCGGCGCCAACAATATCTATCTCGGCCCGAATGGCGACAGCGCGCGCCAGAACGGCGGCCGGGTCACGCTGGAAGATGCGGCCGCCATCCGTGCCGTGCCGAATGTGGCGCTGGTGATGCCGTACCTCGAAGGGCAGGTGGTGATCCGCTACGGCAATCTCGACTACCGCGCCGAGGGCGGCGGCGTCAGCAGCGAGTTTCCGCAGGCGCTGAACTGGAAAACGGCGCGCGGCATGTTTTTCTCGGCCGAGGACGAACGGACCATGGCCAAGGTGGTGGTGATCGGCGAACGGGTGCGCGATGCGCTGTTCAAGGACGATGACCCGCTCGGGCGCCGGGTGCTGCTGGACAAGGTGCCGTTCCAGGTCATCGGCGTGCTGGCGTCCAAGGGCGCGCAGTCCGGCGACAGCGACGAGGACAACCGGGTGGTGCTGCCGTTTTCGACCGCCAGCAGCCGGCTGTACGGCAATCCGTATCCGTCGTGGCTGACCATCGGTCTGGCCGACGGCGCGAAGCTGCAGGAAACCGAGGCGGCCATCGACACCCTGATGCTGGAGCGGCATCGCCAGCGCGATTTCCGCATGTTCAATGCCGCGTCGCGCATCGCGGCACAGGCGGCGACCAGTGACACGCTGTCGCTGCTGCTGGCGCTGATCGCTGCGGTGTCGCTGCTGGTCGGCGGCATCGGCGTGATGAACATCATGCTGATGACGGTGCGCGAGCGGACGCGCGAGATCGGCATCCGCATGGCGACCGGCGCGCGTCAGCGCGACATCCTGCGCCAGTTCCTGACCGAGGCGGTGCTGGTCTCGCTGGTCGGCGGACTGGCCGGGGTGCTGATCGGGCTGCTGGTCGGTAGCGTGCTGGTGCTGTTCGGCCTGCCGCTGATTTTCTCCGTCACCGCCATGGTCGGCGCCTTTGCCTGCGCGCTGCTGACCGGGCTGGTGTTCGGCTATATGCCCGCGCGGCAGGCGGCCCGGCTCGATCCTGTCGTCGCGCTGGCGGGGGAGTGAACACCATGATGATGGCAATCCGCCGTTTTTTTCTGCTGTCGCCGCTGTGTCTGCTGGCCGCCTGCGCGCTGCCGGTGACGAACACCGACGCCGGCCTGCCGATACCGGCGCACTGGAGGCAAGCCGCTGATGGCGAGACGGATGGCATCGATGCCGACTGGTGGCGCGGCTTTGGCAGCGCCGAACTGGACCGGCTGGTGGGGGACGCCCGGCGCGACAGTCACGATATCGCCGCTGCCGTGGCACGGCTGGCGCAGGCCAGCGCCCGGGCCAGGATGGCCGGTGCTGCGCTGGCGCCGGAACTCTCGCTGACGGCCGGCGCCTCGCGTACCGGCCGCCTCGGCGGGCAGGCTGACGAGGGCAGGGCATTCAACGCCGGGCTGTCGGCCAGTTACGAACTGGATTTCTGGGGTGGCAATCGTGCTGCCCGCGCCAGCGCGCTGGCCGGTGTGCAGGCGTCGCGTTTCGATCGCGATACGGTGCGGCTGACGGTCAGCGCCAGCGTGGCATCGGCCTATCTGCAGACGCTGGCGCTGCGCGAGCGGGCAGCGATCGCCCGCGCCGACCTGGCACGGGCCGAGCGGGTGCTGGCCACCGTGCGCGTGCGCGCCGGGACCGGTGCCGAGACGCCGCTGGCGCTGGCGCAGCAGCGCGGGCTGGTGGCCAGCGCGCAGCAGCAGGTCGATGCCCTGGCGCAGCAGGCGCGCGATGCGCTGATTCTGCTGGCCAGCCTGGGCGGGCACCTGCCGGCCGGTTTCGATATCGAGGGTGAACGGCTGTCGGCGCTGGGCTGGCCGACGCTGGACGCCGGTCCGCCCTCGGCACTGCTGACCCGGCGTCCGGATCTGGCCCGCGCCGAAGCGCGACTGGCGGCGGCCGATGCCGACATCACCGTGGCGCGGGCCGCCATGCTGCCGGCGGTGCGGCTGACGGCCGGCATCGGCTCGAACAGCGACCGGGCCGGCCGCTGGCTGGACAACCCGGTCTACAGCCTGGCCGGGGCGTTGACCGCGCCGATCTTCAATGCCGGCCGGCTGGCGGCGCAGCGCGATCAGGCCGACGCGCGCCGGGCCGAACTGCTGGCCGATTATCGCCAGGCCATCGTCGCCGCTTTCCGCGATACCGAACAGGCGCTGAACACGATTGACGGACTGGAGCGTCAGTTGCGCTCGGCCGATGAGGCGCACGAGCAGGCTCAACGTGCGCTGACCCTGGCCGAGCGACGCTATCGGGCCGGCGCAGACACGCTGCTGACCGTACTGGATACGCAACGCACGCTGTTCGCCGCCGAGGACGAGCGGCTGACGCTGCGCCTGCGGCGCCAGCAGGCGGCAGTGGAACTGTTCAAGGCCCTCGGTGGCGGCTGGAGGCGCGATGACACCCTTTGATGCCCTGGTGGCCGCCGGGCTGCGAGCCAGCGTATTTCGCCTGCGGGTGCTGGAGGTGTTCGCCCGCGAGCCGGCGCGCTACTTCGCTGTCGAGCAGATTGCCGCCGAACTGGTTGCCCATCAGGCGCGCCAGGTATCGCTGAGCACCCTGTATCGCCAGGTCAACGCGCTGCATCGCGGCGGGGTGCTGCTGGCCTGCCGGCTGGTGTCCGGCACCACGGTGTTCCGCTGGCTCGACGGCGCGCCGCCGGCCATGCGGCTGGTCTGCCGCCGTTGCGGCCGGATCGAAGAAACCGATGACCCGGCGCTGCACCGCTGCCTGACACGGCTGGTGGCCGGTATTGGCTGGCGGCGGTCGCTGTTGCCGCTGGACTGCCATGGTGTCTGCGCGTGTTGCCGGCCGCTGTTGCAAGGCGGACGCCGGCGCACGGCGAAAGTGCCTGTTCCGGATGGAGAAAATTCTTGCCGATAAAGAAAAATGATTCTCGTTATTGTTTGCTTCTGCTAGCCTTGCAGCCGCCGACGCAGAGCCCGGGCTGCTGCGTCCTCGTCCCGCCGACCTGCACCGCCGCGGGGGTGTCATGAAAAAAAAGAGCGACATGGTCCAAGTCCAAAAGAAATCGAATGCCAGGCTGTGGTTCCTGTTCCACAGCTGGCTGGCGCTGCCCATCTGGGCTTTCCTGTTCTTTGTCTGTCTGACCGGCACCATCGCCACGGTCAGCCAGGAAATCATCTGGGTCGCCAATCCGGATACGCGGGCGCGGCAGCCGGACGGTGATCCGCCGCTGCTCGGCTACGACGCGGTGCTGGCCGCCGTCAATCGCAACCGCCCGGATGCAGTGGTGCAGTCGATCGCGCGGCCGGTGAAGTCGCAGTTTGCGCTGACTGTGCGGGTGACCAATCCGGATGCGACCAGCGAAACGCTGTACGTGAACCCGTATACCGGCGACATCCAGGGCTCGACCTCGGGCTTCGATTTCCGCCAGTTCATCCGTGCCATCCACGGCTGGCTGCTGATGCCGTTCAACGGCAGCTACAACCTCGGCTGGTATGCGGTGTCGGCGCTGGCGATTCCGCTGCTGGGCTCGCTGATTACCGGGCTGGTGGTCTACAAGCGTTTCTGGCGCGGCTTTCTCAAGCCCCGGCTGCGCTTCGACAAGGGCTCGCGCGTGTTCTGGGGCGACTTCCACCGTCTGGCCGGCATCTGGTCGATCCCGTTTATTGCCATCATTGCCGTCACCGGCCTGTGGTTCCTGATCCAGGCCGCGCTGGCCGATAACCACGTGTCGTTCTCGACGGCCGGCATACCGGTGGTGGTGGCGCGCGAGGATGTGCCGCCGAGCCTGGACGGCCGCGCGCCGCAACGGCTGTCGCTCGACCAGGCCGCACAGATTGCCAGCAGGACCTTCCCCGACCTGACGCCGACCTTCGTCAGCCTGCCGGCCAATGCCTACGACCCCATCAGCGTCGGCGGTCGCGGCAACTATCCGCTGCTGTTCGAGGAGCTGAGCATCAACCCGTACAACGGTCGGGTCGAGTGGTCGCGCCGCGTGTCCGACCGCTCCGGGCTGGAGCTGGTCACCGAATCGATGCGCCCGCTGCATACCGGTGACTTCGCCGGGCTGTGGCTGAAGCTGGTGTATTTCTTCTTCGGCCTGCTGCTGACCATGATGGTGTTCAGCGGCCTGCTGATCTGGACCAAACGCACGGCGCAGGCGACTGCCGCCGTGATCAGGCGGCCCCGGCCGGCGGCATCGCCGGTTGCCGTGGCAGAAAGGAGCGCGCCATGAGCCGCAAGCCGCAACCCGCCTCGCGTGCCGGCCGTCTGTGGTTCCGCTGGCGTTTCCATCTCAGCGCGCTGCTGATCCTGATTCCGCTCGGCTATCTGCCGCAGTACTTCCACACCCTGGGGCTGATGAGTGGCGACAAGGGCCTGGGCGAGCGCGAGCTGGCCGAAAAGCAGGTCGGACCGTGGACGGTGCGGCTGGCCGAGTGGCAGGCACGCGAACCGATCCGCGATGGCGAGGCCGGTTACATCAAGACCTTCACGCTGGCGCCGTGCGCCGGCTGCGGAGCCGGGATCAAGGCCGCCTATCTGCGTGTCGGCAAGCCGCGCAATCTGCGCACCGCCGGCGGGCTGTTCTCCGGTACGCCGTACCGGCAGATGGCCAATATCCCCATTCCCGAACGCAGTCGCGCCGATGCGGCGATCTGGCTGACGGTCGAGGGCTGGGACGGGGCGGTGCATCAGACCAGCTGGCCGCTGGCAGAGGCCTCGCCGGCGACGATGGCATGGCTGAAAAAACAGGGAGCAGGACAATGAAGGCAAATCGGTATGTAAAAGCAATGTCGGCCCTGCTGGCACTGGCCGGCCTGATGGCGGTCAGCCAGCACGCCAGCGCGCACAACCCGTTGTGCCAGTGTCGAAATATTGCCGCTGGCCAGGTCAGTTGCAAGGGCGGGTTTTCCGATGGCAGCGGCGCGCCCGGCGTGACGCTGGACGTGGTCGGCTACAACGAGAAAACCCTGGTCAAGGGCAAGCTCGGCGCCAATTCGACACTGGTATTCAAGCGCCCGGCCGGCGAGTTCTACGTGGTGTTCGATGCCGGCCCCGGCCATGTGGTCGAAGTCGATCACACGGATATCAAATAGCGATGGCGACCCGGATTGTGGTGCGCCCGGCCGGTGCCGGGCATGAAACCCTGTGGGTGGCGCTGTGGGCCGCGCTGATTCTCGCCGTGGCGGCGACCGTGGTCGTGCTGCGCACGGACCGCGCCGGCGAGCAGGCGCTGCCCGCCCACCAGATCGATGCCCGGCGCGACCTGACCGCGGCCGAGCAGGGGGTGTACGCCGACCTGCTGATTGCCGCTGACGAGATCCCGCTGCTCGATCACGGCCGGCCGGCGGTCACGGCGCTGGCCGATGCCGGCCTGCCGCCGTTCGCCACCGATGTCAGCAGCGCGAAGCGTGGCGGCCATGTGTGGTCGCGATTGCAGGACGGCACCCGGCTGGCCTTTGCCGGTGTCAGCGCCGATGCCGGGGTCGCCGGCTCGATGCTGCTGCGTATCGCGGCTGCCGATGACGGCCACGGTCATGCCGCTGCCGCCGATGTATGGCTGCGCCGCAGCCTGAAGGCGCTGCCGGCACGGCTTGATGATGCCAGCCTGGCCGAGGCCGGCTGGCTGCAGGTCGTTGCCCGCTTCGATGCGGGCGTCACGCGTCAGTCGCAGGACTGACAAGCCCATCCCGAACTGAAGAATCTGCCATGTCACCCGTATTCTCTTTGCCGTCCCTGACTTTTCGCCCTGTCTGGCGCGCCGTGCTGGCCTGCGTCGCGCTGGCCTGCCTGCTGGCACAACCGGTCTGGGCGCAGGACAAGCGCCTGCGCATCGGCGTGACCCTGCATCCGTACTACAGCTATGTAGCGAATATCGTCGGCGACAAGGCCGACGTGGTGCCGATCATCCCGGCCGGCTTCAACCCGCATGCATACGAGCCGCGCGCCGACGACATCAAGCGCGTCGGCACCCTCGACGTCATGGTGGTCAATGGCGTCGGCCATGACGATTTTGCCGAGCGCATGATCGCCGCCAGCGAAAAACCGAAACTGCCGGTGATCGAGGCCAATGCCCAGGTGCCGCTGCTGGCCGCGACCGGCATGGCCGCACGCGGTTCCGGCAAGGTGGTCAATCCGCACACCTTCCTGTCGATTACCGCGTCGATTGCCCAGGTCAACACCATTGCCCGCGAGCTCGGCAAGTACGATCCGGCCAATGCCGCCGTCTATGTCGCCAATGCCCGCCGTTATGCGCAGAAGCTGCGCAAGCTGCGCGCCGATGCGATGGCCAAGCTGGCCCGGGCACCGGGCGCCGATTTCAAGGTCGCCACCATCCATGGTGCCTACGATTACCTGCTGCGCGAGTTCGGCCTCGAAGTGACCGCCGTGGTCGAGCCGGCGCACGGCATCGAGCCGAGTCCCAGCCAGTTGAAGGGCACTATCGACCAGTTGAAGCGGCTGCATGTGAAGGTGATCTTCTCCGAACTGAACTTCCCGTCCGCCTACGTCGACACCATCCGGCGTGAAACCGGCGTACGCCTCTACGCGCTGTCGCATATCTCGTACGGCGCCTACAGCGCTGCCAAGTACGAGCAGGAAATGGCCAAGAACCTGGCCACCGTGGTGCAGGCGATCCAGGAGTCCGGCCAGTGAGCGGCCCGGCCCTGTGCTTCGAGCAGGTCGGCCTGACGCTGGGCCGCACTGACATCCTGTGCGAGGTGTCGCTGCGGGTGGCCGCCGGCAGTGTCCACGCGCTGGTCGGTCCGAACGGTGGCGGCAAGAGCTCGCTGGTCAAGACCCTGCTCGGCCAGACGCCGCATCGCGGCACGCTGACGCTGGAGTGGCCCGGTGAGCAGGCCGGCGTCATTGCCTATGTGCCGCAGGCGCTGGAGTTCGATCGCGCACTGCCGATGACGGTCGACGATTTCATGGCCGCGATGTGTCAGCGCCGGCCGGTGTTCTTCGGTCTGTCGCCGCACCGGGCCGATGCCATTGCCGAGGCGCTGGGGCGGGTCGGCCTGCTCGACAAGCGCCGCCGGCGCATGGGCGCGCTGTCCGGCGGCGAACGTCAGCGCGTGCTGCTGGCGCAAAGCCTGATTCCGGCGCCGGGGCTGGTGGTGCTCGATGAGCCGATGTCGGCGCTGGACGAAGCCGGCGCGGCCATCTTTGAGCGCCTGCTGGCCGGCTGGCGCGAGGCCGGCGTGACCGTGCTGTGGATCGAGCACGATCTGTCGGCGGTTGGCCGGCTGGCCGACCATGTGACCGGCCTGAACCGGCGCGTGCTGTTCGACGGCCCGCCGGCGCCGACGCTGACGCCAGAGCGGCTGATGGCGCTGTTCTCGACCCGGCCGGCGGCGGCCGGGCTGGAGGTTGCCGCATGACCCTGTTCGAAAGTTTCCGCCTCGCCGTGCAGGGCTGGGCCGCCAGCGGCTGGCTGCCGGCCTCGCTCGGCTACGGCTTCGTCATCAATGCGGTGCTGGCCGGGCTGGTGATCGGGCCGGTGCTCGGCGGGCTCGGCACGCTGGTGGTGGTCAAGCGCTTCGCGTTCTTCTCCGAAGCGGTTGGCCATGCGGCGCTGACCGGCGTGGCGATCGGCATCCTGCTCGGCGAGCCGTACACCGGTCCGTATGGCGGGCTGTTCGGCTACTGCCTGCTGTTCGGCGTCGGCCTGAACTATCTGCGCAACCGCACCGGCCTGTCGCCGGACACGCTGATCAGCGTGTTCCTGTCGGTGTCGCTGGCACTTGGCGCCAGCCTGCTGCTGATCCTGTCCGGCCGCATCAACGTCCACATCCTGGAAAACGTGCTGTTCGGCTCGGTGCTGACGGTCAATGGCCAGGATCTGCTGGTGCTGGCCGTGGTGGCGGCGCTGGTACTGGGGCTGACGCTGCCGAACTACAACCGCCTGATGCTGGCCAGCTTCAATCCGCAACTGGCCGGTGTGCGCGGCGTGCCGGTCAAGGCGCTCGACTACCTGTTCGTGGTGACGGTCACCCTGGTCACCGTGGCGGCAGTCAAGGTCATCGGTGCGATCCTGGTCGGTGCGCTGCTGATCATTCCCGCCGCTGCCGCTCGCTTGCTGAGCCAGTCGCTGAAGGGCTTTTTCGGTCTGTCGGTGCTGCTGGCGACGATCAGTACCCTGGTCGGTATCCTGGTGCCGATCGAACTGGAACTGCCGGTGCCGTCGGGCGCCGCGATCATTCTCACGGCCGGTCTGCTGTTCGCACTGGCGGCCATCGCCCGTGGCGTGCTGCCGGGCCTGAAAGGAAATGCCGGATGAACAAACTGACTCTGACCTTGCTGGCCGGCCTGCTGGCCGGTGCCATGAATGCCGCGCTGGCCGGCCCGGTCGTGCTGGCCGCGCACCCGCTGACCCAGGCTCTGACGGCGACACTGACCGCCGACACCGGTATCGAGGCCCGCCGCGTGGCGCCGGCATCGATCCCGCCGACCCGCCTGCTGTCGTACTTCTCCGGCCGGGGCGCTCCCGCGCTGCAGCAGGCGGCGACCGGGGCCGATGCGGTGGTCGCCCTGCGGTCGATCTGGCCGGAAGATCCGCTGTACCCGCTGGCGCGGCGCAGCAATATCCGCATCGTCGAGATTGACGCCGCCCGCCCGGTCGACGGCGCCTTGCCCGGCATTGCGCTGCAGGGCGGTCCCCAGGCTGCGGCACTGGGGGCCTACCCGTGGCTGGATGCGATCAATCTCGGCCGCATGGCCGATATCGTGGCAGCCGACCTGGGTCGGCTGTCGCCGGACGACCGGGCGAAAATCGAGAGCAATCTGGCTGCTTTCCGCCGTCAGCTGGTGACGCTGGCGGCCGGTACCGAGGCGCAACTGGCCGCGGTCAGCAATGTGTCGGTGCTGAGCCTGTCCGACCGGCTCGATTATCTGATATCCGGTTTCAACCTCGATCTGGTCGGGACCGAGCTGAAGGAGGAGGAGGCGTGGACGACGCAGGCGCTGGGTGCGCTGAGCCAGCGACTGAAGTCGCAGTCGGTGGCACTGGTGGTGCATCACCAGCAGCCATCCGAAGAGCTGGCCCGTGCCATTGCCGCCGGCGGCGCCCGGCTGGTGGTGCTGGATACCACTGGCGCCGATCCGCTGGGCGAACTGGAGCGCAATGCTACCCGGCTGACCCGCGCCCTTGGTGCCCGCCGGTAAGGGGCCGCGCACGCTCAGTCCGGCCGCTCGCGCAGACGGGCATAAGGCATGCTGTCCCGGCTGGCGGTCACGACATGGACATTGTCGTCACGCCGGTAGCAGCGGGCCAGCGGGGAGCGGCAGCTGGTCCGGCCGGTGTCGACGCCGAGCCAGTCCTGGATCAGCTCGAAATTGTCGGCGGTCGAATACGGTCCGGTAACCCGTCCGCTGCGGCGGCTGGTGGCCGAGACCTGCCGGCTGTACCAGATGAACTGCGGGACATCGAAAGCCTGCCGGCTGGGCAGGCCGCCACCGTGGACATAGACCGGATGCCGCTGCGGCTGCCGTTCCAGCCCGTGGTCGGAGAAATACAGCAGCGACGCTTTTTGCCGGTCGAGCAGCGGGAAGATCTGCCCGAGCAGGGCATCGGTGTAGCGGATCGAGTTGTCGTAGCAGTCGTCCGCCGGCTCGCCGCCGGTGAATACCGTGGCGTGGGGCGGGAAGCGGGCGCAGGCCGGCGGGTGGCTGCCGTTCAGGTGCAGCACGATCAGTTTTCTGCCGGGCGTGGCGAGCGCCTCGCGCAATGGCACCAGCAATGCACCGTCATGGTCGCCATGGATCCAGCGCTGCTGTCCGGCGCTCAGCGCGATGCCGCTGATGCTGCTGGCCCACAGGCCAAAGGCTTCCTGTTTTGAATACCAGAAGGTGCGAAACCCGGCCTGGTTGGCGATATGGATCACATTGTCGGCATACAGCAGTGGATCGTGGCGTGCCGGGTGGCTGGCACTGAGCGCCAGCGGCACGGCCAGATTGGTCAGCGGCGCGCCGGCGATGGCCTGGTCGAACACCAGCATGGCATCCTGCCGCCGCCGGGCGTGCGGGGTGGTATCCCGCGGGTAGCCGTACAGGCTGTGATGGCTTTTCCGGGCCGATTCGCCGATGACCAGTACATAGGTATCGATGCCGCTGTCGGTGACGGTCAGCCTGTGCCGGACCGGGTGGCGGGCGATGCGGTCGAACAGCGGCTGGTCATGCAGGGCAGCGGCGAAATGGCTGCCGTTGAACAGGGCGCTCTTGCGCAGCAAGTGAACGCTCGGGACCTTCCGGTCCGCCGGCGGATCGTCCATGCATGCCGCTTTCAGCCAGCTGTAGCCGGCATAGGTGACCAGCAGCGCTGTCGCCACGACCAGTGGCCGGCGCCCGCTGTGGCGGGACAGGGTGATGGCCGGCAGCAGAAACAGGGCGCAGCCGGCCGGCAGCGCCAGCAGATACGGCCAGTACAGCGTCAGCATCCCGAACGCTTCGCGCGGGTGGGTCAGGATGATGCTCATCGCCAGTCCGTCGTTGAACGGGTGGCGGTAGCTGACATGGGCAAACAGCGACAGGGTCAGGTTGGTGGCCAGCAGCAGGCAGACGGTGACGGCAAGCGGCCGGAGCCAGCGCGTTCGCCAGCACAGTGCGGTCGTGCACAGCAGGAGCAGCCCGGAGAGCCAGACCTTGCTGATCCGGTCGCTGCTGTCGTGGTGGAGCAGGGGGAACAGGGCCGGCAGTGAGGAGGCCAGGACGATGGCCGTCCAGCCGGGCAGGGACGGGCGCCGCCTGTCCGTTGGCCTATGCATGGAACGGGCGGCGCGAAATGCCGCTACTTGCTGCCGTTCCTGGAATTTCATGAAGTATGTGGTTTTGTTTTATCATTGAATATCATGAAGTTATGGTTGTTTTTCCATGATATCCATCATGCCGCTTCTGGCTAAACCGGCGTTAAGGGGCCGTCGGGGAAATACGACACCCGCTACAGACCCGGGCGGTGAAAACCGGGATAATCGCGCTCCCGCCGCCCGACCTTGAAGACCGCACCATGACCGATACCCTCCGCCTGTCCAAACGCATGACCGAACTGGGCCTGTGCTCGCGCCGCGAGGCCGACGAGTTCATCGAGATGGGGCTGGTCCGGGTCGATGGCGAGGTGGTCGACGTGCTGGGCAGCCGGGTTCGCCCCGACCAGCAGATCGAGCTGACCCGGCAGGCAATGGCGATGCAGGCCGACCGGGTGACCATCCTGCTGAACAAGCCGGTCGGCTATGCGGCCGGTCTGTCGGAGAACGGCGAGTGGCCGGCCTGGATGCTGATCAAGCCGGAAACCCGTTCTGCCAGCGACCGCTCCGGCTACGCCTTCCTGAAGAAACACCTGAACCAGCTGGCGCCGGCCGGCAAACTGGATGTGGATTCGTCCGGCCTGCTGGTGCTGACCCAGGACGGGCGCATTGCCCGCAAGCTGATTGCCGATGCCGCCGATTTCGAGCAGGAATACCTGGTCGGTCTGGACGGCGAGGTGTCCGAGGCGGCACTGGCACGGCTGGCGGCCGGGGTGACGGTGGACGATGAACTGCTGAAGCTGGCCAGGGTCAGCCGCCAGAGCGACCGGCAACTGCGCGTGCTGCTGCGCGACAGCCACAAGCGGCAGATCCGGCGCATGGCCGATGCGGTCGGCCTGAGGGTGACCGAGGTCCGCCGCATCCGCGTCGGCCGCATTGCGCTGGGCGACCTGGCGCAGGGGCAATGGCGCTATCTGCGGCCGGAAGAGCGGTTCTGATCTGGCGGCAGTACCGGCAAACCGCGCCACCGGCACCGTCATTACGTAATAATGACGTCATGATAAAAATAAACCTCCGCCGCCTGATCCTGCTGCTGACTGTCAGCACGGCCCTGCTGACGCTGACCTATACCTTCTACGCCAGCTACCGTACCCAGCGCAGCCTGCTGATGGAACAGGCGATGGAAACCAACCGTGCCTACGCGATCAAGCTGGCCAGCAGCACCGACCATTTTCTGGCCGATGCGCAGCGGCAACTGGCCTACAGCGCCAGGCTGCTGACGCCGCTGATGGACCAGCCGGCGCAACTGGTGGCCGAGGCCGACCGTCTGCAGCAGCAGAACGGCAGCTTCAATTCGGTCTTTATCATCCGTGCCGACGGCACGGCGCTGGCGGCCGCGCCGCGCCGGCCCGCGCTGACCGGCGTGATCATCGACAGCCCGGGGATCCGCGCCGCGCTGAAGCGGCGCCAGCCAATGATTTCCGAACCGTATATCGGGGCATCCGGTTACCTGCTGATCTTTATTTCCCAGCCGGTCTACACGGCGGACGGCCAATATCTGGGCTATGTCGGCGGCGCGATCTATCTGCAGGAAAAGAACGTCCTGCATTCGCTGCTGGGAGAGAACTATTACCGTGACGGTTCCTACCTGTATGTGGTCGACCAGCAGCGGCGGCTGATCTATCACCGGGACCCGAAACGGGTCGGGCAGGTCGTGGCCGACAATCCGGCCATCGAGGCGGTCATTGCCGGCCAGACCGGCAATCTGCAACTGGTCAACTCGCAGGGAACCGACATGCTGACCGGATATGCGCCGCTGCGCCGCACCGGCTGGGGCATCGTCGCCCAGCGGCCGACGGCCGCGACGCTGCAGGGACTGGATGGCCTGATGCTGGATGTCCTGCGCCACACCTTCCCGTTCTTTCTGCTGTCGGTACTGGGCGCCTGGTGGATGTCGCGGGTGATTGCGCAGCCACTGTCGCGGCTGGCCAATACCGCCCAGGACTGGGATTCACCCCATGCGCCGGAACAGATCCGTCGGGTGCGTTCATGGTATGTCGAGGCCGAGCAGCTGAAGCGGGCGATGCTGGCCGGCCTGGCGAAGATCCATCAGAAACTCGGGCGGCTCAATCAGGAGAACATTACCGATACCCTGACCGGGCTGGTCAACCGGCGCGGGATGCAGGCGGCGCTGGCGCAATGGCAGGCCGAGGCGCGGCCGTTTGCCGTCATCGCCCTGGATGTCGATCACTTCAAGCAGGTCAATGACCAGTTCGGCCACGATACCGGCGACCGGGTGCTGCAATACCTGGCACGGCAGATGCGCAATGGCTCGCGAAGCAACGATTTGCTGTGCCGGCTCGGTGGCGAGGAATTCTGCATGCTGCTGCCCGACTGCAGCCAGGAAACGGCGATCGGGGTTGCCGAGCGCTTGCGCACGCGGATTGCCGCAACCGACAGCCCGACCGGAACGCCGATCACCCTGTCGGCCGGCGTGTCCCACTGGCCGGCGGGCGGGGCTGCCGTGGAAACGGTGCTGAAGCAGGCCGACAAGGCGCTGTACAAGGCCAAGCACAATGGCCGCAACCGGGTCGAGGCGGCGCTGTCCTAGAGCAGCACGGCGACCGAGGCGGCGCAGACCAGCAGGAAGGGAAGGCTGATGCAGTGGAAGTCGCGCAAGCCGTGCGGCACCCGGGCCAGACGCAGCGCGATCAGATTGGCGAGCGAGCCCAGCACGCAGCCGAAGCCGCCGACATTCACCCCGATGGCCAGCGCGGTCAGGTCAGTGACATGCCGGTCCAGCAGCAGGGTGGCAGGGACATTGCTGATCAGCTGCGAGGTGGCGATGGCGGCCAGATACGCGCGCCAGCCGTCGGCGATCGACCACTGACGAAGTACCGTGGTAATGGCAGGAAGGTCGGCGATCTGCCGCAGGTCGACGAACATCAGCACGAACACCGCCAGCAGCCCCCAGTCGATGCCGCGCAGCACGCGCGGATGAGCAAACAGGTAGACGCCGAAGACCACCGCCAGCCCCGCCGGCAGCCAGTTCCGGTCGAGCGCGATGACAAAGCCGATGAACAGCAGCACCGACAGACCAAGCAGGCGCGGCGCGACCGGTGCGGTGCTGACCGCCGGTTTGAGGGTGATGGGCGTGCGCGGCAGCAGCAGCCAGCAGGCGACAAATACCCAGAACAGCATGATCGCGGCGGCCGGCGCCATCATGCCGATAAAGCCGAAGAAACTCTCGCCGGAACGGTGCCACAGATACAGGTTTTGCGGATTGCCGATCGGGGTCAGCGCCGAACCGGCATTGACTGCCAGCGCTTCGAGCACCACCAGTCGCGTCAGCGGCAGATGGGCCTGCGCCGCCAGCACCCGGGTCATCGGCACCAGCAGGAACAGGCTGACGTCGTTGGTGACCAGCGCGGACAGCAGGGCCGCCCCCCCGGTGAGCAGCAGACCCAGCGTGCGCAGATTCGTGATGCGCGACAGCAGACGCTGGCCGACTGTCTGCAGGATGCCGCTGCGCTCGACGCCCTGGGTGATCGCCAGCAGTCCGGCCAGGGCGCCGATGGTGCGCCAGTCGACCAGCCCGATCCAGTCCATGGGCGCGCGCGGCTGCAGGATGGCAAGCACGACGGCCACGCCGGCCAGGCTCCACAGCAGACCATTGCCGCCGCTGGCGCTGGCCGGGGACGGAAGAGACGTGCCGGCGGAGGGTGGGCTCATGGGGTGACCGGATGGAGAGGGAGGCGGCGGATTCTAGCAAGCTTGTCGCCTGCGGGCGACGGGTGCTGCGTGAACGGGGTTTCATTCTGCATTTATTGTGTATTGCAGCATTTTTTGTGGGAATTTGCCGTGAATGTTTAATAACCCTACTGATAGTGCGTGAATGGCATGCTGATTTACAAATGCAATGGCGTCCGCATTGTGGGGCCGTGAAACACTGGGTACTATGTATTGACTCGAATCAACTGGCTCTCTTCGGCGATAGCCAGACGCCCTTGCCCTGGTCCATCTACCGCTCCACGACATCTCCGTCTGACGAAACGCCTTTACCCAGCAGATGTGAAAGGACGGTTCACCTATGGCGTATGCCACTCTCAATCCGTATACCGGCGAGCTCCTGAAGACGTTTCCGGACGCCACCGATGCGGAAGTTACCCAGGCGATCGATAACGCCCATGCAGCCTTCCTGAAGTGGAAAACCACCTCGTTTGCCCAGCGCGCCGCCATTCTGCGCCAGGCCGCGACGCTGCTCCGCAAGGGCAGCAAATCGTATGCCGAACTGCTGACGATCGAGATGGGCAAGCTGTTTGCCGAAGCCCAGGCTGAAGTCGAGCTGTCGGCTCAGATCCTCGAATACTATGCCGACAACGCCGAAGCGCTGCTGGCCCCGGAAAAACTGCCGGTGGCCAAGGCCGCCGAAGGCGAAGCCATTCTGGTCCATGAACCGCTTGGCGTCTTGCTGGCCATCGAACCGTGGAACTTCCCGTACTACCAGATTGCCCGCATCATTGCGCCGCAGCTGTCGGCCGGTAATACCGTGCTGCTGAAGCATGCGTCCAATGTGCCGCAAAGTGCCGCCGCGTTCGAAAAACTGATGGCCGAAGCCGGGCTGCCGACTGGCGCCTTCAAAAACCTGTATGCGACGCGTTCGCAGATCGAAGCCATCCTCAACGACCCGCGCGTTCATGGCGTGGCGCTGACCGGCTCGGAAGGCGCCGGTGCCGTAGTGGCCGCCCAGGCGGCCAGGGCACTGAAAAAGTCCACGCTGGAACTCGGTGGCGCCGATGCCTTCGTGGTGCTGGCCGACGCCGAGCTGGACAAGACGGTCAAGTGGGCGGTCTTTGGTCGCCACTGGAACGGTGGCCAGGTCTGCGTGTCGTCCAAGCGCATGATCATTGTCGACGAGGTGTATGACGCGTTCCTCGAACGCTACACCGCCGGTGTGGCCGCCCTGCGCGCCGGCGACCCGTTCGCCGCCGACACCACGCTGGCTCCGCTGTCGTCGCAGGCCGCTGCCGACGAAGTGAAGGAAAAGATCCGCCAGGCCGTCGCCCATGGCGCGACCGCGACCGAAGTCGGCCCGAAAGTGCCGACCCGGGGCGCCTTCGTCCAGCCGACCATCCTGACCAATGTGTCGTCCGACAACCCGGCCTACTACTGGGAATTCTTCGGCCCGGTGTCGATGCTGTTCCGCGCCCGGGACGAGGATGACGCCGTGCGCATCGCCAACGACTCGCCGTTCGGCCTTGGTGGTTCGGTCTTTACCGCCAACACCCGCCATGGCGCCGAAGTGGCGGCGAAGATCTCGACCGGCATGGTGTTCGTCAACCATCCGACCATGGTCAAGGCCGATCTGCCGTTCGGTGGCATCCGCCGCTCCGGCTACGGCCGCGAGCTGATCGGTCTCGGCCTCAAGGAATTCGTCAACCACAAGCTGATCAATGTGGTGGATATCGACGCCGAGTTCTGATTCCCGCTAGTGAATGGCGACAGCCCATGGCACATGAGTGCCGTGGGCTTTTTTGTGGGTGGAGGCTTCTGGGCGGGTCGCATCCCGGGGTAGCATGGGGGCCCTCTTTCCCGTTGGCCAGGCGCCGCCGCCCCCGGCTGGCGATGCCCCGTTCGCCGCGGTCAGCTGTACCGCCGGACCGTTTTCCTCTTTAGATCTGTGCCAGAAGGAAAACCCGATGCCTGACTGCCTCCTCGCTACCCCCAATGTCTTCAGCCGCAGCCGTGCCGCCCGGGACCTCCTGACCGAACCGCCGCGCGCAGGGGCGCAGGTGCCAAGCTGATGAGGGGTTTTCATGAGGCCCTGCCGCCGCTCCCGCGCGTCGTCATCGACCGGTTTCTTGCGACGTGGGCAGAGAAAGTACGGTAAGCGGAAATGGCACAGCGGATCACTATTGCGCTTCCGGGCCAGCACGACTGGGTGCAGCGGGCGTCTTCCGTGCGGGACGTGGAACGCATCGAAGCGTTCTTTGGTGGCCATGGCTACGACATGCACCGGCATGCAACCTATGCCATCGGCCGCACGCTGGCGGGTGTCCAGAGCTTCCACTATCGCCGCAGCATGACGCACAGCATGCCGGGGGGAACCCTCGTGCTGCATCCCGATGAGCCGCATGATGGTTCTGCCGGGACAGACGCCGGGTTTCGCTACCGGATGCTCTATATCGAACCGTCACTGATCCAGCGGGTGCTGGGCGGCCGGCCATTGCCGTTCATTGCCGGCGGGCTGTCCGCCGATCCACGGCTGCTGGCCGCTTCCGATGTGCTGCTCCGCTCCCTGGACGACCTCGCCCCCCTTGAGGAAGAGGATGCGATCTTCGATCTCGCGCAGGCGCTGGCTGCTGCAGCGGGGGCGCCGCGCGGGCGACAGGCTGTCGACTATCGTGCCGCCGAACTGGCCCGAAGCTACCTGCTGGACCGTCTGGAATGCACGGTGACGCTGGATGAGCTGGAACTCGTCAGCGGGCGCGATCGCTGGCGGCTGTCGCGGGACTTCCGGGTGCTGTACGGCACCAGCCCGTACCGCTATCTGACCATGCGCCGGCTGGAACGGGTGCGCCGCCTTGTCGTGGCCGGCCAGTCGCTGGCGCAGGCCGCACTCTGGGCCGGTTTTACCGATCAGAGCCACATGACGAAACACTTCACCCGTGCGTATGGCCTGTCGCCGGGCCGCTGGCTGCGTGCCTTGCGGGGCCTGTCTGACCCGGCGCCGACCTTGCAGGATCGTACAAGATAAGGCCCGGCAATCCCGGCAGACTGGCATGCATCCGACCACCACAAGGAGTCCGTCATGCCGAGCCATTCCACCCCCCACCGTCCTGCCCCGCACGCGATCAACCTGGCGCAGAAGTTGAACCTGGTCACCGACCGCTGGCAGCCCCGCGTCATCGCCGAGATGAACGACTACCAGTTCAAGGTAGTCAGAATCGCCGGCGAATTCGTCTGGCACTCGCATGCGGAAACGGACGAGACGTTTATCGTGCTGGACGGCCAGTTGCGCATCAATTTTCGCGATGGCCATGTACTCGTCAACAGCGGGGAGATGTATGTCGTCCCCAAGGGAGTCGAGCACAAACCCCATGCCAGTGAGGAGGTGCAGATGCTGCTGATCGAGCCAAGGGGGGTCGCCAATACCGGAGACCAGGGCGGGGAGAGAACAGCCCCGAACGACGTCTGGATCTGAACGTCCGGCGATAGCGCAGGGCAAAAACCCGCAACCATGACTGGTGGCGGGTTTTTGGGCTGCTCCGGTGCTGAAGCCAATAACTGGTTGCCTGGCCTGCGAGAAATTTGGCCGGATCACGGCAAGGATTCATTGGGTTCCCTTGAGCGAAAGGTCCACCCTACTTGCAATCAGGCGACCACTCTGACTTTTCCATTGATGCGGCAAACTGGGTGTTTTCGGCTGCGATCTGTTTGAGGGTGGCCAGTTTTTCCGCCGGGGATAGCTCGGCGCCTTGGGGGTACTTTTTGGCATACTGGAATACAAGCAAGCCATTGCATGCTTGCAGATGAAAGCTTTTGTGTACGTTTGATTCGTAGGCCGGATTTTTCGAGTCTGGTTCAAAGATTAGTCTGGCATAACCATTATTGCTCTTCAAATAAAGGTCGTAATGAGGTTTTGGAATCTGACGGTCTGAAGATGCCTTGGTTGCCTCTGCCCATTTTTGCGGAGAGATGATTAATGACTTTGAATAATTAAGCGTAATCAAAGATGACCATTTCTCTATGGGTTCGTTGTCCGTTGTGTATTCAAAAATGGCTCGGCCATTCGGGGCGGAATTTTCGTAGGCAAGTTTATACGTTTTTCCCATATAAGAAATTTCGCCCGGCGGCGTGAATACTTTCGCATAGGCTGGGGAAAAGAGGGTGGTGAGTAAAAGACAACACGCAAAACGGGATTTTATATTCATGATGTTAAAAATTTTTCGAGGGCGGTGTTGGATCAAAAATAGATCTTCTGCAAAGAGAAAATACTGGTCACTGCCGAGTATGACATCATTATTTCATGTCTGGACGTGGTCCGACATGCGTCGCCCTGCCTCTGGCTGCTGCATGCCGCAGTGTCTTCGCCCTGCGTACCAGCGCCGACTCGTCCGTGAAATGCACTCGAGGCAGGCGCGCATCTGCCGCGAACAGGGTCTCTCCTTGCGTTCTTCACGCCAACATCGGTCAGGGTCATGGCTGCGGTCTGCTGTTATCGATTTTTGGGTTTTTTACCTGATAACAGCGGAAATAACCGCAATCCGGTCCGGCTACCGCTGGATGTCGCGGGACCCCTCAGGACAACAAAAAACCCGCAGAGCCTTGCGCCATGCGGGTTTGGTGGCTGTTGCCGGACTGCTGTGGACTTCAGTGTGGCGCCCCCGACAGGAATCGAACCTGTAACTGCCCCTTAGGAGGGGGCCGTTATATCCATTTAACTACGGAGACTCACGGGAAAACTCAGCTGGTGCGGTCGACGGCCTGATGCACCAGATCGCACAGTGCCTGACGGGCGTCGGTGTCGGGCAGGATCGAAATGGCATCCTGCGCGCGGTGCACGGCGGCCCAAGCCTGTTCGCGGGCATAGTCGAGCGCGCCGCTGGATTGTACCGCAGCCAGCACCGCATCGAAATGGTCGCGGTTCGCCTGCTCCAGTGCCTGGCGCACGACGGCAGCCTGTTCCGGCGTGCCCTGGCGCATGACGTAGATCAGCGGCAGCGTCGGCTTGCCTTCGGCCAGGTCGTCGCCGAGGCTCTTGCCGATGGTGTCGGCGTCGCCCGAGTAGTCGAGCACGTCGTCGATGATCTGGAACGCGGTGCCGAGTTCGATGCCGTAGCGGGCCAGGGCTTCTTCCTGCTCCGGCGTGCCACGGGCGAGGATGGCGCCCAGCCGGCCGGCGGCCTCGAACAGTTTGGCGGTCTTGTACTGGATCACGCGCAGGTAGCCGGCTTCGTCGATACTGGTGTTGCCGATGTTCAGCAGCTGCAGCACTTCGCCCTCGGCGAGGACGTTGGTGGCGCCGGCCATGACTTCGAGCACGCGCATGCTGTCGGTGGCGACCATCATCTGGAACGCGCGGGTGTAGATGAAGTCGCCGACCAGCACGCTGGCGGCGTTGCCGAACATCGCGTTGGCGGTTTCGCGGCCACGGCGCAGGCTCGATTCGTCGACGACATCATCGTGCAGCAGCGTGGCGGTGTGGATGAATTCGATCATCGCCGCCTGCTCGTGCACACTGTCGCCGGACAGGCCGAGCGCACGCGCGGCCAGCAGCACGACGGCGGGGCGCATGCGCTTGCCGCCGGCGTTGATGATGTAGTCGGCAACCTGCCGGATAAGCACTACATCAGAATGCAGGCGACGACGGATGACCTGGTCGACGGCTTGCATGTCGTCGGCAATCAGTTTTCGATACAACGGGTTAGGCACGGCAGACTCGACTCGGAAACGCGCGGAGAACGTTCGGATTGTAACAAAAAGCGCGGGACGCGTGATGCTGTCTGCGTAACGGGCTGGCTGGCGCGGCGAAGGGGGCGGAACGGGTCGGGAAAGTTGACGCCAATCAGCGACTTGCGTATCCTCTTGCCTCTTCCGCGAATGGTTCGTGGAAGTTTATTGGAGTTCAATGTCTATGTTCGCGGTCGTAAAAACCGGTGGCAAGCAATACAAAGTTGCCATTGGCGAAAAACTCAAAGTAGAACAGATACCGGCAGACATCGACAGCCAGATTGTACTGGACCAGGTACTGATGGTTGCTGATGGTGAGCAGGTTGAAGTCGGTGTCCCGCTGGTGGCTGGTGCCACTGTCAAGGCCACTGTGATTTCCCATGGTCGTGGCGACAAGATCCGCATCTTCAAGATGCGTCGTCGGAAACACTACCAAAAGCATCAAGGCCACCGCCAGAACTATACCGAAATTCGCATCGACGAAATTTCGAAGTAATCCAGGAGCAGAATCATGGCACACAAAAAAGCTGGCGGTAGTTCACGTAACGGCCGCGACTCACAGGCAAAACGCCTCGGCACCAAGGTGTTCGGCGGCGAGCTGATTCCGGCTGGTTCGATCATCATCCGTCAACGTGGCACCCGTTTCCACGCTGGCGAAAACGTCGGTTGCGGCAAGGATCACACCCTGTTCGCCAAAGTCGACGGCTATGTGAAGTTCGTGACCAAGGGCGCGCTCAAGCGCAAGACCGTCGTCGTCCTGCCGTACACCGGCGTGGAAGAAGCGGTAGCAGCCTGAGCCACAGGCAGCGCATGCCTGACTGCTGACAAGGTCGGGTCGCACCGGGCGCCCAGCGCCCCCCGTGGCAGGATTTGTCAGCAGTGGCCCTATCCTTGTGATAGGGCTTTCGTTTTTCAGGAGACGGCGCACTGGCGCCGTCCGGCTGCCCCGCCTGCGCGCGCGGCGCATCCCCACCGCGTACCGGAGACACCATGAAGTTTATTGACGAAGCGAAAATCGAAGTAGTCGGCGGCAGGGGCGGCAACGGCTCCGCCAGCATGCGGCGCGAAAAGTTCGTGCCCAAGGGGGGCCCGGACGGTGGCGACGGCGGTCGTGGCGGCAGCGTGATCGCTGTTGCCGACAAGGATATCAACACGCTGGTCGACTACCGCTTCGTCAAGAAGTACATCGCCCGGCATGGCGAAGGTGGCCGTGGCGCCGATTGCTACGGCAAGGGCGCGGACGACATCATCCTGCGCATGCCGGTCGGCACGGTCATTGTTGACCAGGTGACCGGCGAACTGGTCGCGGACCTGACCCACGATGGCCAGCAGGCCGTGCTGGCCAAGGGTGGCAAGGGCGGGCTGGGCAATATCCATTTCAAGAGTTCCACCAACCGCGCACCGCGTCAGACCACCAAGGGTGAAGAGGGCGAGGAGCGCGCGCTGAAGCTGGAACTGAAGGTGCTGGCCGACGTCGGCCTGCTCGGCATGCCGAACGCCGGCAAGTCGACCTTCATCACTGCCGTGTCGGCTGCGCGACCCAAGGTCGCCGATTACCCGTTCACCACCCTGCACCCGAACCTGGGCGTGGTCCGCATCGACGAGAACCGCAGCTTCGTCATCGCCGACATCCCGGGCCTGATCGAGGGTGCAGCCGAAGGCGCAGGCCTTGGTCACCGCTTTCTCAAGCACCTGCAGCGTACCGGTCTGCTGCTGCATATCGTCGACCTGTCGCCGTTCGACCCGGAAGTGGACCCGGTGGCCGAAGCGCGCGCCATTGTCGAGGAACTGCGCAAGTACGACGAGCATCTGTACAACAAGCCGCGCTGGCTGGTGCTGAACAAGCTCGACATGCTCGACGAAGCCGACCGCATCGAAAAGACCCGGGCCTTCCTCGACGCCTATGGGGTCGACTTCACCGTCGACAAGCTGGCTGACTACGATCCGATGCAGCCGCGCCTGTTCACCATGTCGGCACTGACCGGCGAGGGGACGCGCGAACTGTGCTACGCGATCATGACCCATCTGGAACACGTGCGCGCCGCCGAACGCAGCGAGGAAGAACTCGCCGCCGCCGAGCAGCCGTACAACCCGGCCGCCTGATTCCGCGCATGCGCGACGATACGCTCGCCGATTTTCTGGCGCCGGGACTGTTTCCGGCCGACCTGCCGGCGCTGAGCGATCTGCTCGGCGCCCGACAGGTGATCGACGCCCTGATCACGCTGTTTCGTGGCGGGGAGGACGAAGTGCTGGTCCGGCTGCTGGTGCTGCGCGAAATCGGCGCCCGCGCCGGCGCACCGCGCTGGACGCCGCAGGATCTGCAGCAGCGCTTTGCCTACCTGAACCCGACCAAGCTCGACACCGTGCTCAAGCGGCTGCGCGAGAACGGCCTGCTGCTGTGGCACGCCGACAGTGGTGACTACCAACTGGCCGAACATGCGCGCCGGGTTCTGGCGGCGCTGGCCACGCTGGTGCAGCTGGACGGCGACGATGCCGAACTCGGCTATCTGGCCGGACAGGTGGCTGCCGGTCAGGCGATGGGCGAAGTCAGCGGCGAAGCGCTGACCCATCTGCTGGCCCGGCTGAACGAACTGCATGCCGAGTTCGAGGAAGCCCTTGAATCGCAATCCGAATTCCGTATCCGTGCGGCCCAGGGCCGGCTGGAAGCGGTATGGCGCTGGGTGGCGCGCGGGACGGAAGTCGTGCGAGCCATCATCCGTGACGATACCCAGGACCTGAGCACACTGGCCGCCGCGCAGCAGGTGGCCTATGCCCAGGCACGCATGCTGCATCTGGCCGGCACTTTCCAGCGCCGGCTGGCGCAACTGGCGGTGCAGCGGGTCCATCTTGGCCAGAGCGGCCTGACCTCGACCGATATTGCCGGCTGGCTGCGCACGCAGAGTGCGCCGGCACTGGCCGGCCTGCTGGATGGCGTGCTGTCCCCGCCGCCGCTGGCGGCTTTCCTGTCCACGCCGGAACTGGCCGATGTGGCCGAATACGAACTGATCGCCCGCGAGCGGGTCGTGGCGGCGACCACCGGGCTGCCGCCGTCGCGCGCGACCGACGATGCCGAGCCGCAGGCGGCCGAGCGGCAACAGGAGGCCGACGCCTTTCTCGAAGCGCTTGACGCGCTGCCGCCGGGCCGGATGGCGCCGATCGCCGGGATCGTGCTGGCCGACAGCTATGCCGAGACTGCCTATCGCATGTCGCTGCTGGCGCTGCTGGGTGACCCCGAGCCGGGCGATGATGCCGGCGCGCTGTCGCGGCTGGCGACCGCGCCGTGGGCACTGGCCGGTGGCGAGGGCCTGACCCATCCCGATCACCCCGAAATCGCGTCGCTGTCCGACGCGCAACTGATTCCTTTTACTGATCGCTGAGCCGCATGGACGCTGACCTTGCAACGCTTTCCGCGCGACTGATCGCGCACCGCACGCTTCCCCGCAGCGACAAGCTGGTTCGCCGCGCGCTGATGGACGAGGTGTTCCGTCAGGCGCTGGACGAACGGCTGGCCCAGGTCGGGCTGGCCCTGGCCGACAACCCGTATGCGGCCGAAGTGGCGGTCTGCCTGCAGCCGGCGCAGCATGAGGCGGTGTTCGGTCAGGGCGAAACCTGGCAGAACAATACGCTGGAGCTGCCGCGCGACGCAGTGGCGCTGCTGGTGGTGCTGTGGGCGCTGATCGTGCTGCCGAAGCGCGAACGCCAGCATGCGCGGGTCGAAGCCGGCCGCGAGTCGCAGCATGACATGTTCGGCGAAGGCAAGCCGATCGCCACTGGCGACGACGTGTCGGTCGGCGTCAACGAGGAGGCGATCTACGCCGACTTCGGCAATCTGCTTGGCGGTCGCACCAAGTTCAGTGCCAACCTTGGCCGGCTGGTGAACCTTGGCTTTATCGTTCGCCGGCAGAAGCTGCTGACCGAGGGCCCGCTGCTGGATACGCTGATCGACTACGGCCAGCTCGCGCCGCGCATCCTCGAAGGTGCGCTGTCCGAAGTGCTGCTCAAGCGCCGGCAGGACGCCGGCCTCTGAACCCGGGGCTTGCCCCGCTCCCTGTCCTTACTGGAATCCGGTCCAACGCATGTTTCAACTCCGCGCCCTCGAAATGGTTCATTGGGATTACTGGCAGCGCCTGACCGTGCCGCTGGACGCCCAGATCGTCACCATCACCGGCCCGAACGGCTCCGGCAAGACCACGCTGCTCGATGCGCTGCGGACCCTGCTGGCGCTGCGTTGTTCCGGCAAGCGCGACTACAAGCGCTATGTGCGCAACAACCGATCGCCATTCGCCTGGCTGCGCGGTGTGGTCGACAACCCGCGCCGGCTCGAATCGGGCCTGTACCCGACGCCGTTCTTCCCGCTGATGAGCGAACGCGTGACCCTGCTGTGCCGGGTCAGAAAACAGGGTGGCGACTGGGTACGCCATTACGCAATTCTGGAAGGCGATGTTCCACTTGGCGACGAGCTGGAGGCTGGCGTCACCTGGCTGGGCGTGCATGAATACCGCCAGCGGCTGGAGGCAGCCGGCCTGACGCCGGCGATTGCCGAGGTGCTGGCGCTGGAGCAGGGCGATACCGACAAGCTGTGTGAATACTCGCCGCGTGCGCTGCTGGACCTGGTGTTCCAGGTGTTCGGCGACAAGGCGGTGCTCGATCACTATGCGGCCGCACGCGATGAACAGGTGCAGACCGAGATCGAACTGGCCGAACTGGCCAAACGCCGCGATGTGCTGGCTGCGCGGGTGGAAAACGCCGTCGGTCGCGCCAATCGCTATGTCGAGTGGCGTGCGCTGCAGGACGAGATCGCCCGGCTGGAAAGCGAAGTGCTGCCGACGCTCGGCTATATCGAGGGCCGGGGCAAGCTGCGCCAGCACTGGCGTGACGAACGCGCGGCGCGCGCGGCCTGGCGTCGCGAGTGCGAGGCGCAGACGCTGGATCAGGCCGATCTGGCCGGGCTGGCACGGGCCGAGGCGCAGGCCGATGCCCGTCGTGTCGCGGCCAGCGATCACTACCGGCAGGTGCTGGCCGAGTTCCAGTCGGTGCGCGAGGCATGCGCCGGGCTGGACGCGCAACTGAAAGAGCGTGACCGGCTGCAGGCGCTGTCCGGCAAGGACTGGGGCGATGACCAGGCCCGACTGGCCGCCCGCCATGACACGCTGCGCCAGGAAGCCGCCGCGCTCGGCGCCAGCCTGAAGGCCCGGCGTGACGAGCGCGAACAGCTCGGGGTCGAACGTGCGGCGCTGTCCTCGGGTGGCCGGCGCGCACCGGACGAGGTGCGGGCGTTCCGCATCGCGCTGGAAGAGCAGGGCGTCGACCATGGGCTGCTGGCCGAGCGGGTCGAAGTCACCGATCCGGACTGGCAGATCGCCGTCGAGTCGCTGCTGAAACCGTATCGCCATCTGGTGCTGCTCGGCAATCCGTCCGACCGCGAAACCGCGTTCGCACTCGGACGCCGGCTGCGCTACCGGCACTTTATCGTGCCGGATGCCGAGCCGGCACCGCGTGCCAAACCGGGCAGTGTGCTGGAAGTGGTGCGCTTTGCCTCGGCCGTGCCGGGCTGGCTGGCGCGCATTCTGAATGACACCCGGCGGGTCGCCGACGAGCGCGAAGGCGAGGCACTGGGCGGCGAGTGGATCACGCCGGACGGTTATCTGCGCGAACGGCGCGGCGGCCGGCATATCGGCGTGGCCGCGCATGACCTCGCTTTTGGCGAGGCAGCGCGCCAGGCCCGGCTGGCCCAGGTCGAGGCCCGGCTGGAGCGGGTCAACCGTGACATCCTGGCCGAGGAAGAGCGGCAACTGGCACTGAATCGCGAAGCGCGCGAACTGGCCGAATACCTGGGCGGGGTCGATGCCATCCGCCTGCTGGAAGCGCGTGCCGACGAATATGCCGCACTGGAAGCCAGCCGCCGCGATCTCGCCGCGCGCGCCGCCGATATCGGCGCCGCCGTGGCGGCGGCGCAGGAGGCCGAGCGTCAGGCGCGTGACGAACACGACCAGGCCCGCCGCACGCACGAACGACGGGCGCTGAACCTGCAACAGCAGTCGCAGCGACTGTCAGCCCTGCAACTGGCCGCGGTCGAGGCGCGCCGCATGGTGCGCCGTGATCTGGCCAGTCTGCGCGATCTGGCCCGACGGCTCGACCCGAGCTGGCTGGATGCCGGGTATCTGGAGGCGCTGTCCGGTGAATTCGGCGATGCCGGGGATGCCGAGCACGCACTGCGCTATGCGCGTCAGCGGCTGGAACTGGGCGAGTGGGAGCGGGAAGAAACCGTGCTGACCAGCCGTGACCTGCTGCGCGACGAACTGGTCACGCTTGACCTCGACATGCAGAAACGCGGCGCGGAAGTGGAGCGCGCCAGTGCGCTGACCGACGAGGCGCGCAGCGCCTATGTCGGCAAGCTGCGCGCCACGGTACGCGCCTATGGCCGCAATCTGAAACGGCTGGGCGAGCTGTCCGGCATTGCGGTCGAGGCCGACCTGCCTGAGTTCGGCGACGACGATAGCCGCCTGCTGCAGGCCGGGCTGACCGTGCGCTTCAACTTCGACCACAAGGGCATGATGGGGCTGAATGACGGCGAGGCGTCCGGCGGGCAGCAGGTGATGAAATCACTGATCCTGCTGGTCGGACTGATGATGGACGAGTCCCAGCCATCCGGCTTCGTGTTTATCGACGAACCGTTTGCCCACCTGGACATCTTCAATATTGACCGGGTGTCGAGCTTCCTGCGCGCGACCGAAGCCCAGTACCTGATCACCACCCCGAATACGCACAACATCAATATCTTTGCGCCGAGCGAGCTGACGCTGGCCACGCGCAAGAAGCGGGCGGGTGAAGCGTGGGCGCCACCGTTGCTGCAGGTGCGGCGGAAGGGCAGCGCACCGGATACGCTGCCGGTTGACGAGCGCGCGGATCGTTGAGCGCCGGGAACCTCCGGGTGAAAAGCGCGGCCCCGGTTATTGCCGATCCTTGTGGGACTGCCGGTCGCGGACGACCAGCCAGCGCGGTGTCCGGAATTTGACAATGCGGCGGTACAGCCAGATGTAGGCGGCAATGAACAGCAGTGTGGACAACTGCAACAGCCGGGTGTTGTTCCAGAACAGTACTGCCGGTATTACGCCCAGCGATGACAGCAGCCACAGGTACGGCGAGGTCATCGAGTTGCGGAACAGCTTGTCGGCCGGGCGCGAACTGCCAACCGTCCATTTCATCAGCCGCTTGTAGATCAGCTGGTGCAGGTGGGCGGCATCCGGCATGCCCGGGTTCGAGCGCCGTGACGTCCGGCGCAGCACGGTGAATGTCATTTCGACGACCGGGTAGCTGACCAGCAGCAGCGCAAACCAGGGTGATACCTGAGGGTTGCGTGCGACCAGCAGGATATCGAGTGCGGCGATCAGGAAACCGAGCAGATAGGCACCGCCATCACCGAGAAAGATCAGCCCGCGCGGCCAGTTCCAGAGCAGGAAGCCCAGGCAGGCTCCGATGCCGGCTATTGCGCATGACCAGATCAGGTGGTCGCCGAGCAGGAAGGCGACATAGGCAATGCCACCCAGCATGATGGCCGCGACGGCTGTCGCCAGCCCGTTGTAGCCGTCGATGAAATTCATCGCATTTGTGACGCCGCAGATGGCGATCAGTGTCAGCGACAGGGAGACGGCCGGGTAGCGCAATGCGGCCTCCAGGACAGGGATGTCCAGCCGCGTAATCTGGACGCCGAGCAGCCACCATCCCAGTCCCGCTGACAGCAGGATCCCCGCCATGCGCAGGCCCAGCCCGCCCTGTTTGGACATGTCTTCATACAGCCCGCTGAGGAAGGCCGGCAGCGTGACTGCCAGCAGCCCCAGGTAGGCGGTGTGAAGTGGCGAGTGCCGCAACCACAGTACCAGCCAGCCAGTGCCCAGTGCGATGAGCAGCGCGACACCGCCGATGCGGGGCACCGGGGCAACATGGAATTTTTGCACGCCTGACAGGTCGGAGTCCGCACTGAGCCGGGCATGAAAGTGACTACTGCGTACCAGCCACAAGGTAAGCATAAAGCTGGTCAGTAGAGTGGATACGAAGAGAACCATACCGATATTCTAACGGATTGGGCTCTCCTGACGCGGAAAGCTGTAGATGAAAATCCGCGAAAAAACAGTGGGGTGGATCTGTTCTGATAAAAGGAGCTGTTTCCACCATGTGCATTATTACTGACTGACACTCTCGGCCGAAGTTGGGCGGGCTTGGCGCAATCTGGAATTTTCCAGCTCAGCGAGCATGGTAAATATCTGGCAAGCAGCAGTATGGATATTCACTCCGGATAGTTACCCATTTCGCTCAATAACCGTGAGGATTGTCGCATTGCCATCGCCATGTATCCGCACACATGGCATCCAGTCCGCGTGTCGCTTTCCAGCCCAGTTCCCTTTCTGCCCGAGCGGGATCGGCATAGCAGGTAGCCACGTCGCCTGGACGACGGGCAGCAAGGACATGCGGGACCTTGCGACCGCTGACTCGCTCGAAAGCATGTACGACATCCAGTACTGAATACCCGCGCCCGGTGCCCAGGTTGCAGGTGTGCAGCTGTCCGGCGGGGGTGTTGCCCAGTGCCTCAATGGCCCTGGCGTGGCCAACCGCCAGATCGACCACATGCAGATAGTCACGCACGCCGGTCCCATCCGCTGTCGGGTAGTCATTGCCGTATACCGACAAGAATTCCCGCTTTCCGACGGCGACCTGTGCAATAAACGGCATCAGATTATTGGGAATACCCTGCGGGTCTTCCCCGATCAGCCCGCTCTCGTGCGCCCCTACCGGATTGAAATAGCGCAGGATCATGATCGACCAGTCCGGCTCTGCGCGGTGCAGGTCGCGCAGCATGTCTTCGACGATCAGCTTGCTGCGGCCGTAGGGGTTGGTCGCGGACAGCGGAAAGTCTTCGGTGATCGGTACCTGGTGCGGGTTGCCGTATACCGCGGCGGAAGAGCTGAACAACAGGGATTTCACGCCATGGCTGCGCATGGCTGTCAGCAGGGTGAGTGTGCCGCCGATATTGTTGTCGTAATAGCTCAGTGGCGCTGACACTGACTCGCCCAGAACTTTCAGCCCGGCAAAATGGACGACGGTGTCAATGGTGTACCGGGTAAACAGCTGCTCCAGCGTGCCGGCGTGACGGATATCACCCTCCACGAAGATCAGCGGCTTGCCAGTGATTCGTTCCACCCGGTGCAAGGCTTCCCGGCTGCTGTTGCACAGATTGTCCAGCACGACCAGCTCGTAGCCAGCCTCAAGCAGTTCGACACAGGTGTGGCTGCCTACATAACCGGCGCCACCGGTAACAAGAAGGGTGGTCATGGCGGTGTGACGGCATTTTAGAATGGTTGGATGGCGGAAGGAGCCGGCAGGCCCCTTCCGCCAGGCACAGCATCAGAACAGCTGTTCCTTCACGTTCTCGACCGCATCGCGCGCCGAGTCAGGCGGCGGCGTGCTCGGGCTGGCTGCCGGGTCGGCTTCATTGCTTTCCACCGAACGGCTGGCCTGGTTGTTGAGGCCGAGCTCCGGACTGGTCTGCAGGAATTCCTGATAGTAATACTCGGGCTGTCCGTGCAGGCCGGCACCCGGCTTGACCACGATGCCGCTGGGCACCGGCAGCTCGACTTCCGGTACGCTCTTCAGCGCGTGGCGCATGTACGAGATCCAGATCGGCAGCGCGGCGCCGCCCCCGGTTTCCCCGCCGCCCAGCGATTTGTTGTTGTCGAAGCCGACCCAGGCGATGCCGACCAGCTCGCCGGGGGCGAAGCCGGCGAACCAGGCATCCCGCGAATCGTTGGTGGTGCCGGTCTTGCCGGCCAGGTCGCTGCGGCCGAGCGACAGCGCGCTGCGACCGGTGCCGAACTTGACCACGTCCTGCATCAGGTTGGTCATGATGAACGCGTTGCGCGGGTCGATGACCTGCCTGGCGTTCTGGCCGGCCACGATCGGGGCGGTCTTGGCCAGCACATGGCCCAGACTGTCCTCGATGCGGTCGATAAAGTACGGCTTGACCTGCCAGCCGCCGTTGGCGAACACGCTGTAGCCCTCGGCCATGCCGAGCGGCGTCACCATGCCGGCGCCGAGCGCCATGGTCAGGTAGGCCGGATGCTGCTTGGGGCCGAAGTCGAAACGCTGCAGATACTGCTGGGTGTAGTCGGTGCCGGTGGCCATCAGCACCCGGATCGACACCAGGTTCTTCGACAGGGTCAGACCACGGCGCAGCGTCATCATGCCGGCGTAGCGGCCGTCATAGTTCTTCGGTTCCCAGCGCTGGCCGCCGATGGTCTGCGGGTCGATGACCAGCGGAGCATCATTGACCAGCGTGCTCGGGGTGAAGCCGCGTTCGAGGCCGGCCGAATAGATGAACGGCTTGAAGCTCGACCCCGGCTGGCGCCAGGCCATGGTCACGCGGTTGAAGTGGTTGCGGTTGAAGTCGAAGCCGCCGACCAGCGACTGGATCGCACCGGTCTTCGGGTCGACGGCGACGAATGCCCCTTCGACCTTCGGCATCTGGGTGATCGACCAGCCACCGTCCTCATCCTTGGTAATGCGGATGATGGAACCGGGGCGGATGCGTTGCGCCGGCGTCAGTTTCGGCGACAGGAAACGCTGGGCAAAGCTCAGTGCCCGCCCCCTCAGGTCCACCTTGTCGCCGCCGCGCAGATAGACGCTGACCAGCGTTGGCGAGGCTTCGAGTACCACGGCCGGCTGCAGCGAGCCCGAGTCGCGAATGGCGGCGAGCGCATCATCCAGCGCTTCGTCACGGTCGGCGCCTTCCGGCAGCGCGGCCAGATCGATGAACGATTCCGGTCCGCGATAGCCATGGCGGCGGTCATAGCTCATCAGCCCCTCGCGCACGGCGTCGAATGCCCAGCGCTGCGGGTCCGATTTCAGCGTGGTGTACACGCGGAAGCCCTCGGTGTAGGCGGCTTCCTTGTAACGGGTATACATCGACTGGCGCACCATTTCCGCCACGTACTGGGCCGGCACCGAGAAGTCCTCGTTGCGGCTGGCCAGCTTCAGCTTCTCCTGCTTGGCGGCCTCGTACTGGTCGTTGTCGATGAAGTTCAGCTCGCGCATGCGGCGCAGCACGTACAGTTGGCGCAGGTGCGCGCGTTCCGGATTCACTACCGGGTTGTACGAGGACGGTGCCTTCGGCAGGCCGGCCAGCATGGCCATTTCCGCCGGGGTCAGCTGGTCCAGTGTCTTGCCGAAGTAGATCTGTGCGGCCGAGGTGAAACCGTACGCGCGCTGGCCGAGATAGATCTGGTTGTAGTACAGCTCCAGAATCTGGTCCTTGGACAGGTTGTGTTCGATCTTGAATGCCAGCAAGGCCTCGTTGAACTTGCGGGTGAAGGTCCGTTCGCTCGACAGGAAGAAATTCTTCGCGACCTGCATGGTGATGGTCGAGGCGCCGGAGCGGATATGACCGGTGGTCACGTTGGCCACCGCCGCGCGGGCGATGCCGAGGTAGTCGATGCCGCCGTGTTCGTAGAAGCGCTCGTCCTCGGCAGCGAGAATGGCCTTCTTCATCAGCGGCGGGACTTCGCCGATCGGGGTGAACGAGCGACGTTCCTCACCGAATTCGCCGATCAGGGCGCCGTCTGCGGTATAGACGCGCAGCGGGATTTTCGGGCGATAGGCGGTCAGGACATCAAGGCTGGGCAGGCGGGGATAGGTGACGGCAATGCCGACACCAGCCAGACCTGCGCCGATGACGATCAGCACCGCGACAATCAGGGCGATGCCTCCGAGCAGTCGGGAAAACATGTGCGGTGAAACTTCCGATGGGAAAACAGCGCAGTATAGCGCCAGATGGTCCGCCTGCCATTTTCGTTGCGAACAGATACGATTGAGGCCCGCTCGGCCATGACGGCTGCGTGGGCCTTGGTTACAATGCGGCCCCATGACGGCAGGCAACTACATACTTATTGGCCTGATGGGTGCGGGCAAGACGACTGTGGGTCGTCACCTTGCCCGTCTGACCGGCCGAACCTTTCACGATTCCGACCACGAGGTCGAATCGCGTACGGGCGTGCGCGTGACCACCATCTTCGAGATCGAGGGCGAGAACCGCTTTCGCGAGCGCGAAAAGGCGGTGATCGCCGAGCTGATGCAGCGTGACGGCATCGTGCTGGCAACCGGTGGCGGTGCGGTGCTCGACCCGGACAACCGTGCGGCGCTGAAGGCCGGCGGCACGGTCATCTATCTGCGCGCGACCATCGACGACCTGCTGATCCGCACGGCGCACGACAAGAGCCGGCCGCTGCTGCAGACCGGTGACCCGCGCGCCAAGCTCGAAGCGCTGTTCGCCGTGCGCGACCCGCTTTATCGCGAAATTGCCGACGTGGTTGTCGACACCAGCCGGCAGAACGTCGGCGTGCTGGTGCAGCGGCTGCTGGCCAAACTCAAGGAAACTCCCGAGTCATGATCACGCTTGACCTGACGCTGCCCGACTGTCGCTACCCGATCCATATCGGCCGGGGCCTGCTGGACCGGGCCGGCGAACTGATGGCACCGGTCCTGCCGCAGCCGCGCGCGCTGATCGTCACCAATGACGTGGTGGCACCGCTGTATCTGGCGCGGCTTGAGGCTTCGCTGGCGGCCGCCGGCATCCAGACCCGGGCCGTGGTGCTGCCGGATGGCGAGTCGCACAAGGACTGGCAGACGCTGAACCTGATTTTTGATGCGCTGATCGACATGCGCGCCGAGCGCAAGACCACGCTGGTCGCGCTGGGCGGCGGCGTGGTGGGCGACATGACCGGTTTTGCCGCCGCCTGCTGGCAGCGCGGCGCGCCGTTCGTCCAGGTGCCGACCACGCTGCTGGCCCAGGTCGATTCGTCGGTCGGCGGCAAGACGGCAATCAACCACCCGGCCGGCAAGAACATGATCGGTGCGTTCTGGCAGCCGCGGCTGGTGCTGGCCGATATCGCGCTGCTCGACAGCCTGCCGCCGCGGGAGCTGTCGGCCGGGCTGGCCGAAGTGTTCAAGTATGGCCTGATCGGCGATGCCGGTTTCTTCGACTGGTGCGAGGCGCAGGCGGCAGCGCTGATGGCGCGCGATGCCGATGCGCTGATCCATGCCGTGCGCCGCAGTTGCGAGATGAAGGCCGACATTGTCGGGCAGGACGAGAAGGAGCAGGGCGTGCGCGCACTGCTGAATCTCGGTCATACCTTTGGCCACGCGATCGAAGCCGGGCTCGGCTTCGGTGTCTGGCTGCATGGCGAAGCCGTGGCTGCCGGCATGCTGCTGGCGGCCGACCTGGCCGCGCAGCTCGGCCGCCAGTCCGCGGGCGAACTGGACCGGATCGAGGCCCTGCTGGCCGCGGTGCAACTGCCGGTACGCGCGCCGGACCTTGGACTCGACGCGTGGCTGTCGCTGATGGGGCACGACAAGAAAGTCGATGGCGGGCACCTGCGCTTTGTCGTGCCGGACGGCATCGGCCGGGCGAGCGTGGAATCGGACGTCGATGCCGATGCGCTGGCCCGGGTGCTGGGCGGTCGCTTTATCGCGCGCTGAACGGTATTTTCCCTGCTGCACCATGCTCATGGCTGCTGTATCAGCGGGGCGATCGGCATGGCGGAGCGAGGGGCAAATACCCTCACGGCGTAGCCGGTTTTGGTAATAATCTCCGCATAACACTTACTCAGGGGTGGGTGGAAAAGCGGCGATGATCACCATTGCCCGCGTGTTGCCGGCTGACGACCGGCCGTTCGCCCGCACCCGATTTCAGGGGGACTCTGCATGGACACCCGAGCCACGTCTGCGCTTGCCGCGCGCCCGTCGCAACCTTCCATCCTGCCGGGTTTTCCCTGCACCCTCTCCTGTTTTCCCTTCCGTGCCGCAAGACGACCCTCACCCCGGGCTGCCATGTCGAAGGCAAGCCCGTAATGACATTGGAAATCCGTATTTTCACTAATTGTCTAACAGTGCACGGTCGACGATGATCTGCCTGCATGCATGTGAGGAGAGCGCTTGCCATGGACTACGAGATTGAACTGCAAACCCTGATTAACGCCATGCTGCTGGTCAGCGTCAGTTATCTGCTGGGGCAATGGTGGCGACAGAACCGCTTCGTCAAAGCCAGCGCACGAGGCATCGATCCGGTCGGGGAGGCAGAGGTTTTCCTGTTCCAGGGCAAGGTTCGTCATGCCATCCGCGTACTGAAGGCTGCACTGGACGACGAACCGGGCAATATGTCGGTCAAGGTCGTGCTGCTGCGGGCGTTCGCCGATGGCAACTACATCCGCGAGTACAGCGAACTCGCACGCGAAGTGTCCGAACCGCTGCAGGGTGAACCGATCTGGCAGCAGATCCAGCGCACCGGGCGGGAAATGGAACCGGACAATCCGCTCTATCACTGCTGATAGCCAGTCGTACAAGCAAAAACCCGCCACACAGCATGGCGGGTTTTTTTCAAGCCCGCCGTGACGGCGGGCGTGGCTGGGCAGGGCTCAGGCGGCCTGCGGGCGGCCGATCGGGTAGTAGTCGATGCCGGCTTCCCTGACCGCTTCAGGCGAGAACAGGTTGCGGCCGTCGAAAATGACCGGTGTGCGCAGGCTGTTGCGAATCGCGGCGAAGTCCGGGCTGCGGTAGGCCTTCCATTCGGTCACGATGACCAGTGCGTCGGCCTGTTCCAGCGCCGTCATCGGCGTATCGGTAAAGCGCAGGCGCGGCTCGTCGCCATACAGCCGGCGGGCCTCGTCGATGGCCACCGGGTCGTGGGCCACGATGCGGGCACCGGCATCCAGCAGCGCGGCGATCAGGGTCCGCGACGGCGCTTCGCGCATGTCGTCGGTATCCGGCTTGAATGCCAGCCCCCACAGCGCGAAGGTGCGGCCGGACAGGTCGTCGCCGAAACGGGCCTTGATCTTGCGCGGCAGTACCGACTTCTGGTTCTCGTTGGCTTCCTCGACGGCGCTCAGCACGCGCAGGTCGATGCCGGCGGCATCCTTGGCTGTCTTCAGCAATGCCTGCACGTCCTTCGGGAAGCACGAGCCGCCATAGCCGCAGCCCGGGTACAGGAAGTGGTAGCCGATGCGCGGGTCCGCGCCAATGCCCTTGCGCACCATCTCGATATCCGCCCCGAGCACTTCGGCCAGGTTGGCCAGCTCATTCATGAACGAAATGCGGGTGGCCAGCATGGCATTGGCCGCGTACTTGGTCAGCTCGGCGCTCTTGATGTCCATGACCTGCAGGCGGTCATGGTTGCGCTGGAACGGTGCATACAGCGTGCGCATCAGCGCCAGCGCGCGTTCGTCCTCGACGCCGATGACGATGCGGTCCGGCCGCATGAAGTCGTCGATGGCGGCGCCTTCCTTCAGGAATTCGGGGTTGGATACCATGCCGAACGGCAGGTCGACACCGCGCGTGGCCAGCTCTTCGCAAATGGCGGCGCGGACCTTGTCTGCGGTGCCGACCGGCACCGTGGACTTGTCGATCACGACCTTGTAGTCGTCCATATGGCGGCCGATGGCGCGCGCGGCGGCGACGACATACTGGAGGTCGGCGGAACCGTCTTCATCCGGCGGCGTGCCGACGGCGAGGAACTGCACCGTGCCGAAACGGACAGCCTGCTCGACATCGGTGGTGAAGCGCAGCCGGCCGGCCGCCACGTTGCGGCGGATCATCTCTTCCAGACCGGGTTCGAAGATCGGGACGCCGCCCTGTTCCAGCGTGCGGATCTTGGCCGCATCCACATCCAGGCACAGTACGTCGTTGCCCACTTCCGCCAGGCAGGTGCCGGAAACCAGACCGACATAGCCGGTGCCTACAACAGTCACTTTCACGATTCGTTTGCTCCGACGTGATGATTCATCCGCAGTTTTTGCGGTGGGGAATGGCAAAACCGGCAGTTTATCACTGCGCGAATTAGCGTTCTTCAAGCAGCGCCGCATAGACGCTTTCCATGCGGGCCACCACGGTCTCCATCGAATAGTTCGTGACGCAGCGTTCACGTGCTGCCGCCCCGCGCACGGCGATCGATGCCGGATCGGCCAGGATCTCCTTCAGCACGGCAGCAATCCGCTCAGGTGCATGCGCCGGCACCCGCCAGCCCTGCACACCCGGTTCGAGCAACTCGGGCAGGCCGCCGACGTCGGACACGATGACCGGTTTGCCCATGGCCATCATTTCACGGCCGGCGTACGAGGCCATTTCCTTGTGCGACAGCACAAAACCGACATCCATGGCGCGCAGCACCGGCCGGACATCGGCCAGCAGGCCGGTCAGCGTCAGCTGTGGGCGCAGTCCGAGCGCATCGACGCGTTGCAGCAGATCATCACGCGGCGGGCGGCCGGCAAGGACCACATGCAGGCGGTTGCGCTGTTCGAACGGCAACAGCGATATCGCCTGCAGCAGGTCCAGCCAGCCCTTGTATTCCGAGGTACCGGCATTGCTGCCGAGCACCAGCGTGTCCGGTGCCAGCCCGGGCAGCAGTGCGGTACGTGCCTCCGCCGCCTGGCGGGCATCCGCCGGTGTAAAAAAGCCGGTATCGACACCAAGCAGCACGTCAACCAGCCCGGTCCTGGCATAGGGTGATGCTTCCAGAATGCGCCGTGCTTCCAGGCAGGTGCAAATGGTCCGGTCCGTGGCAAAGTGTGCGCGGATCGATGCGCCGAGACCGGAAATCGGCAGATTGTTGTGCTTGGTATAGACAACGCGCGGCCGCTGGCGGCCCATGCCGGCCATGGCCAGCATCACCAGCCGGTGGTCGGGCGAGCCGTTGACATGGACGATATCGAACCGCTCGTCACGCAGGATCTTTGCCAGCGCACGGCGTGCCGGCCACAGCCGTTTGAAATTGTTGCTGAAGTCGATGGCGAAGGCGTGCAGCGCCGGATCGGCCTCGGCCATGGCATGAAGCTGGCTGCCTGCCGGCGAGGCGATGCTGACCTCGTGCCGGGCTGTCATGGCTTTGGCCAGCCCGTTGATATAGGTGAAATGGCCGCCGCCGGAACCGTGGTGGAAATTGGTATAGAGGATTTTCATCAGGTCAGTGCTTGCGCTGTTTGAGCCAGTAATGGGCGGCGCCGAAAAGCGGATGGCGCACCAGCCACAGCTTTCTTGCGATCCAGTTTGCGGCCTTGCCCTTGTCGCCGATGCGGTACAGATGGCCCGGGTCCGATCCCGGGCGGTTCCGGTCGGTATCCCGGGTGGTGTACAGGTAGCGGAAGCCGGCCTGGCGGGCCACCTGCAGGTAGTCGTCATCGAAATAACCCTGCGGCCAGCACAGATGCCGGGACGCTTCGCCAAGTCGTGCATGCAGTGTGGCCTGTGACAGGGCCAGATCCTCTTGCAACCGCGCGGTTTTCTCTTCCCTGCTGGCGCAGACGCGGTCCCAGCGGGTGTGGGAGTGAGTATGGCTGTGGAACTCGAACGTGCCGGCGGCACGCATGCGTTCGATCTCGCTCCAGCGTACGGCGATATCGTCGGTGCTGCCAGCCTCGATCAGTGCCTTGCTGTCCTCGCGGCTGGGGACGACGGCCGGGCTGGGCTCCCCTGCATGCAGCCGTGCCGGACCATCGTGATTCCAGCCGGTAACCAGGAACATGACGGCATGCAGGCCGTAGCGCTGCAGGACCGGATGGGCATGGACATAGTTGTCCAGCAGGCCATCGTCGAAAGTCAGCACCACCGACTTCTTCGGTACCGGTTTGCCGGCCAGAAAAGCCTCGACACCGGCACTGCCGAGTGTGCTGTAGCCGTGTTCGGCCAGCCAGTGCATCTGCGCCGCGAAGTGCGCCGGGGTGATGGTCAGGGCACCCGGCACCGGGTTTACGTGGTGGTACATCAGCACCGGGAGCGTGCCGTTGCTGGCAAGGGACGAATCAGGCATGGGCAGAGGGCTTTACCGTTTCGGTGGCAGCGGTGGCAGGCGCCGGCTTCGACAGGGCGAGGAAGGCGACGACCATGACGCTGTATAGCGGAAAGATACGCGTATCGCGGAACATGTGCTCCGGCAGGCTGAATACCATGTAGCTCAGGCACCACAGCAGGCCCAGACAGGCAGGCACCCGGATGGCCGCCGGTGGATGCTGGCGCAGGCGCCGGACGAAGTAGGCCGCCGGTACGGTATAGGCCAGCAGTAGTGCCAGCAGGCCGGGCAGACCGTACATCGACAGGGCGGCCAGGTAGTCATTATGCGGTTCGCCAAAGTTGTCGGCGACGAAGGGGGTCACCTGCCCGCTGAGCGCATAGGCATCCAGGAAACGGTGGAAGGCAACCGGATTGCCGATGCCGAGCCATGGCTCCTGCAGGAACATGTGCCAGGCGGCATTCCATAACTGCAGACGGATGCCGAGGGATGTGTCAGGCTGTTGCTTGAACGTGGCCAGGTCGTGCACGCCTTCCATAAGGCGAGCGTTCAGTGTGGGTTCAGTCCAGACAAACAGTCCTAGCAGCAGAGTAGCCAGCAGCAGGCCGGGCACCAGCCAGCGCAGGAGCAGGCGCTTGCCCATGCTGACGGGCAGCAGGATGGCAAAGGCCGGAACCGCCAGCCAGCTGCTGCGGGTCTCGGTGACCAGGGTGGCATACAGTGCCAGCGTACCGACGGCGAGCTTGGCTGCCATTTCCAGCTTTTCATGGCGGCTCAGCGTCCAGCCCAGTGAAACCAGCGACGCGAGGCCCAGCAGCATCAGCAGGTTTGCATAGCTGACAGCATTGACCTGGATGCCGGTGTGACTGAAGACGTTGCGGCCGAGGCCGAGAATGGGCACCAGAGTGATGGCCATCCCTGCACCAATGCCGGCGCCAGCCAGATAACCCCACTGCAGGTGACGCAACCGCTCCGGCGCCAGTTGCAGCAGCAGCCAGAATATGGGCAGTGCCAGGGCAAGGCCGAGCTTCTTTTCCAGTTCCCGGCCATCGAAAATGCCGTGATAGGTAAAGGTTGCTGCCAATGACGCCACGGGCAGCAACAGGGCGACGCACAGGGGCCAGTATTCCCGCGCAAAGGCGGCAGGCGACGACAGGCCCAGACGCCTGTGGCAGGCCAGGGCGGCCAGCGCAAGCAGAACCAGCAGGTAGAAGCAGATCTGGCTGACTGGCTTGAATGCCAGCGACAGTGCCGGCAAGGCCAGGAGTGGGACAAGTACCGGCAGGCTCAGGTTGACAGGGCGTTTCATGAATGCGGGGAAGTGGCCAGTGTCTGGAACAGGGTGAGGTAGCGCCCGGCCATGATGCCGACCTCATGGTTGGCGCGTACATAACGGCAGGCGGCATCGACCATGGCTGCCGTGGCCGGACCGGCGGCCAGCAGCGTATCGATATGGGTCGCCAGTGCATGGCTGTCGCCAACCGGACTCAGCAGTCCCCGGCCTTCGGCGAGCAGTTCTTTCAGGCCGCCGGCGTCGGTCGAAGCGACCGGCACCCGCGCCTGGAAGGCATCGAGCACGCTGCTGCCAAGGCCTTCTTCACGCGAGCTCATGACAAAGACGTCGAACAGCGGGAACAGTGCTTCAACTTGCGGCTGGTGACCGGGCAGCAGATAGCGATCCTGCAACCCGAGCCCGGCAACGCGTGCCCGCGCCGCGTCCAGCAGCGCACCGTGACCGAGATGCAGGAACACGACATCGTCGCGCCGGCCCAGCAGTTCGGCGGCGGCGTCGATCAGGGTGAACGGATCCTTGTCCTCGGCCAGGGCGGCGGTGGTCGCCACCACTTTCCGGCCATCGAGCCGCCAGGCTGCCGCGCAGTCGCGCACCCGTTCCGGGTCCGGCACGATCGGCAGCACGGCCGACGGAATGATGTGGACATCGTCAATGCCAAGACGGCGCACGCTGTCGGCGCAGGCCTGGCTGATGGCGACGACGGCATCCGCCTGGCGGTATTTCCAGGCGGTGAACGTGCCATGCAGCGCAAAGGCGACCCGGCGTGACATGACGATCGGGCGGCGGTGCGCCCAGCGTGTCGCGGCCAGCCAGGTCAGTGCGTGGCCGGTCTGCGCGTGCAGGATGTCGTAGTTGTGGCCATGCCGGATCAGGAAACGCACGATATCGAGCGGACGCCGGCAGCCATGCACGGTCAGGCCTTCGCTGCCGGCGCGGGAGGCAAGGGTTTCGCCGTCGCGGCACAGCAGGTCGACCTCGTGGCCGGCATCGCGAAACGCCAGGCTGCTGAGCAGGGTCTGCCGTTCGCCACCGCGCCAGCCGCGCTCAAAGTCGAGTTCGAGAATTTTCATCGGGAAGCTGTCTCGGGCGGGTGAGCAGGGAAAGTTTGGCGTAGCGGTAGAAGCTGCCGATGCCGGCGCCGATCGCCAGCAGCAGCCCTTCGCGGCCATCGAGGAAGCCGCGCCGGAGCAGGTAGATGCGGATAAAGGTCCACAGGCCGTGACCGAAGGCGCCGGGCAGGCTGGCGCGCTTGCCGCGTGCGAACATCGCGGCGGCGGCATCGGACGAGTAGCGGTTCATCTTGGTGATGGCGCTGTCCAGATCCGGGTAGGTGTAGTGCAGCAACGGCTGGCTCAGCATGCCGGGGCTGCCATCAAACTGCACACTCTCGTGGAGCGGCACATCACTGAAGCGGGCCCGGCCGTTGCGGAACAGGCGCAGCACCGGGTCCGGCCACCAGCCGGAATGGCGGATAAAGCGGCCGCAATAGCTGGACAGGCGCGGAATCCGGTAGGCGTCGTGGGCCGGGGCGGCGAGGAGGGCGCGGATTTCCGCTGCCAGTGCCGGGGTGACCCGCTCATCGGCATCGATGCTGAGCACCCACTGACCACGGGCCAGGTCGAGCGCACGGTTTTTCTGCGGGCCGAAGCCCGGCCAGTCGCCGGTCACGGTCACCGTGGCGCCGTGTGCCTCGGCCCGGGCCACGGTATCGTCGCTGCTGCCGGCGTCGACGACGATGATTTCGTCGGCGAACGCCACCGCGTCAAGGCAGGCATCGATGTGCGCAGCCTCGTTTTTGGTGATCAGGATGACGGAAAGAAAGGGCGTCATGGGAGCGGGGGTCCTTGCCGGTCCGGTCACGGCTTGTGCCTGGCCTGGAACCAGGCCTTCATGTACTTCAGGTAGGCATACCACGATGCATAAGTGGCGGTGACCAGCCCGACCCGACCGTCCTTCCAGGCCTGCTTGACCACGTACCACTTCCAGAACGACGCAATGCTGCTGGCGAATGCCCGGGCCAGACTCGGCGAGACCTTCTTGAATTTCACCAGCCGCGTGGTGTAGTCGTTCAGCTTCTTGAAGATTTCATGAATGGTATAGAAGGTGTCGTGGCGGACAAAACCGGCAATGATGCGGGTGTCGGCGAAGCCGGCCGGCCGGTCATCGACCGGTGCATCATTGAAACGGGCGATGCTGCGGTTGAACAGGCGGACCGGATAGTCCGGCGACGACACCGGGTAGATCGCATGCACTTCCTGCCCGAGCACGAACCAGTGCCGGGTGATCCGGTAGGCCAGGGTCGGGTCGTCGAGTTCCTGCTTCAGCTTCAGGATGGCGTTGACGGTGGCCTCGTCGATGACTTCATCGCTGTCCATGCACAGCACCCAGTCATGGCTGGCATGGTCGATGGCAAAGTTCATCTGCGAGCCATGGGTCGAATACGGGCGGTACAGCGGGGTCAGGCCGAATTTTTCCAGAATGGCCAGCGTACCGTCGCTGCTGCCGGAGTCGACGACGATCAGTTCGTCGGCAATCCGGGTCAGCGGCTCGATACAGGCCTCCAGCAGCCGTTCCGAGTTGAACGTCAGTACGCAAACACTCAGTTTTTTCATGGTGGTCAATCGGTATTGTCTTGCGTCAGTGGGGCTCAGCGGTGGCCGTAGAAGGTACGGAACCAGTCGACGAAACGTGCCAGCCCGGTTTCCAGCGGCGTGACCGGCCATTCGCCGATCGCCTGACGCAGCTTGCTGTTGTCGGCGCAGGTGGCGACCACGTCACCGTCCTGCATCGGCAGCAGGTTCTTGTCGGCGACCAGACCCAGTTGTGCTTCCAGGGTTTCGATAAAGGTCAGCAGTGCGACCGGGTGGCTGCCGCCGATATTGAATAGCTGGTATGGCGCCCAGCTTGCACCGGCGAGCGGGTGGTCGCGGTCATAGGCCGGGTTGGCCGCCGGTGCCTGTGGCAGCAGGCGGGCGATGGCCTCGACGATATCGTCGATATAGGTAAAGTCGCGCTGCATCCGGCCGTGGTTGTAGACGTCGATCGGCGTGCCGTTGACCATCTTTTCCGCAAACTTGAAATAGGCCATGTCCGGTCGTCCCCACGGTCCGTAGACGGTGAAGAAGCGCAGGCCGGTGACCGGCAGGCCGTACAGATGGGCGTAGCTGTGCGCCATCAGTTCGTTGGCGCGCTTGGTCGCCGCGTAGAAGCTGACCGGCAGGTCGACCGGGTCGGTTTCGGAGAACGGCAGGCGGGTATTGCCGCCATAGACGCTGGAGCTGCTGGCGAACAGCAAGTGCTTGACCTTGCCGTGGCGACAGCCTTCCAGGATATGGGTGAAGCCGGCCAGATTCGCATCGGCGTAGGCGAGCGGCGCGGCGATCGAATAACGGACGCCGGCCTGGGCAGCCAGATGGACGACGACGTCGAATTCGCCCTGGGCGATATATTCGATCAGGCCCGGGTTGACCAGGTCCTGATAGATGAACTGGAAGCGCTCGAACTGGCTGAGCTGATCGAGCCGGGCCTGCTTCAGGCCGGGATCGTAGTAGTCGTTCAGATTGTCCATCCCGGTGACGGCATGGCCTTCGCCAAGCAGGCGCTTGCAGACAAACATGCCGATAAAACCGGCGGCTCCGGTGACCAGGATTTTCATTTATTCGTCCTATGGGGTCGGGGCGCCCTGTGTGGCGCCGGATGGCGGGCGAGCTTCAATTCGGATTGGCGGCGGCGCTGAACTGCATCCGGTACAGGCCGGCGTACACGCCGTCATGCGCCAGCAGTTCGGCGTGGGTGCCGGTTTCCACGATCAGGCCGTCGCGCATGACGATGATGCGGTCGGCTTTCTCGATCGTCGACAGCCGGTGGGCGATGACCAGCGTGGTGCGGTTCAGCATCAACTGCTCCAGCGCGCCCTGCACCAGTCGCTCGGACTGGGTGTCGAGTGCGCTGGTGGCTTCGTCCAGAATCAGGATCGGCGCGTCCTTGAGGATGGCGCGGGCGATCGCCAGCCGCTGGCGCTGGCCGCCGGACAGCTTCAGTCCGTTTTCTCCGATCCGGGTGTCGTAGCCGTCGGGCATTGCTTCGATGAATTCATGCGCATTGGCGGCGTGGGCGGCGGCGATGATCCGTTCACGGCTGGCCTGGCTGTCGCCATAGGCGATATTGGCGGCAACGGTATCGTTGAACAGCACCACGTCCTGGTTGACCATGGCGATCTGGCTGCGCAGGCTGTGCAGCGTCAGCGCATCGAGCGGAATGCCGTCGAGGCGGATCTCGCCGCTGGTCGGCGAATAGAAGCGGGGCACCAGGTTGGCGATGGTGGTCTTGCCGCTGCCGGAGCTGCCGACCAGTGCGATGGTTTCGCCGGGGCTGACGTCGAGCGAGAAGCCGTTGACCGCATCGCGTTCCCCTTCCGGGTAGCGGAAGGTGACGCGGTCGAATTCCAGCTTGCCGTGCGCGCGCTCCAGCGTGCGCGTGCCGCTGTCGCGCTCGCCGGGCACGTCGAGCAGCGTGAATACGCTCTCGGCCGCTGCCAGACCGCGCTGCAGCGTCTGGCTGACGCCGGTAATCCGCTTCAGCGGCGTGAACAGCATGATCATCGCGGTCAGGAACGACATGAAGTCGCCGGCGCTGAACCCGCCGTGGCTGGCGCGCACGCCGGCAAAGTAGATGATGATGGCCAGCGCCACCGACACGATCAGCTGGGTGGCGGCGGTATTCATCGAGCTGGCGGCGATCTGCTTGACCGAGTTCTGGCGAATGCCGTTGGCCGAAACCATGAAGCGCCGGGTTTCATGCTCATGGCCGCCATAGACCTTGATCACGCGTTGCCCGTCGACGGTCTCGCCGAGCACCTGGGTCATTTCCCCCATGTGCTGCTGGTTCTTGCGTGACAGCTTGCGCAGCCGCTTGCCGACCACGCGAATGCCGACGCCGACCACCGGGACCATGATCAGGCAGATCAGCGTCAGTTGCCAGTCAGTCCACAGCAGCAGGGCGAGCAGGCCGATCAGGGTGATGCCGTCGCGGACCACCACGGTAATGACGCTGAAGCCGGCGTCGGTCACCATGGTCACGTCATTGGTCACGCGCGAGATGACCCGGCCCGAGCTGTTGCCGTCGAAATAGCTGACCGGCAGTTGCATGAGTTTGACGAACATCAGCTCGCGCAGCCGCATGACCAGGCGGCCGGACAGCCAGGTCGAGGTGTAATCGTTGGTGAAGGACGCCAGCCCGCGCAGGGCAAACAGGCCGACAATGGCCAGCGGCGTCCAGATCAGTGTCTGCGGATCGCGCTCGACGAAGCCGCCGTCGATCAGCGGCTTCATCAGGCTGGCAAACAGCGGCTCGGTTGCCGACGCGATGATCATGGCCACGATGGTGACGATGAACACCCGCCAGTCTTGCCTCAGGTATCCGAGCAGGCGCTTGTACAGCGCCCACGAACCGTCGGTGGAGGGGTCGGTCATGGCGATCGGCTTCCGGGTAAAACCGGGTATTCTACTGCATCACGCGCTGGCCGCCGAGGGCCGGCGTGGCGAACGGGACGCTTCCCGTCGCCACGCCACGCTGCCGTTCATGCCGGCAGCGTGTTCAGCTGGGTCAGCAGATCGTGCACGCGGTCGGGGTCGTTGGTGCGCAGGATCTTGCTGACCACCGGCGAGATATGGTCGAGATGGGTATCCAGCACCACGCGCTTGACGCTGAGCAGATTGGCCGGCGGCATCGAGAACTTGCGCAGGCCCATGCCGAGCAGCAGGCGGGTCAGACGGGCATCGCCGGCCATCTCGCCACAGATCGATACCGGCACGCCGGCCTTGTTTGCGGTCTTGATCGTATGCCAGATCAGGTACAGCACCGCCGGATGGGTCGGATCGTACAGATGGCTGACCGCATCGTCGTTGCGGTCGATGGCCAGCGTGTACTGGATCAGGTCGTTGGTGCCGATCGAGAAGAAGTTCACGTACTTGGCCAGCATGTTGACCGTCAGTGCCGCGGACGGCACCTCGATCATCGCGCCGACCTGCATGTCCGGATCGTAGGCCTGGCCGGTCGCGTCGAGTTCCTCGCGCGCCAGCGCCAGCTGGGTCACGGCCTGGCGCAGTTCGGCGACCGAATTGACCATCGGGAACAGGATGCGTACCCGGCCATGCACCGATGCGCGCAGGATCGCACGCAGCTGGGTGCGGAACAGCGCCGGTTCGGCCAGGCACAGGCGGATGCCGCACAGGCCCAGCGCCGGGTTGTCGGCGGTAGTGTACTGCGACCATTTCGGGTTCTTGTCGGCGCCGAGATCGAGTGTGCGGATGGTCAGCGGCTGGCCGTTCAGGCGGGTGGCGACTTCGCGATAGGCATCGAACTGTTCGTCCTCGGTCGGCAGGTTGTCGCGGCCGAGGAACAGGAATTCGCTGCGGAACAGGCCGACGCCGACCGCGCCGGAGTTCAGTACGTCATCGACGTCCTGCGGCAATTCGATATTGGCGACCAGTTCGATCGGCGTGCCGTCCTGCGTCTGCGCATTGGACTTCTTGATGCTGGCCAGCTTGCTCTTCGCCACCCGCCACGAGCGCAGGCGACGGCGGTATTCGGTCAGCACCATGTCGTCCGGCGACACGATGATCACGCCCTGGATGCCGTCGACAATGACCAGCTCATCCTCGTTGATCAACTGGCGGGCAGTATGGGTGGCGATGATCGACGGCAGATCCAGGCTGCGGGCGAGAATGGCGGTATGGCTGGTGGCGCCGCCGACTTCGGTCACGAAGGCGGCGTAGTTGGAATCCTTGAAATAGACCATGTCGGCCGGCGACAGATCGTGTGCGATCAGGATCGCATCGTCGATCAGGTCATCGGCCTCCGGCAGTTCGCCATTGGCGCCGGCCAGGTTCTTGTAGATGCGTTCGACGACCTGCATCACATCCTGCTTGCGCTCGCGCAGGTAGGATTCCTCGATCTCGTTGAACTGCTCGATCAGCGCGTCGGCCTGCTGTTTCAGTGCCCATTCGGCATTGCACTGCTCGCGTTCGATGACAACGCGCGGCTCGCGTGACAGGGCCGCATCATTCAGCAGCATGATGTGCAGGCTCAGGAAAGCGCCGAGTTCTGCCGGCGCGTTTTCCGGGATGCTGCCCCACAGCATCTCCAGTTCCTTGCGGGTGGTGCGGATTGCCTCGTCGAAGCGAGCCAGCTCGCCGGGCACCTCGCCCGGCTCGAGCTGGTAATGGACGACGTCGATGCTGCTGTGCGAGATCAGGTGGGCGCGGCCGATGGCGATGCCGCCGCCAATGCCGATGCCGTGCAGGACGATGCTCATTCCCGAAGTCTTCCTAGAGCCAGTCAGGCTCTCCCTAGTGGTCCGGATGGAGAATTCCGCCCGGGAGGGTGACAAATCACGCTACACAGCCGCGTCGCACAGGATTTGTCAGCCGCCCGGCTCGGATCATTCCGATTCGTCGAAACGGTTGTTGATCAGTACTTCCAGCGCGGAAAGCGCATCGCTCTCGTCCGGACCGCTGGCCTCGACGTGAACGGTGCTGCCTTTGGCCGCCGCCAGCATCATGACGCCCATGATGCTTTTGGCGTTGACGCGCCTGTTGCTCCGGGATATCCAGATTTCGCTTTTGAACTTCCCCGCCAGCTGGGTGAATTTGCTCGATGCCCGCGCATGCAGGCCGAGTTTGTTAATGATCTGGATGTCTTTTTCAACCACGCCCGTCCCCCGCAACGATATACATGACGCCTTCCAGCCCGCCGGTCACCGCCTTGCTGATGACGGTCTCGAGCGACTGGCTGCTGTAGCACAGGGCCCGGACCAGCATCGGCAGATTGATGCCGGCAATGGCCTCCACTTGTTCTGCGACGATCAGCCGGCTGGCAATATTCGACGGCGTACCGCCGAATATGTCCGTCAGCACCAGCACGCCTTCACCCCGATCGAGGCGCTCGATCATGCAGCGTGCCGTTGCGAGCATCTGCTCGGGATCGTCATTCTTGTCTACCTGCATGTACTCGAGGTTGTCGATGTCGCGCTGCAGGACATGCCTGGCACAGTCGGCGAGACTGCGGCCGAGATCGCCATGAGTAATGATCAGGATGCCTACCATAGAGTGCCCTCGATAACACCGGCTCCGGCCGGCCTGGCACAGGATGCGTGCCGGTCAAACAGGATGTGAGCGTGTCATCATAATCCGGCTCGCGCGTGTCCCGCCACGCCCGCAGCACGCAGGGTGCGCAAGCCTTCACGGGCCAGCCGGTCCGCCATGTCGTCGTGACGCGTGCCGTCGCCGGCGCGCAGCCATGCCACGCGCCGTCCGGCGCGCACGGCGGCCAGGACCTGCGCGCCCTCGTCGGCCGCCGCCAGCGCGACCCGGTCGGCGTCGCGCCGGGCCAGATCGACGATGGCGGCCGGGACATCGGCATCGTGAAAAACCAGTTCCGCGCGCTGCAGCAGGCGCAGCGCCCTGAAAGTCATGTCGTCGGGGTCACCGCTGCCGGCGGCGATCAGCAGCGCTTCTCCCTTTTCCGGGGTGCCGGGGGCGGCCAGCCGGGCAAGGAAAGCCTGCCGGGCCTGGTCGATATCGCCCTGCAGGGCCAGTTCGGCGTCAGCACTTTCCAGCGTGCTCTCCCAGAAATGCCGGCGTGAGTCGACATCCGGCAAGGCGGCCTTGACCTGCGGGCGCAGGGTTTCCGCCAGTTCGGCCAGCTGGCCGAAGGCGGCCGGCACGGCGGCTTCGATGCGGCTGCGGACCAGCCGTGCCAGTACCGGCGCGGCGCCACCGGACGACACCGCCATCACCAGCGGCGAGCGGTCGATGATGGCGGGAAAAATGAAATCGCACAGGCTCGGGGAGTCGACGACATTGATCGGCAGCCGGCGCGCGCGGCAGGCGGCGGCCACGGCGGCGTTCACGTCCTCGTCGTCGGTGGCGGCGATGACCAGTGCCGGCGTGTCGCCGTCATCGAGCAGGGCCGGGGAGAACTCACCGGGCCGGAAGTCGATGAGGCCATCGTGATGCCGTTGTGCCAGATCGGCGCAGAGCCGGGGTGCCAGCACACGGATGCGGGCCTGGCAGGCGAGCAGCAGACGGATCTTTCGCATGGCGACGGCGCCGCCACCGATGACGGTGACAGGACGGTCGCGCAAGTCGAAAAAGACCGGGAGGTATTGCATCGGGTGCATCCGGTTCGCAGAGTCCCGGAATCATAGCATCCCGGCCCGCAGCGATCCGGGGCCGTACCGGCAAACATAAACTGTCTTGTCATATATCAGAAAATCCGGCGATGACGGATGCGCGTCAGGCCAGCAGCGCCTGCCAGCCCCAGCTAATGGCGCCGCCGCCGGCAACCAGCCAGACAAACAGCACGGCAGCCAGTGCCAGCGGTCTGCTGCCGGCCTGGCGGACGGCGCTGGCGTGGGTGGTCAGGCCGAGTGCGGCCATGGCGCAGGCCAGCATCACGTCGTCGATGCGGATCAGGGCGGCAACCACGGATGGCGGCAGCAGATCCAGCGAGTTCAGCAGCACGCAGCCGACGAAGACGAAAGCGAAGACCGGCACGGTGATGCGGCGTGGCGTGTCCGGCGTGGCGCTGCGCGGGGCCAGCCACAGCGACAGGCCGAGCAGGAACGGCGCCAGCATCATCACCCGGATCATCTTGCTGACCATGGCACTGTCGGCCGCCTGCTCGCCGACGGCGCGGGCGGCGGCCACGACCTGGGCCACCTCGTGCACGGTGGCGCCGATATAGATGCCGAACTGGTTCTGGGTCAGCCCCGGCAGCGCCAGCTGGGCCATGGCACGCCACAGCAGCGGGTAGACGACCATGCCCAGCGTGCCGAACACCACCACGGTGGCGACGGCCACGGCGACATCGCGCTCGCGCGGCTGCAGGACCGGTGCCGTGGCCAGCACGGCAGCGGCGCCGCAGATCGAACTGCCGGCGCCGATCAGCAGCGCCGTGTCCCGCTCCAGCCCGAGAAAGCGCCGGCCGAACCAGCAGGCGAGCAGAAAGGTGCTGAGCAGCATGCTCAGGTCGGTCATCACGCCGGCCATGCCGACCGCGGCGACCTGCTGGAAAGTCAGCTTGAAACCGTACAGTGCGACCCCTGCGCGCAGCAGCTCGCCCTTGGCGAACAGCACCCCGGGACCGGCCGGGCCGCCGAGACGCGGATAGAAGGTATTGCCGGCCAGCAGACCGATCAGGATGGCGAAGGTCAGCGCGGACAGGCCGTTGTCGGCAAAGACGGGGACGCCGGCCAGGCGGATCGCCAGAGCGGCGATGACGGCGGTCAGCAGCAGGCCGGGGAAGCGGCGGCGCAGGGAAGACAGCAGGGCAGACAGCATGGGAACGGCACGATTCGGGTATCAGCACAGCCTGCAGGGTACGGAAACGTGCTGCATCAGAGAAACGCGTAATACCAATCGAGTCTATTCAAATTCCCGATAATGCTTTGGGGCCGCCGGGTCTGCGTCATGCCGGCCGCCCGCGCTGCCTGCTGTGGCGGAAATCAGCGTAAAATCACCGGTTTTGTTGCCGCTGGCCGCCCATGGCCGGCAGCGGTGTGCCCACTAAGGACTTTCCCAATGCAGACACGCGGACTTATTCAGGAACTCGCAGCGCGCGGTTTGATCGCGCAGACCACTGACGCCGAAGCACTCGAGGCGCGGCTGGCTGAAGGTCCGGTCACGCTGTATTGCGGCTTCGACCCGACGGCGGACAGCCTGCACCTTGGCCATCTGGTGCCGGTGCTGATGCTGAAGCGCTTCCAGCTTGCCGGGCACCAGCCGATCGCGCTGGTCGGCGGCGCCACCGGCATGATCGGCGACCCGAGCTTCAAGGCGGCGGAACGCAAGCTGAACACGCCGGACGTGGTGGCCAGCTGGGTGGAAAAGATTCGTGGCCAGCTGACCCCGTTCCTGGCTTTCGATGGCGATAACGCCGCCATCATGGCCAACAACTACGACTGGTTCGGGTCGATGAATGTGCTGGAATTCCTGCGCGACATCGGCAAGCATTTCTCGGTCAACGCCATGATCCGCAAGGAATCGGTACAGCAGCGGCTGAACCGTGACGATGTCGGCATCTCGTTCACCGAATTCAGCTACAGCCTGCTGCAGGGCTATGACTTCTCCGAACTGAACCGCCTGCACGGCTGCCAGTTGCAGATCGGCGGCTCCGACCAGTGGGGCAATATCACCGCCGGCATCGACCTGACCCGGCGTCTGAACCAGCAGACGGTCTGGGGCCTGACCGTGCCGCTGATCACCAAATCCGACGGCACCAAGTTCGGCAAGACCGAGGGCGGCGCGGTCTGGCTCGATCCGTCCAAGACTTCGTCGTACCAGTTCTACCAGTTCTGGCTGGGCGTGGCCGATGCCGACGTCTACCGTTTCCTGCGCTTCTTCACCTTCATGTCGCTGGAAGACATCGCGGCACTGGAAGCGTTCGATCAGCAGAGCGGCAAGGCGCCGACCGCGCAGCGGGTGCTGGCCGAGCAGGTGACCGCGCTGGTGCACGGCGAAGCGGCGGTGGTCGCGGCGCAGCGGATCTCGCGCAGCCTGTTCAGCGAAGACATCGCCGGGCTGACCGAGGACGACCTGGGCCAGCTGGCGCAGGACGGCATGCCGCGGATCGATATGGCGCGCGGCACGTCGCTGATCGATGTGCTGGTGTCGGCGGGCCTGGCCAAGTCGAAGAGCGAGGCGCGTACCTTTATTGAAAGCCAGGCGGTGGCGATCAATGGCGTGAAGGCGACGTCGATCGACCGCCACTTCGAGGATGCCGACCGGCTGTTCGGTCGCTACACGCTGATCCGGCGCGGCAAGAAGCTGTACAGCCTGGTGGTGTGGCAGGACTGAGTACCCGCGGGGCGTCAGTCTTCGCACGCACCCGCAGCCCCCGGCATGTCCGGGGGTTTTTGCTGCCCGGCAGGCGAGAAAAAACCCCCGAATCCGTTCGGGGGTTTTCTGTCATGCCTCGCCGCTTATTTTGCGGCGTCGGCCATGTACTGGACGGCGGCGCGGAACTCGTCGTCGCTGCCGGTGAAGCCACCCTTCGGCGGCATCGCGTTCAGGCCCTTGGTGGCGATCTGCACCACTTCGTCCATGCCGGCCTTCAGACGCGGTGCCCAGGCTGCCTTGTCACCGAACTTCGGTGCGCCGGCGGCGCCGGAAGCATGGCAGGCCACGCAGACGCTGTCGTAGACCTTCTTGCCGGCCACTTGCGGATCCAGTGCGGCGCCGGCTTCCCCCCCGCCAACCGGCGGTTCGGTGAACTTGCCACCCGCGGCATTGCCCATGAAGGCCACGGCGCGCTTGATCTCGTCATCGCTGAGGTCGGTGGCGCCACCCTTGGCCGGCATGGCGTTCAGGCCATTGAGGGCGTGGGTCACCAGGGTGTCGTAACCCTGGGCGATACGTGCCGCCCAGGCGCCCGCATCGCCAAACTTCGGCGAGCCGGCCAGGCCGGTGCCGTGACAGGAGATACAGACGGCCTTGTAGACCTGTTCGCCGGTCCGCATACCCGGTGCTGCGTCGCTGGCGACCGATTCGCCAACCGGCTTCAATCGGGCGGCAACGGCCTCGTTGGACATGACTTCGGCATTGACGATCTGGCCGCTGGTTGCCAGCTTGGCGAGCAGCCAGATGGCCACCACGACAAGGGCAACGACGGCGACCAGAACGCGGATAACCGAGCCGGGGGCCATAGTGCTGTTCTCACTGCTCATTTTGTTCCGCCTCTGCAAACGAAAAATGACATAAAAATCTTTGGCGATTATACGAGAAGGGCAAGGCTACGCAAAGCTGCAACTGGACGGCCCGGTCAGGATTGTCTATCATGCGCCCTCTGACACAACGTCAGCCGCGTTACGGATGTCGCATCCGGGGCCGGCAGATTTTACCCATAACGGGTTGTGTCGACGACCTGCATCCGTAGCTCAGTTGGATAGAGTACTGCCCTCCGAAGGCAGGGGTCGCCCGTTCGAGCCGGGCCGGATGCGCCAGATACAGAAAAGCCGACATCGTCAGATGTCGGCTTTTTGCATTCCGGTCCGGTCAGGGCCGCCCGGAGAGAAACGGGCACCAGGGCCATGCCGGCCATTGGTGCCCGTTCCTGTTTCCGGATCAGAACCGGCTGGTCAGACCGATGCGGAACAACTGGTTCTGCTCACCGGAAGCCCCGAGCGAGGTCTTGTAGCCGATGCCCAGCAGCCACAGCTTGCTCAGACTGATGTCGGCACCCAGATCGACATTGACGAAGTTGCTCGACAGCGGATCGGTATTCAGGCGGTAGACCGGCCCGCCGACCAGGTCGGCATAGCTGAGGTCGACGCCACCGCTGTTGCTGAAGTTGTGTCCCCATTCAATGCGCAGAGTCGGCGTGACCATGCCCCAGCTGGTCGGCAGGTCGTAGCTCGAACGCAGGCCAAGGAACGAAGTGACATAACGCTGGGTCTGGTCGCCGTAGTGCAGTGCATACATGCCGCCACCGCTTTCGCTGAACGCATCGAAGCGGGTGATGGCGGCATTCAGCCGGCCGTACGGTGCCAGCAGCAGATTGCCCTGGCGATGCTCGTAGCTGCCGGTCAGCGAACCGAACACCTGGCTGGCATCGCGCGATCCGCGTGCATAACCGCTGGACGGATCGGCGGTGACATAGCGGCGCGAATCGAAGCTGATCCAGCTGTAGCCGAGCACCCCGTCGATAAACACCTGCGGCATCGGGTGGAAGCTGGCGTAGACGGCGGCGCTGATGGCATCGGCATCGCTGCGGGTATCGTCACTGCCGATCAGGCTGCGGTCGTTGCCGTAGCCCAGACCGACCCCGAGGGTGAGTGCGGACGACACCCGGTAGTCGAGACCGCCGCTGAGGCCGACAGTGGTGAAGTCGGTACCCCGGCCATGGCGGGTGTCGTTCGAGCCGAAGTTGACGAAGCCATCGGTCCAGAATGCCAGCGGTTCGCTGCTGCAGTCACCTGCCGCCGCGGACGGGGCGGCAGGCGCGGCGACGGCCGGGCGGCTGTCTCCGGCCGGGGCCGTGGTTGTGGCCACCTTGGTGGGGCGCTTGCTGCCGTTTGCGACGTCGCCGTTCGGTGTCTTGCCCGACAGGGCGTTGGCCGCCGCCGTGGCCAGATCGGCGACCGGAATGGTCGCGCCGCCGGCGCCTAGCTTGATGCCGAAGGCGTTGCCGTGGCAGGTGTTCTGGTGCAGTTGCTCGAGGCGACGGTTGAAGTTCGCCATCTGGGTGCTGGCAAAACGCTCGGCGGAGCGGTTCTGTGCATTGACCAGGCCGATCACTTCTGCATTCTTTGATGGGTCTGGACGAGCCTGAACGGTGAAAGTGACTGTTCCGCTGGCCGTGCTTGTCCCATTGCTGAGAGCAAATGTGGCGATGGCACTGCCCGAAAACGCGGCTGCCGGGATGAAGCGCAGCGTGTAGCGTGGCGCGGGTGCGGCGGCGCTCAGCATCATGCGCTGCACCGGGGCGCTGGCTGGCTGCTCCGTGACAATGATCGCCTGGCCGGCGGATGCCGGGGTCAGTGAAATCACCCGGGCGCTGGTGAATGGGCCACCAGTCGCGCCGTCAGTCAGGTCGACAGTCACGGCCTCTCCGACGCGCAGAGTACGGGCCGACGACACCACCGATGCCGGTTGTGCCGTCACGGTAATGCTGACAGTGGCCGGGCTGGAGGTACCGCTGGCATTGGTTGCGGTGTAGGTGAAGCTGTCCGCCCCGGAATAACCGGCGGTCGGGGTGTAGGTGATGCTGGTGCCGCTGGCCGTGGCGGTGCCATGGCTGGCGGCGGAGGCAACGGCGACACTGGTGGCAGCCCCGCCGCCGAGGCTCAGCGTGATCGGATTGGCGCTGCTGTTGGCGGCGACGGTGGCGCTGACGGCACTTGCAATCGGGATCTGGGCACCAATGACCAGCGTGTATGCCCGGGAGCCGGTTGCACTGACGCTGTCAGTGGCGGTGATGGTCAGAGTGGACGTGCCGCCGGTGCTCGGCGTGCCGCTGATGACGCCGGTCGAGGTGTTCAGGCTCAGACCCGCCGGCAGAGTGCCGGCCGTGATGGCGTAACTGTACGGCGCGGTGCCGCCGGTGGTGCTGACCGTGACGCTGTAGGCGACGCCGACCGTGCCGTTGCCCAGCGAGGCCGGGGTCAGGTTCAGCGTCGGTGCACTGACGGTAATGCTGACAGTGGCCGGGCTGGAGGTACCGCTGGCATTGGTTGCGGTGTAGGTGAAACTGTCCGCCCCGGAATAACCGGCGGTCGGGGTGTAGGTGATGCTGGTGCCGCTGGCCGTGGCGGTGCCATGGCTGGCGGCGGAGGCAACGGCGACACTGGTGGCAGCCCCGCCGCCGAGGCTCAGCGTGATCGGATTGGCGCTGCTGTTGGCGGCGACGGTGGCGCTGACGGCGCTGGCGGTCGGAGCCTGGGCGCCAATGGTCAATGTGTATGCCCGTGATCCGGTTGCACTGTGGCTGTCGGTGACGGTGATGGTCAGGTTGGACGTGCCGTTGGTGCTCGGCGTGCCGCTGATGACGCCGGTCGAGGTGTTCAGGCTCAGACCCACCGGCAGAGTGCCGGCCGTGATGGCGTAACTGTACGGCGCGGTGCCGCCGGTGGTGCTGACCGTGACGCTGTAGGCGACGCCGACCGTGCCGTTGCCCAGCGAGGCCGGGGTCAGGTTCAGCGTCGGTGCACTGACGGTGATGCTGACGGTGGCCGGGGTGGAAGTGCCGCTGGCATTGGTTGCGGTGTAGGTGAAGCTGTCCGGTCCGGAATAACCGGCGGTCGGGGTGTAGGTGATGCTGGTGCCGCTGGCCGTGGCGGTGCCATGGCTGGCGGCGGAGGCAACGGCGACACTGGTGGCAGCCCCGCCGCCAAGGCTCAGCGTGATCGGGTTGGCGCTGCTGTTGGCGGCGACGGTGGCGCTGACGGCACTGGCGGTCGGGACCTGGGCGCCAATGGTCAATGTGTATGCCCGAGATCCGGTTGCACTGTGGCTGTCGGTGGCGGTGATGGTCAGGTTGGACGTGCCGTTGGTGCTCGGTGTGCCGCTGAGGGCACCGGTCGAGGTATTCAGGCTCAGACCCACCGGCAGGCTGCCTGCCGTGATCGTGTAGCTGTACGGCGCGGTGCCGCCGGAGGCGCTGACCGCAGCGCTGTAGGCGACGCCAACCGTGCCGTTGCCCAGCGAGGCCGGGGTCAGGTTCAGCGTCGGTGCACTGACGGTGATGCTGACGGTGGCCGGGGTGGAGGTGCCGCTGGCATTGGTCGCGGTGTAGGTGAAGCTGTCCGTCCCGGAGTAACCGGGGGTCGGGGTGTAGGTGATGCTGGTGCCGCTGGCCGTGGCGGTGCCATTGCTGGCGGCGGAGGCAATGGCGACGCTGGTGGCAGCCCCGCCGCCGAGGCTCAGCGTGATCGGATTGGCGCTGCTGTTGGCAGCGACGGTGGCGCTGACGGCACTGGCGGTTGGCGGCAGACCGGAAACGGTGATCGAGTAGGCGTTGCTGCCGGTGGCGCTGTTGGCGTCCGTAGCGGTCACAGTGAAGTTGCTGGTGCCACTGCTGCCCGGGGTGCCGCTGAGGGCGCCGGTCGAGGTGTTCAGGCTCAGTCCGATCGGCAGGCTGCCGGCCGTGATGGCGTAGCTGTATGGCGCAGTGCCGCCACTGGTACTGATGGTGGCGTTGTAGGCGCTGCCGGTGCTGCCGCCGGCCAGCGCGCCGCTTGCCGGCGACAGGACCAGGGTCGGTGCACTGACGGTGATGCTGACGGTGGCCGGGCTGGAAGTGCCGCTGGCATTGGTCGCGGTGTAGGTGAAGCTGTCGGGGCCGGAATAACCGGCGGTCGGGGTGTAGGTGATGCTGGTGCCGCTGGCCGTGGCGGTGCCATGGCCAGCGGCGGAGGCCACGGCGACGCTGGTGGCGGCGCCGCCGCCGAGGCTCAGCGTGATCGGGTTGGCGCTGCTGTTGGCGGCGACGGTGGTGCTGACCGCGCCGGCAGTCGGGGCCGGCAAGGCATAGGTATAGCCATTGGTCAGCGTGGCCATGCCGTTCGACGTCGTGGCGACAACGTTGACCGCACCTGCCGCATGGGCCGGCGTGGTGGCGGTGATCGTGGTGGCATTGTTGACGGTAAACGAACTGGCTGCGGTGCCGCCGAAGCTGACGGCCGTGGTGCCGGTCAGGTTGGTGCCGGTCAGGGTGACCGTGGTGCCGCCTGCGGTACTGCCGGTGGGCGGGGTGACCTGGGTCAGGGTCGGCGTGGCGCCGCCGTTGACCACCACTGTGTACGTCGCCACACCGCTGTCACCAAAGTTTTCCACTACCGATATCTGGAATGGGTAGGTGCCGGGTGTGGTCGGTGTACCGCTGAGCACACCAGTATTGTTATCCAGGCTCAAACCGGCCGGGATGTAGGTGGCGTTGCCATCGTAGTTCGGATCATTCACGTCGCCTTGCCAGTATGCGTACGGTGCGGCGCCGCCAATTGCCGTCAGCGTAACCGACATCGACTGACCGAGAGTCAGGGTGGCAAGGGTCGTGCCACTGGGAGGGGAGAGGGAAACGCCGGCGCCGACAGCCATGGCGGGGAAGACAAGCGCAAGCGTGAACAGCAGCATGCAAAATGCCTGCTGTGTTGCGGTTCTGAATCCAGAAACCAGTGTGGCCAACTGTCTGTGCATTTGCAGTCTCGTGAGGGAAGTCGTCCGGGCGGGGCCCCCTGTGGCGTCAAACGGGTGTGCTGCTGGATGACCGCCACGGTTTAGCGGACGGGAGGCTGCCCCCCCGTCCGCTTGAAGTGTCCCGGTATCGGAAATGAATATTCAGTTAGCAGTATAGATCCCGGATAATGCGAAATAAATATTTTATTCGTTTGATGTAGCTGCTATTTACTTTGGATGGGCGTCACGACACGGCCGGGCATCAGGCGCGGCTGGAAACCGGTCTGCACAGATGGAGGTCGGGGCCTGCAGTCCCGGTCACCTGGAACCCCAGTCGCTGGTACAGGCGTTGCGCCGGATTGCCGGGGCTGACATGGAGGCTGCACGGGCGCCCGGCGTGGTCGGCCAGGTCGAGGACTGCGCGCAGCAAGGCAGAACCAATACCTTGTCCGCACCAGGCGGGCAGCAGGGCGATATCGACGATGTGCCAGCCGCCCGGGGCGTGGCGATGCAGATACAGGCGGCCAATTGAATGGTTGGATTGCTCGACAACAAGAATATCGCTGTCCGGATAGCACTTCTCGTAGTGCAGGCGCTGCAGGCGTGCCTGGTCGAGCAGGAACTGTCGGCGCTGTTCGTCGGTCCAGCCCGGTATCAGCGCCGTTTCCGCCCAGCGACGCGCCAGGTACAGGTCGCGGACGAATGCCGCATCGGCATCCGTTTGCACGTGCCAGCGCAAGCCTGGTTTTGTCTCTGGAGAAGGAAGGGAATCAGGATCGGGGTGGGGCTGAGAGTGTGTGGACACGTTGCGGTTCTCGTCCGGAAACGGTTCCGCCGGCGCCGCCCTCGTGATGCTGATGGGGGCGGCGCCGGGGAAGGATAAGGCGCCGTCGTCAGACTGCTGACGACGAACGGCGCCACTAGTCGTTAGTGGCTTTGGTACCTGCCCGGCTGACGGTGCAGATGGTGGGCACGGCGGCCTGCCAGATCGAATCCGGCCCGGCCTGTTCTTGCCGCCATGTGCTATGGCCTGTTATTGCCCCGCTTGGTGGAACGCCATTACGGCCTGATCGGGTAAGTGCCACCGCTGTCGAGACAGATGTAATAGCTGCTGATTTGCAGGCAAGGCTGCATATTGGCCACCTTGATTGGTGCTGTATAGGCCGTGCCAGCATCGCCGATTGTGGTCGGGGCCAGGGTAGCGGGTATCGCCCCGCTGTTGTACGCTGCGTAAACCTTGATATTGAACGGGGCCGAGGGCACGGTCGTAGCATCCGGCGTATCAATATTGTTGGCATTGGTATATGCCGCACCAGTGATCTGATGGGAATGAGACGGGATATTGATAGGCTCTATGCTGCTGGTACGCTCACCGGCCACGTCTCCGACCTTTCTGGTCGTCAGGGTCGGGTCGCTGGGAGTTGGCCCAATGCCTCTCCCGCTGCCCATGACTGCCCGCCCTGTCAGATTGGGGAGATTGAAATAGGTTTTCAGATCCCCGCCATAGAGGTTGCTGATAATTGAATACAGTGCCGGATACTGCGAAATGGGCATCTGTCTTCCGTCACACAAGCACCAGCCGCTGACGCTTCTTCCACTGGAGTAGGGGAAAAGTCTGATCTCACCAACAAATGCATCCATGATGTCATAGCCTGTCAGGTTTGAAGTTGCAGTGGGGAGGGCTCAGTTAGGCCGGTCCGGGTAAAGGCCATTCAAGGCAATGATGTAGCTTACGGTCAGTGTGGCCATCATGTTGTTTATGGGGGCCTGGTTTGGATTTGTAACGGGGCTCAGAAAATCCGCACTCAGTACGGCCGTGGCGGGGGATTCTTTGCTGTAAAACCCTTTGTTGGCCCCGGCTGCCGCAAGCTTCCCCAGCATGATATTGCTGGGCGCTTCGTTGTCGCCTATGTCTGCCACCACGTTGAATGTATGCTTGTGCGGTGGCATATTTGCGTTTGTTATCATGGATGTTTCGGCACCGAAATGCTGCCCCAGCGTAATCGTGGGCATCCCGTTTGTCGAGCACGTGCCTACCGGAATACGACCGCGAAAATCGGGCAGGTTAAAGATTCTGATCCCATCGCCGCCATACGTAGTGCTGATCAGCGAAAACAATGCGGGATAGTCATTGACGGACAGGGAGGCGCCATTGCAAATGGCCCAGCCTTCTGGCGCATAATTACCGGCGAACATGCGGATTTCGCCAACGAAACAGTCTGCCATGCTTGTTGCCTCACGAAAAATAAACGATGGCCCGGCGCAATGCTAATCCTGTGGCGGGTAGTTGCCAGTAGTGGCAATGAAAAAGGCCGATCCGATAGAAGGCTGGGTATTGTCCATGGGCTGGCCAGAACCGGCGAAGCCAACCGTATCCGATCGCAGTGCGACAGGTTGGGCCGGTGCAACGGGGGCAGCGTGATAAACCTTCTTGGGGCTGATGGCGGGGATGCCGCCGGCCGGGGCCGTAGCTGTCGCTGCCTCGGTTGAGGCTCTTGCCAGGTGGTTGTGGGCCGGAATAACGGCAGCGGGAAGCGTTTTGGTCGCACTGCCGTCTTGTCGCTTGCTGGTCGGGACAGGAGGATGGGCGGGATCAAAACCTATCGGTGTCCGGACACGCAGGTCCGGCAGACAGAACGTGGTCGCGCCGTTGCCGCCATAGGTTGTCGACAGCAAGGAGTACAGCGCGACGTTTTGCTGGATACTCAGCTCCCTGCCATCACATGGCAGCCAGCCCCTTGGCGCCCAGTTCCAGGAGAACAGGCGGATTTCGCCTACAAACGGATCCATGAAGCACCTCACTCTTGTCATTGTTGAAAAACGGACCGGTGTTCACTGCGGCAAGCCATCATGCCATTTGGATGGCGGCATGACGCGAAATCACGTTAGCATTTCCGTTTTTTCATGACAAGACGAATGCGTGAAAATTTGTTCCAGAGCATGCAAACGTCAATTCTGGCGGCTGAAACGAAAACAGGCTGTCAGCGTGAGCTGACAGCCTGAATCGATACTGGTTGCGGGGGCAGGATTCGAACCTACGACCTTCGGGTTATGAGCCCGACGAGCTACCGGACTGCTCCACCCCGCGTCAGGGTGTTGATGTCGATGGAGCGATCGACACCGGTAAACTGGTTGCGGGGGCAGGATTTGAACCTACGACCTTCGGGTTATGAGCCCGACGAGCTACCGGACTGCTCCACCCCGCGACAGAGGAAGCAGATAATATCCCGCGTCAGCCATCGCGTCAAGCAAATGCTCAACTATTCCACGATACCCAGCCGAAATACCACGTGGCAATGATGATCAGCCCGAACACGATGCGATACCAGGCGAACACGGTGAACGTGTGGTGGGCGACAAAGCGGATCAGGCCGCGCACGGCGACGAAGGCGGACAGGAAAGCGAACACGAAACCAACGCCGAACACCGGAATGTCGCCGCTGGTGAACAGCTCGCGGTGTTTCCACACATCGTAGAAGGTCGCGGCGAACATGACCGGGATGGCGAGGAAGAACGAGAACTCGGTCGCCACCTTGCGGTCCAGGCCGAACAGCATGCCGCCGATAATGGTCGAACCGGAGCGGCTGGTGCCGGGAATCAGCGAGGCGACCTGGGCGACGCCGACCTTGAACGCATCCAGCGGCGTCATGTCGTCGATGCTGTGAATGCGGACCGGACGCTGGCGACGTTCGGCCCACAGGATGATCAGGCCGCCGACCACCAGCGCGCAGGCGACTGCGACCGGATTGAACAGGTGCGCCTTGATCGCCTTGATGAAGGTGATGCCGACCAGGGCGGCGGGCAGGAAGGCGATGAACAGGTTCAGCACGAAACGCTGTGCGGTCCGGCTGCCCGGCAGATCGCGAACCACACCGAGCAGGCGTTCGCGGTATTCCCAGCACACGGCAAGGATGGCACCGAGCTGAATGACGATCTCGAACACGTCGCCGATGCGTGGATTGAAATTGATCAGGTCGCCGGCGACGATCAGGTGGCCGGTGGACGACACCGGCAGAAATTCGGTCAAACCTTCGACAATGCCCATCAGGACTGCCTTGGCAAGCAGGAGCCAATCCACTTTAAGTGCTTCCTTTTTGATGAATAAACAGGAACGGGGTGATTGCTCACCCCGTGGTTTCTGCCGCTGATGCCAGCCTTACTTCTTTTGTTCTGCGCGGACCCTGGCGATCAGCGCATTGATGATTTCGATGCGGCGCTCCGGCGTGGCGGCCAGGGTTGCGTACTTGCCGCCGACCACCAGCGTCGGTGTGCCTTCGATCTGGTAGGTGCGGGTCAGCTGGGCGGCGCGGGCCGGCGCGCTGGAAATGCCGAACGATCCGTAGGTCTGCATGAACGAGGCGGCATTCACGCCCGGTTGCCTGGCGATCCAGCCCTTCAGCACGTCAGGCTGACCGAGATTGATCTTGTCGCGCATCACGGCATCGAACACCGGCATCTGCAGGCGTTCCAGGTTGGTGGCCTTCAGCGTGGCGGCCAGCTTGACGAAGCCGTCCGTGCTCTTGTCCCAGCTGATGTGCTCGCGGCGGAAGTCGACATCGGCCGGCCTGGTTTTGGCCCAGGTCTCGATCAGCGGTTCAAGGTGGTAGCAGTGAATGCAGGTGTAGGAATAGAACTCCAGCACCTCGATCTTGCCTTTGCTGGCGACCGGCTGGGCCGGGGACATGACCGTATAGTCGACGCCTTCCTTGATCGGAGCAGCGGCATTGGCGGTGGCGGCGACAAGCCAGACCAGACTGGCGAACAGCCATTTTTTCATTTTTGAAATCCCTGATAGAAATTAGCCGTCGGCCTTGACGACCGAAGGATTGAAGCCCTCGTTCTTTAGCAAGGCCTTAACCCGGTTGATATCTTCCGGTCTGGAATACGGACCGACGCGGACGCGATGCAGCAGTCCCTTGTCCGGAATGGTGGTCGACGAGATGCTGGCCTCGATGCCGGACAGCGCGAGCCGCGCTTTCAGGTTGTCGGCCTCGTTCTCGCTGGAAAAGGCGCCAAGCTGGAAAAACACCGGTTTGCCGGCCTTGTCGCTCTTTTCCGCCGGTTTCCTGGCAGCAGGTTTTTCGGCCGGCAGCTTGCCGTCCTTGTCCGCCAGCAACTGGTAGAAATCGTAGTCCGGCGTGGCCGGTGCCGCCGGTTTGGCGGCCGGGGCGGGGGCGCCCGGCGCCTTGTCCGGCGGCGGCAGCACCACGACATTGCCCTGGGTCGGTCCTTCGGTCTTGACCTCGGGAGCGCGGGTATTCAGGGTGCCGGGCTCCAGCAGGGACGGTTGTGGCGGGGCGACCTCGGCCGCCGTGGTCGGCGTGCGCGGTTTTTCCCGGTCGGCGAACGGGCTGGCGGCACGATTCAGCCAGAAGGCGACGCCCACGGCGATGCCGACGCCGGCGATGACGCCGATCAGGATGCCGGCGCCCATGCCGCCGCCGCTGCGGTCGCGCTGGGGTTTGCTGCTGCGTCCGCTCGGGCGGCTCTGGCTCCGTCCGGCGTTCTTGTAATCGCGTGATGCCATGTCTGTGTCGATCGATCTGTTCGTCTGCGCCCCGTGCCTGCCGGGGCATTGTGTCCGGCTAGCGGTGGCGGGGGTAGGGCGCGTGGCACCGGGCTGGCGCTTGTGCGCTGCGGGAGTCGGCGATTATACCGGCTCACCGTCCGGCTGCACCTGCCCGGACACGGTCTGGCGGCAATATTGTCATGTTCAAATGTTACCGGATATCAGGGCCGCGAATGGCGGCGGTACTGGATCGCTTCGGCGACATGGTGACAGGCCACGGCCTCGCTGCCGTCCAGATCGGCCACCGTACGGGCGACGCGCAGAATGCGGTGGCAGGCGCGCGCCGACAACTGCAGCCGTTCGATGGCCTCGCGCAGCAGCGCCAGCCCGGCCGGGTCCGGCGTCGCGAACCGGGCCAGTGTCTCGCCCTCCAGCTGACCGTTTGGTGTGCCCTGTCGTGCTGTCTGCCGCCGGTGGGCTGCCACGACCCGCTGCCGGACCCGATCCGACGGCTCGCCTGGCGGGGTGTCCAGCAATTCGCCGGCCGGCACGCTGGCCATGTCCAGCCACAGGTCAATCCGGTCCAGCAACGGGCCGGACAGGCGGGCGCGATAGCGGCCGACCTGCTCGGGCGAGCAGCGGCAGCGACCGGCCGGATGGCCGTGATAGCCGCACGGGCACGGATTCATCGCCGCAATGAACTGGAAACGGGCCGGAAAGCGCACCTGCGCCGCGGCGCGGGCGATATCGACATGGCCGCGTTCCATCGGTTCGCGCAGGTTTTCCAGCACCCGCCGTTCGAACTCGGGCAGTTCGTCGAGGAACAGCACGCCATTGTGCGCCAGGCTGATTTCGCCTGGCCGGGGCGGCGAACCGCCACCGACCAGCGCCACGGCGGAGGACGAGTGGTGCGGTGTACGGTACGGGCGGCAGTGAAAGCGCGCGGGATCAAACGGCTGCACCAGCGCATGGACGGCTGCGGTCGCCAGTGCCTCATCGTGGTGCATCGGCGGCAGGATGCCCGGCAGCCGGGCGGCCAGCATCGACTTGCCGGTGCCGGGAGGGCCGCACAGCAGCAGCGAGTGGGTGCCGGCGGCGGCGATTTCCAGTGCCCGCCGCGCTGCACCCTGGCCGCGGACATCTCCGAGGTCCGGATAATCGGGCTGCCCGGCGCCGGCCATCGCGGGCTGGAACGGCGCCAGCGGCGCCCGACCGTCGAAATGCGCGGTCAGGGTTGCCAGCGTGTCGGCGGTGATCAGCGCCAGGCCGTCGCCGGCAATGGCCGCCTCGTCGGCGCTGCCGGCCGGCAGCACGAATACCCGTCCGGCGCGACGGGCGGCGCAGGCCATGACCAGTGCGCCACGAATCGGCCGCAGTTCGCCGGTCAGCCCGAGCTCGCCGGCGAATTCATGGCCGTCCAGTGCCGCTGCCGGCAACTGGCCGCTGGCGGCGAGGATGCCGAGTGCGATCGGCAGGTCGAAGCGGCCGGAGGCTTTCGGCAGGTCGGCCGGCGCCAGATTGACCGTCACCCGCCGGTTGGGAAAGTCGTAGCCGGTGGTCAGCAGTGCCGCGCGAACCCGCTCACGCGCTTCCTTGACCTCGGTTTCCGGCAGGCCGACCAGCGAGAATGCCGGCAGGCCATTGGCCAGATGAATTTCGACCGCGACTTCCGGCGCGTCGACGCCGATCAGGGCGCGGCTGTGCAGTACGGCGGTGCTCATCAAACCTCCGGGCGAAAAAAAACCGGCCTGTGTGGCCGGTGGGGACAGGCAAATCCGCTCAGGAATGACCCTGGCTGGCCTGCTCGTCGACGGCGACCTCGCGCTGGTCGGGGAACAGTTCGGCTTCCAGCCGGGTCACGCGGCTTTCCAGCTCGGCCAGCTTCTCGCGGGTGCGGGCAAGGACTTCCTGCTGCACGTCGAACTCCTCGCGCGTGACCAGATCGAGCCGGGTAAAGGCGGCGCCCATCATCGAGCGCACGTTCTTCTCGATGTCTCTGGCCGGGCTGGCGGCAATGGTTTCACTGATCTTGTTCGACAGTTCGTCGAAGAGCTTCTGGCTCAGCATGGTGTACTCCTGGCAACGGGATGATGTTGCGAGTGTAGCAAATGCCGGCGCCATCGGCGGCGATGCACTAATCTGGTGCGTAGACATATCCCGACCGGCAGACGAGGATGTTCCCGTCATGAATGCCGGTCAATCGGACGAATCCTAAAACGCTGGCTGATGCGTCAATCCGCTGTATTTGATCGATTTTTCCGCAACCCACCTGTGTTGGCACGAAAGCTGCATCAGCTGCAGTGCAACACGACGGCACCGTGTGTGACCGGTCGCCGTGTCTGATTTCAGCAAATGAGGAAGGAACAGGCATGAAACTGGTATCGGCAATCATCAAGCCGTTCAAGCTCGACGAAGTGCGCGAGGCGCTGTCGGCCATCGGTGTCCAGGGCGTCACCGTCACCGAGGTCAAGGGCTTCGGTCGCCAGAAGGGCCATACCGAGCTCTATCGCGGTGCGGAGTACGTGGTCGACTTTCTGCCCAAGGTCAAGCTGGAGATCGCCGTGCATGACGATCTGCTCGACCGGGTGGTCGAAGCGGTCGAGACCTCGGCCCGGACCGGCAAGATCGGTGACGGCAAGATCTTCGTCTACGACCTCGAACAGGTCGTGCGTATCCGTACCGGCGAGACCGGCGCGCAAGCGGTTTAGGCATTCGAGTTCCGAGGAGAAACCATCATGAAGAAAACGTTGAGCATTCTTGCGCTGATCGGCGTGCTCGGCATCGGTGCTGCGGTGATCATGAAGCAGACACCGGTCGCGACCTCGCCGGTGGCGACCGCCCCGGCGCCGACCACCACCGACAGCGCCGGCAGTGCGCCGGCCACGGCGGCTGATGCCACGGCCACCGCCGCTGTTGCCGCCCCGGTTCCCGAACCGAAGCTGGATACCGGCAACACCGCCTGGATGCTGGTGTCGACCGCGCTGGTGCTGTTCATGACCATTCCCGGCCTGGCGCTGTTCTATGGCGGCATGGTGCGCAAGAAGAACGTGCTGGCCACGCTGATGCAGAGCTTCGCCATCTGCTCGGTGGTGACCGTGCTGTGGTTTGCGTTTGGCTATTCGCTGGCCTTTACGCCGGGGAGCGGCTTTATCGGCGGGCTGGACAAGGCCTTTCTCAATGGCGTGAACATGGATTCGCTGACCGGCACGGCTGGCGCGAACATCCCGGAAACCGTATTCGTCGTGTTCCAGATGACGTTCGCGATCATCACCACGGCGCTGATTACCGGGGCGTTTGCGGAGCGGATGAAGTTCTCGGCCATGCTGGTATTCATGACGCTGTGGCTGTTCGTGGTCTACGTGCCGATCGCCCACTGGGTGTGGGAGCCGACCGGCTGGATGTTCAAGGAGGGCGTGCTCGACTTCGCCGGCGGTACGGTGGTGCACATCAATGCCGGTGTGGCCGGTCTGGTCTGCGCGCTGGTGCTTGGCAAGCGTATCGGCTTCGGCAAGGAAGCCATGCCGCCGCACAACCTGGTACTGACGCTGGTCGGGGCCTCGATGCTGTGGGTAGGCTGGTTCGGTTTCAACGCCGGCTCGGCGCTGGAAGCCAATGGCCGTGCCGGCATGGCCATGCTGGTGACCCAGGTCGCCACCGGTGCCGCTGCCGCTACCTGGATGTTCGTCGAATGGATCTTCAAGAAGAAGCCGTCGGTGCTGGGCATTGCATCCGGTGCCGTGGCGGGTCTGGTGGCGATCACGCCGGCCTCCGGTTTCGTCGACCCGAAGGGCGCGCTGCTGATCGGTCTGGTGGCCGGCGGCGCCTGCTACGTCGGTGCGACGTCGCTGAAGCACTGGCTCGGCTATGACGACTCGCTCGATGCCTTTGGTGTGCATGGTGTCGGCGGCATCATCGGCTCGCTGCTGGTCGGCCCGCTGGCGGTCAAGGCGATCGGCGGTGTGGAAGGCGATCTGATGACGCAGGCGATTGCCACGGTGTCGACGGCCGGCTACACGCTGGTGGTGACCTTCATCCTGCTGAAGCTGATCGACATGGCGATGGGCCTGCGGGTCAGCAATGACGAGGAACGCGAAGGCCTGGACGTGACGCTGCACGGCGAGCGGATCGAATAAGCCCTGCTTCCCGGCAAGGCAAAAAAGAACGCCGCGGCATCTGCCGCGGCGTTTTTGTCTGCCTGATGGAAATCAGCCGGCGGGTTTGCCTGCGTCCTGCGGCTGGCCATAACCGCCGCCCAGCGCACGGAACACGCTGATCGCCGCCTGCAGGCGGGCCAGACGGGTGTTGGCCCGGTCCAGCTCGGCACTGAACAGGCTGCGTTCCGAGTCCAGTACGTCGATATAGCTCGAATAGCCGTTGTCGTAGCGCAGGCGGGCCAGGTGGGTGGTGCGGGTATAGGCGGACACCTGGGTGTTTTGCGCCACCAGTTGCTCGGCGGTTTTCTGCTGGGCCACCAGGGCATCGCGGGTATCGCGGAACGCGTTCTGCACCGATTGCTCGTAACTGGCCAGTGCCTGCTTCTGCCGGGCATTGGCGATGTCGACGCCGGCACCGGTCTTGCCCCAGTTGAAGATTGGCATGGTCAGGTCGCCGGCGAACGACCACAGTGCGGCCGGCCCGGTGAACAGGTCGCCCAGCGCCAGGCTGGCGCTGCCCAGTGCGGCGGTCAGAGTGATGTCCGGGAAGTAGGCAGCACGGGCAACGCCGATGCGGGCGTTGGCGGCCACCAGCTGCTGCTCGGCGGCGACCACGTCCGGCCGGCGCAGCAGCAGGTCGGACGGCAGGCCGGATGGCGGCGTCGGCGGCACGTTCAGCGTCGACAGCGCCTTGCCGCGACTGACCTCGCCCTGATAGATCTCGCGCGGGCTGGCGCCGATCAGCACCTTCAGTGCGGTTTCCGCCTGCGAGACCAGTTGCTCGTACAGCGGCACCGCGGCGCGCGCCGTGGCGGTTTCCGCCTCGGCCTGGCGATAGTCGAGTTCGGAGATCAGTCCGCCCTCGAAGCGCTTCTTGCGCAGCACCAGCGCGTCTTCACGGCTTTTCAGCGTGCGGCGGGCAATGTCGAGCTGCTCGTCATAGGTGCGCAGCTGGAAGTAGCCGTTGGCCACGCTGGCGGCCACGGTCAGCGCCACGGTATCACGGGCGGCCTGCGACGACAGCAGCTCGGCGCGCGAGGCTTCGGTCGCGCGGCGCAGCTTGCCCCACAGGTCGAGCTCGTACGAGGCCTGCAGCGAGGCGTTGTACTGCTCGCCGATGACCTTCTGGCCCGGCTGCAGGCCGCTGGACGGCAGCAGGCTGGACGGCTGGCCGCGCTGGCCGCCGGCCGCGCCGTTGAGCTGCGGCAGCAGGTCGGCGCGGGTGCTGGTCAGCTGCGCGGCGGCCTCGTCGACACGGGCGATGGCGGCGAGCAGGTCGCGGTTGTAGACGCTGGCGCGCTGCTCGAAGGCGTCGAGCACCGGATCGTTGAACGCGGTCCACCAGTTCAGGTCGACACGGGCGTCAGGGCGGGCGTCGGCAGCCAGCGACTGCGGCAGGTCCATCGCCGGGCGCTGGTAGTCAGGACCGACCGCGCAGGCGCCGAGCGCCAGCGTGATCAGCGTGGGCAGGAGCAGACGTTTCATCAGGCATGTCCTCCCTGCGAGCCATCCGTGCCGGTCGGCGGGGTGGCGGGCGGCGTAACGGGCTTGTCGCCCTTGAACAGTTTCATGATCAGTACGAAGAACATCGGGATGAAGAAGGTGGCGACGAAGGTTGCCGCCAGCATGCCGCCGATAATGCCGGTGCCGATCGAGTGACGGCTGGCCGCGCCGGCGCCGGACGCGATGGCCAGCGGCACGCAGCCAAGCACGAAGGCCAGCGAGGTCATGATGATCGGGCGGAAACGCAGCCGGGCCGCGTTGACCGCCGCCTGGGCCAGGGTTTCGCCTTCCTCGTGCATGCGCATGACTGCGAACTCGATGATCAGGATGGCATTCTTGGCCGCCAGACCGATCAGTGTCACCAGCGCGATCTGGAAGTACACGTCATTGGCCAGCCCGCGCAGGAAGTTGGCCAGAATGGCACCGAACAGGGCAAACGGCACCGCCATCAGCACCGCCAGCGGCAGCGACCACTTCTCGTACTGCGCGGCCAGGATCAGGAACACCATGATCAGGCCGGCGATGAACACGATCGCCGACGAGCCGCTGGTGGCCTTTTCCTGATACGCCGTGCCGGTCCAGGCCAGCGTATAGCCGTCCGGCAGCGACTCGGCCGCCACCTGTTCCATGATCTGGATTGCCTGCCCCGAGCTGTAGCCCTGGGCCGGACCGCCCATGACCTTGGCGGCGGAAAACACGTTGAAGCGTTCGGCCACTTCCGTGCCCTTGACCTGTTTGACATTGACCAGCGCGTTGAGCGGAATCATGTCGCCCCTGGTCGAACGCACGTAGACGTTGCGGATGTCCTCCGGTCGCGAGCGGAAGTCGGACTCGGACTGGATCTGCACCCGGAACGGCCGGCCATACTTGTTGAAGTCGTTCACGTAGTAGGCGCCGAACGTGCTCTGCATGGCGGCGAACACGTCATTGATCGGCACCGACAGCGCCTTGGCCTTCTCGCGGTCGAGGTCGAGGTAGATTTGCGGGACGTTGGCCGAGAACAGCGTGTTGATACCGGTCAGCTCGGGCCGCTTGCGTGCCGCGTCGATGAACTTCTTCAGCGCGACTTCCAGATCCTGCGACGTGCCGCCGGTCCGGTCCTGGATATACGCCTCGAAACCGCCGGTGTTCGACATGCCGGAGATCGGCGGCGGGTTGAACGCCATGGTCAGCGAGGTCGGGTCGCCATAAGTGCCCTGCATGATCTCCTTCGCATAGCTGAACGAGTCCTGGCCCTTGTGCTTCTCGCGCTCCTTCCAGTCCTTCAGCGGCAGGAAGGTCACGCCGTTGTAGGTCTTGTAGGTGCCGCCGGTCAGCAGGTCGAGGCCATTGATGGTCACCACATCGGCGGTGGCAGGGTTCTCGCTGGCGATCTTCTGCAGGTTCAGCACCGCCTTTTGCGTGCGCGTCAGCGACGCGCCGTCGGGCAGGAAGGTCTGGGTCAGCACATAACCCTGGTCCTCGTCCGGCACCAGCCCGCCGGGCACGTGGCGGAACAGGCCGAGCGTGACGGCGATGATGCCGGCGAACAGCAGCAGGCCGACCGCCGAGCGCTTGAGCAGGAACGACACGCCGCCGGTGTAGCGACCGGTAGCTTTCTCGAAGAAATCGTTGAACCAGCTGAAGAAGCGGTTCGGCTTCTTGCTGTGGTCATGATCCTTCAGCAACAGGGCGCACAGCGCCGGCGTCAGCGTCAGCGCCACGATGCCGGAGATCACTACCGAAACGGCAATGGTCACGGCGAACTGCTTGTACATCTGGCCGGCGAGGCCGCCGAGGAAGCTGACCGGGATGAACACCGAGCACAGCACCAGCACGATGGCGACCACCGGGCCGGTCACCTCCTGCATGGCCTTGATCGCGGCATCGGTTGGCGACAGGTGTTCGGTCCGCATCAGCCGCTCGACGTTTTCCAGCACCACGATCGCGTCGTCGACCACGATGCCGATGGCCAGCACCATGCCGAACAGTGTCAGGGTATTGATCGAGAAACCGAGCAGATACATGCCGGCAAAGGTACCGACGATGGACACCGGCACCGCCAGGCACGGGATCAGTGTTGCCCGCCAGTTCTGCAGGAACAGGTAGACGACCAGGAACACCAGCACCATCGCCTCGAACAGCGTGTGCACCACTTCCTCGATCGACACCTTGATGAACTTGGTGGTGTCGTACGGCACCTTGTAGGTGATGCCTTCCGGGAAGCGGCCGGACAGTTCCTTCAGCTTGGCCTGGACCGCGTCGGACACGGCGATCTGGTTCGCGCCCGGGGCCAGGTACACGCCGAACAGCGTGGCCGGCTTGCCGTTGAGGAAGGTCTGCGAGTAGTAGTCCTTGGCGCCCAGCTCGATGCGGGCAATATCCTTCAGCCTGATCTTCGAGCCGTCGGGGTTCGAGCGGACGATGATCTGGCCGAATTCCTCAGGGGTTTCCAGCCGCCCCTTGGCGGTCACGGTGTAGGTGAAGTCGACCGGCTTGCCGCTGGTCGGTTCCGCGCCGACCTTGCCGGCGGCGAACTGCGCGTTCTGTTCGTTGATGGCGCTGGAAATGTCGGCCGGCGTCAGCTTCAGCTGGGCCAGGCGGTCAGGCCGGATCCAGACCCGCATCGAGTAGTCGCTCGCGCCGAAGATCGACGCGTCGCCGACCCCCGGAATGCGCTTGATGTCGTCGATGATGTTCACCAGCGTGTAATTGCTGATGTAGGTCTGGCTGAAGCGGTCCTCGGGGGAATAGATCGCCGGCACCATCAGGATGGTCGACGACTTCTTCTGCACCGTGACCCCCTGGCGCGTGACTTCCTGCGGCAGTTGCGCCATGGCGGCCTGCACGCGGTTGTTCACGTTGATGGTGTTCTGGTCCGGGTCGGTGCCGATGGCGAAGGTGACGGTGATGGTCAGCGAGCCGTTGGACGCACTGGCCGACTGCAGATACAGCATGTTGTCCACGCCGTTGATCTGCGTTTCGAGCGGCGCGGCCACCGACTTGGCGATGGTTTCCGCCGATGCGCCCGGATAGCTGGTGGTCACCGACACCTGCGGCGGCACGATATTCGGATACTGCGCGATCGGCAGTGCCTTGATGGCGGCAATCCCGGCCAGCATGATGATGATCGAGATCACGCTGGCAAAGATGGGCCGCCGGATGAAGAACGCTGAAAACATGGAGGCTCCCGCTTAGTTGGCCGGTTTCTTCTCGTTGCCGGCGGCCGGTGCGGCGGCCGTTCCGGTCGCCGGCGGGAGTGCCGCGGGCTTGCCGTCGGTTCTGGCGGGCAGGATCTTCACCGGCTGGCCGGGCTTGGCCTTGACCGCGCCATCGACAATGACGGTGTCGCCACTCTTCAGCCCCTTGAGAATGGCGACGTTGTCGCCGATCTCCTGGCCTTTTTCCACCGGGCGCGGTGCCGCCTTGCCATCAGGTGTCACGGTAAAGACGATGTTGCCCTGCTGGGTCGACAGGACCGCCCGCTGCGGAATCACGATGGCGTCCTTCAGGTGCGCGCCTTCGAGGTGAACGCGGACGAACTGGCCGGGCAGCAGATGGCCGTCGGGGTTCTTGAACGTGGCCCGGGCGCGGATGGTGCCGGTGGTGGTGTCGATGATGTTGTCGGTGAAGTTCATCCAGCCGGTGCGCGAGTAATTGCTGCCATCGGACAACTGGACCGTCACCTGGTACTTCTCGCCCTGTGGCACGACGAGCTGGCCGTTGGCGATCTGGGTGCGGTAGCGCAGCGCATCATTGTCCGAGATCGAGAAATTCACATAGATCGGATCGATCTGCGACACCGTGGTCAGCAGGCTGCCTTCGGCCGAGTTGGCAACAATCAGGTTGCCTTCGCTGACCGTTTCCTTGCTGGCCATGCCGGTGATCGGTGCGGTGACTTTGGTGTAGCCGAGGTTGATCTGGTCCTGCGACAGCTTGGCCTGCGCCTGGTTGACCGCGGCCTTGGCCGACTCGTAGGCCGACAGTGCATCGTCCCGGTCCTTCTGGCTGACGGCATTTTCGGCGAACAGCGGCACAATGCGCTTGTAGTCGAGCTCGGCACGGGTCAGCTGCGCCTTCTGCACGGCCAGCGCCGCACGGGACTGGTCGACCTCGGTCACGAACGGCGCCGGGTCGATCTGGAACAGTGGTTCGCCGGCCTTGACCAGCCGGCCCTCAGTGTACAGTCGCTTCTGCAGGATGCCGCCGACGCGGGCGCGGACTTCGACATCGCGGAAGCCGGCGACCTGGCCGATAAACTCGTAAGAGACCGGTACATCCTGCGCTGTTGCCTTCATGACCGAGACCGGTGCCGGCGGCGGCGCAGGGGGGGCATTGTCTTTGGCGCCACATGCGGCGAGCATGAGTGCGAGGGGGAGGAGCAGGGCAGCGTGAGTTGTATGTCTGATGGGCTTCACTTGAACCTCGTCGGGGAAACTCCGCGCCACGACAGACTGCGCACGCGGACCTTTTGAAATTGGGTACTGCACTCAAGTGCGGGCAGCGAGTTTGAGTATGATGCCGGGCACGCAGCTTCACTATAAAAACAAGCTGTCGCCAGTGATAGTGAAAGTTGGCGATTTACTCTTGTTTTAAAAAGATGTTCACAGGCAATATCGGGTTATCATACATTCTTGACTGGATGTTAATGCGGCAGTTTACGGATTTTGTTGAAGATACGCTATGAGAAGAACCAAAGAAGATGCGGCGCTGACCCGCGAGAGCCTGCTGGATGCAGCAGAACGGCTGTTCTCCGAGAAGGGCGTGTCACGCACCTCGCTGGCGGATATCGCCGGCGCGGCCGGGGTCACGCGGGGGGCCATCTACTGGCATTTCAAGAACAAGGCCGAGGTGTTCGTCGCCATGCACGCCCGCTTGCGCGAGCCGGTCGACGCGGTGTTCCAGAAACTGATCGTCGCCGGCAGTGGCGATCCGATCCGGCGCGTGCGTGACTATTACGTGTACGTGCTGGAGGAAACCACCCGTTCCGAACGCCGGCGCCGGCTGCTGGACATCCTGACCCACAAGGCCGAGTACGTCGACGAACTGAAACCGGCGATTGACGACATTCATGGCGTCCACAAGCGGGTGAGCGAGGCGATCGCGCAGATCTTCGTCGAGGCGAAAGCCGTCGGGGTGCTGCGTGCCGACGTGGACCCGGAACTGGCGGCGGAAACCCTGCGCTTCACCGTACACGGCGCGCTGTCGATCTGGCTGCTGTGGCCGGAGCGCTACCCGCTGGCCGAACGGGCCGGGCCACTGATCGACCAGATTCTGAACGGGATCCTGGTCAAGCCGCTGAACGACTGACCTGGGCCCGGGATCGGGCATCGGCTGCCGTCAGGCACGCTGGCCGGGCCCGTCCGGCCGGCCATCCGCTGCCGCAGCGGGCCGCCCTGCGCGCCCATGCCCGTGCGTACCGTGCGGGCAAAAAAAATCCCCCGGCTCGCTAGGGCGTGGGGGAAAGCACGAGGAAGAAACACCTTACTAGTGGTGCTGACGCGGGCAAAACGCGCAGCACGTGGAGCCATAATAGGTGCAGCTTCCTGACGTATTCCAATCACAAATCCTGATACCCCCCCATCACATTCACTGATGGGGTCGGGCTCAGGCCAGCAACGGCGAGGTCGAGCCCTTGATCGGCAGCAGCGCGGCGACGATGCGCGCGCTGCTGGCACCGAGCGCGCGGTTGCGTGCCAGGCAGTCGAGGGCGACCAGCGCGGCGTCGGCCATGAAGCGGCCGTCGACGACGGCCTTGACCACTTCCGGTGGCGACATCAGCACGAACTCGCTCATCTCGCCGTCCTGGTTACAGGGTACGGTGCCTTCATCGAGCCACAGGTCGTAGGTATGCAGCCACTCGCGGTGCAGACCGCGCGCGACCCGGCGCTGGGCGAACACCCGGCCGGCTGACGACAGCTCGCGCACGGCCGCGGCCGGCATGCCGGCTTCCTCCCAGCTTTCGCGCTCCAGCGCGGCGAGCAGCGATTCGCCGGCGGCCACGCCACCCCCGGTCAGGTTGTCCAGCTTGTCCGGCTCGACCGACTTGTGCGGACTGCGGCGGCCGATCCACATCTTCAGCGAGCCGTCGGCCTGGCGAACCAGTCCGTTGACGTGGACGGCACGGCTGATCAGACCCAGTGGCCGGAATGCCGCGCGTTCCAGCTCGAACAGTGGCGTGCCGTCCTGGGCGAAGGCGGTGAAGTTCTCGCCGCGCCAGCCGCTCAGACGACCACTGTCGCGCCAGCCGCGCGCAATGCGCATCAGCACGGCGCTGATGTCGTTGTAGCGGTCGAGGGCCGGGGCCAGAACGACCCGGGCACCGTCGTCCTGGAACTCCGCATGCGAGACGACCTGCGCCTTCCAGTCCGGGTTCAGCAAGCCGATTTCCCGGCCCGCAATCACCAGCGGGGTCAGGTCGGCGCTATCGAGTCGGCTGGCAGCATCAAGCAGGCCAAGCAGGGCGGCGATGTGCATTTGATCCTCTTGCAATCCGCCGCGAAAGGGGCGCGGCTTTATGAAGAAAGGCGGCAACATAACCTATTTTCAGGCCATGCAAAACCATTGCGTGCGGTGCTTTCGGCATGATGGCTAATAGCTGTTCCTGCAATTGCTGTCGCGCCCCCCCTGTCATGACCTGATGGCGGGAACGGGCGACATGCTGCTTGACGCAGGGGGCTGGCGACCGTTCAATAGCCGCATTGTCGCCAATGTCATAGCGTGGAGTAAGCATGTTCGAGTCAGCCGAGCTGGGTCATCACCTGGGGCGCGAGGCGTATGAAGCCGAAGTGTCGGAATTGCGGGAAGCCCTGCTGGATGCGCAGCACGAGCTGAAAGAACGGGCGGCCGGACCGGTGATCATCCTGATCAACGGCATGGACGGCGCCGGTCGCAGCGAGACGCTGGCCCAGATCGACGCCTGGCTCGATCCCCGGCTGGTGCCGGTCTACGCACAGACGGCGATGTTCGCCGATCCGGTCGATGAAGCGACCGGCCGGCCCTGGCTGTGGCGCTACTGGAATGCGCTGCCGCCGCGCGGGCAGATCGGCGTCTACTTTGGCAGCTGGTATTCCGACGTGCTGTTCGGCCGCGTGTATGGCCAGACCACCGAGCAGCAGGCGCTGCAGGCGCTGGCCGAGACACTGATGTTCGAAAAGCAGCTGGCTGCCGAGGGCGCCAGCATCGTCAAGTTCTGGCTGCACCTGTCCAAGGCCGACCAGAAAAACCGGCTGAAGTCGCTGGAAAAGGACCCGGCCACGCGCTGGCGGGTCAGCGAACGCGACTGGCAGCACGTAAAGGATTACGACGCCATCCGTGCCGAGGCCGAGCGGATGCTGCGCGCGACCAGCATTGCCGAATCGCCGTGGGTGGTGGTCGAGGGACTGAATGCCCGCTACCGCGAAATCACCGTCGGTCGCACGCTGCTGAACATGCTGAAGGCCGGGCTGGAACACAATGCCAAGCCGGTCGTCCACGACGATACCCCGCCGTTGCTGCCACCGGTCGACGGCGTGATGCTGCTCGACACGCTGCAGCTCGACCAGCCGCTGGACAAGAGTGAATACAAGGCACGGCTGGCCGAACTGCAGAGCCGGCTGGCGCAGCTGACCCGGGAAGCGGCGTTCGCCAACCATTCGCTGCTGATCGCCTTCGAGGGCAATGATGCCGCCGGCAAGGGCGGGGCGATCCGCCGGCTGGCGATGGCGCTGGATGCCCGCCGCTACCGGATCATCCCGGTCGCCGCACCGACCGAGGAAGAACGCGCGAAGCCGTGGCTGTGGCGCTTCTGGCGCCATGTGCCGAAGCGTGGCGGCATCTCGATCTTCGACCGCACCTGGTATGGCCGCGTGCTGGTCGAACGGGTCGAGGGCTTCTGCCGCGAGGTCGACTGGATGCGCGCCTACAACGAGATCAACGACTTCGAACGCCAGTTGCATGCCGCCGGTGCGATCGTGGTCAAGTTCTGGCTGACCATTTCCAAGGAAGAGCAGCTGGCCCGCTTCAAGGCCCGCGAGGAAACCGGCTTCAAGCGCTTCAAGATCACCGATGAAGACTGGCGCAACCGTGACAAGTGGGACGACTACAAGCTGGCGGTCTGCGACATGATCGACCGCACCAGTACCCATCATTCGCCGTGGACGCTGGTCGAAGCCAACAACAAGTACTACGCACGCATCAAGGTGCTGGAAACCGTCTGCGCCGCCATCGAGAAGCGGCTGGCGGAAGGCGCCAAGGGCAGCAAGAAGGGCAAGCTGGCCTGATCCTGCCATGAGCGATGGCCTGCCGCCCCTGCACACCCTGCCTGCCTTTGCCGCTGCGGCGCGGCTGGGCAGCTTCCAGGACGCCGCCGCGCAACTGGCGCTGACGCCGTCGGCGGTCAGCCACCGCATCCGTGTGCTGGAAACCCATCTCGGCCAGGCGCTGTTCGTGCGGGGACACCGTCAGGTGCGGCTGACCGAGGCCGGCCAGCGCTATCTGGCGGGGGTGGCGCCGGCGCTGGAAGCGCTGTTGGCGGCGACCTCCGCGCTGTCGCCGCGTCCGCTGCGTCGCCTGCGGCTGTCGGTGGCACCGGCACTGGGCGGCAAATGGCTGGTCGGCCAGCTGGCGGCCTGGCAGACGCAATATCCCGATATCGAGCTGGAACTCACCACCTCCATCGACCTGGCGCCGCTGCTGAATGGCGAGGCCGATCTCGCGCTGCGTTTCGGCGAGGAAGACTGGCCGGGCTTCGATGCCTGGAAGCTGTTCGATGCGACCGTGTTCCCGGTCTGCAGTCCGGCGCTGTTCAATACCCTGGACGGCCTGCCCGATCCGTCCGCCCTGCTGCATACCCGCCTGCTGCGCCACCCGCTGCTGTCATGGTCGCGCTGGTTCGCCGCCGCCGGCCTGAGCGTGCCCGAGCCTGAACGCGGGCCGAGATTCAACGATGCCCTGCTGATGCTGGAGGCTGCCGTGGCCGGGCAGGGCGTGGCGCTGATGGTCGACGCGCTGGCGGCGCCGTATCTGGACAGCGGCGCCCTGGTCCGCCCGCTGCCATGCGCGTGCCCGGACCGGGCCTTCTACGCGGTGGCGCTGCCACGCGGCCATGCGCAGCCGTGGATCACCGACTTCATTCGCTGGCTGGTCCACCGCGCCCGCGGCTGACCCTTTCCCGGTCTGGTTTCGCTTCGGATGAAAATGATTCATCTGCGAGCGGAAACTTTCATTTGTCCGCCTTCCCGATCCCCGCCAGTCTGTCCCTACCGACACGCGCCATGCGTTGTCCGTGATCTGCCGGCTCCACCCCTGCCGGCCAGCGGCGACGCGTGCCCCATCCCGATCCGGGGTGGCCAGTGGTTTTCCCTTTCCCCGGACATCGATGGAGTACGAAAAATGAGCATGGAACAACGCAACGGCTGGATCTGGATGGATGGTGAATGGCTGCCCTGGGGCGATGCCCGGGTGCACGTGATGACCCATACCCTGCATTATGGTTATGGCTGTTTTGAGGGCATCCGTGCCTATCCGACCGCCAGCGGTCCCGCCCTGTTTCGCCTGGACGACCATATCCGCCGGCTGCGCGACTCTGCCCGGCTGATGGCACTCGACCTCGACTGGTCGGCCGATGCGCTGGCCGACGCCTGCCGCGAGGCCGTGCGCCGCAACGGGCTGACATCGGCCTATCTGCGGCCGCTGCTGTTTCTCGGCGCGGAAAAGGCCGGGGTCGACCCGGCCGGCGCGTCCACCCACGGCATGATTGCCGCATGGGAATGGGGCGCGTATCTGGGGGACGGCGCGCTGGACAACGGTATCCGGGTCAAGACCTCGTCCTTCGTCCGCGCCTCGCCGAATGCGCAGCTGTTCCGGGTCAAGGCGGTGGCCGGCTACGCGAACTCCATTCTGGCCTGCCGCGAAGTGCGCCGGGACGGCTACGACGAGGCGCTGCTGCTGGATGGCGATGGCTACGTGGCCGAGGGCTCGGGAGAAAACGTGTTTATCGTCCGCGATGGTGAACTGATCGAACCGGACAGCGCCTGCGCGCTGGACGGCATCACCCGGCGCACGGTGATCGCGCTGGCGGCCGATATGGGGCTGACCACCAGCCGGCGGCGGCTGACGCGCGACGACCTGTACCTGGCGGACGAGATGTTCTTCACCGGCACGGCGGCCGAAGTGACGCCGGTGGTCGAACTCGACCGGCGGCAGATCGGCGACGGCCGGCCCGGGCCGGTAACCCGGGCACTGCAGGCGCGCTACTTCGCCTGCGTGCGCGGCGAGGACCGCAGCCACCCGGACTGGCTGCAGCCGGCCTGAGCGGCGGGCACGGGCCGCGCCTCAGTGCAGCACGAAGTGGCGCGGCTCGGGCTCCAGCGGCAGGGCGTCGCCATCGTCGAGCATTTCCCGCAGCGAGGTCTCGATGGTGTGGCAGATCGCACCGAGCGCCAGGTCGTTCGGCTGGACGCCGAACGGATCGGCGATTTCCTCGCCGATTTCGTCCAGACCGAAGAAGGTGTAGGCGATAAAGGTCGAGATCAGCGGCGTCAGCCAGCCGATGCTGCTGGACAGGGCCATCGGCAGCAGCAGGCAGTAGACCATTACCGTGCGGTTCAGCAGCACGTGATAGGTATACGGGATCGGCGTGCCGGCAATGCGTTCGCACGCGCCGACCACCTCCGACAGCGTGCACAGGCTGCGGTCCATCGACTGCAGTTGCAGGTCGCTGATCCAGCCGTGCCGGTGGGCCTGGCTGGCGGTTTCACCGAGCCACAGCAGCAGCATGGCCGGCTTGAAGCGTGCGCTGCCGATGCGCGCGGCCACCTCGGCCGGCAGCAGCCGGTCCAGGTCGGCCTGGGCGTCGTCGTTGCGCAACTGGTGGCGCAGCGAGTGGGCAAAGGCGATCTGGCCGTTGACCATGTGCCGGCGGCAGTCGGCATGCAGCGGCGACACCAGCGACAGCACCTGTCGCGTCAGCGACCGGGCATTGATCAGCAGGCTGCCCCAGTGCTGGCGCGCTTCCCAGAACCGGTTGTAGCTGACGCTGTTGCGGAAGCCGAGAAAGATTGCCAGCGCCAGCCCCATCAGCGTGAACGGCTGCAGGTTCAGCACTTCCCCGGGAAACAGGTGGGCCCACCACGGCGTGGCCAGCACGCAGAACACCGAAATGACAAACACGATGCCCAGCTGCGGCAGAATGCGGCGGAGAATCGAGCCGTGCCAGACGAACAGCAACTGCAGCGACGACTTGTGCGGACGGATGATCATGCCATTACTCCGCCGGTTTGCGCTTCGAGGCCAGCATCTCGCGCAGATTGGCCAGCCTGGCCTTGCCCTCGTCGCGGGTCACCTGCTGCGGCTGGCCGGGCTTGCCGAAGAAGCGGATATCGTCGCCGTTGATCTCGCCGATAAAGCGCGACGGTTCGCAGAACACCCATTCGCCGGCGCGCTTGCGCTTTACACAGTGGCTCAGGGTCAGCGTGCGCTGCGCGCGGGTAATGCCGACATACATCAATCTGCGTTCCTCTTCGACCATGCCGGTGTCGATCGATTCCTGATGCGGCAGGATGCCTTCCTCGCAGCCGATCAGGTATACATGCGGGTATTCCAGCCCCTTGGACGCGTGCAGCGTGGACAGCCGCACCGCATCCGGCGCCTCTTCGCCCTCGCGACCCTCGAGCAGCGTGATCAGGGCGATGGTCTGGGTCAGCTCGACCAGGTTCTTGCCATCGGCCTCGCCCTTGCGTTCCAGCCAGCCGCACAGCTCCTGCACGTTCTTCCACTTGCTTTCCGCCGGACGCGGCTCCTCGCTGTCATACAGCCACTGCTCGTAGCGGATGGCCGTCAGCAGTTCGCGGATCAGCGGACCGGCCGGTTCGCGCACGGCGCGGAACCCCATCCGTTCGATATAGTCGCAGAACTGCTGCAGCGGTTCGAGCTGCGCCGGCTGGATGCGGCCCTGCAGACCGTGCTCGCGTGCGGCGGTGAACAGCGAGACATGGCGCTCGCCGGCATAGGCGCCAAGCTTTTCCAGCGTGGTATTGCCGATGCCGCGCTTGGGGGTGGTCACGGCGCGGATAAAGGCCGGGTCGTCGTCCGGGTTGGCGATCAGGCGCAGATAGCCGAGCACGTCCTTGATTTCCGCCCGGTCGTAGAACGACTGGCCGCCGGAAATGGCATACGGAATCTTGTGTTCGCGGAATACCTGCTCGATCAGCCGCGCCTGGTGATTGCCGCGGTAGAGCACGGCATAGTCGCGGAAATCGGTCCGGTGTTCGAATTTGTGCGCCAGCAGCCGCTGGGCGACCATGTGCGCTTCGCCATCGTCGTCGCGGCACTGCACGGCCCGCAGCGGCTCGCCGAGCCCGAGTTCGCTCCACAGCTGCTTCTCGAACAGCTTCGGATTGTTGGAAATCACGCTGTTGGCCGCGCGCAGGATGCGGGCGGTCGAACGGTAGTTCTGCTCCAGCTTGATCACGTGCAGGCGCGGATAGTCGCGCGGCAGTTGCGCCAGATTCTCGACATTGGCGCCGCGCCAGGCGTAGATCGACTGGTCGTCGTCGCCGACTGCCGTAAACATGCCGCGCACGCCGGCCAGCAGCTTGACCAGCAGGTACTGGCAGGTATTGGTGTCCTGGTATTCGTCGATCAGCAGATAGCGCAGCTTCGCCTGCCATTTTTCCAGCGCTTCGCGGTCGGTCTCGAACAGCCGCACCGGCAGTCGGATCAGGTCGTCGAAGTCCATTGCCTGGTAGGCGAGCAGCGTATCCTGATAGTTCAGATAGATGCGGGCGGCAATGCGCTCGAACTCGTTGCCGGCGCCGACCAGCGCGCTTTCCGGCGCCAGCAGGTCGTTCTTCCAGCGCGAGATCTGGCTCTGCACCCGGCGGATCTCGTCCTTGCTGGTGGTGGCGAGCAGATCGGAGATGATCTTTGCGGCATCGGCCGAATCGAGAATCGAAAACTGCGGCTTGTAGCCGACGCGCGGCGCTTCCTGGCGCAGAATTTGCAGGCCTAGCGAGTGGAAGGTGCTGACGGTCAGTCCGCGCGACGCGTCGGCCGGCAGCAGCTTGCCGACCCGCTCCAGCATCTCGCGCGCCGCCTTGTTGGTGAAGGTGATGGCGGCGATATTGCGCGCCGACATTCCGCCTTCGCGAACCAGATAGGCGATCTTCTGCGTGATGACCCGCGTCTTGCCGCTGCCCGCGCCGGCCAGCACCAGCAGGGGGCCGTCAAGGTAGCGGACCGCCGCGCGCTGCGGCGGATTCATATCGGCGATGGACATCGTGCGGGCCTGTGGCTTCCTGAGTTCGTCAACAAGGCGTCGTATTCTATCAGGTAAGATCGGCCTGACCCGCCAGGCAGACCACTGGTACGGGCCGGGCACGAAAGGCGCCAGCAGGACCGGCGCCGGCCTGATGATGCAAATATCTGGAGAAAACATGGCCACCTACGCGATCGGCGACATTCAGGGCTGCTTCCGTCAATTCGAACAACTGCTCCGCCTGATCGACTTCTCCCCGTCACGCGACCACCTGTGGCTGACCGGCGATCTGGTCAACCGCGGGCCGGATTCGCTCGGCATGCTGCGCTGGGCATTCAAGTACCAGGACAGCCTCAGCATGGTGCTCGGCAATCATGACCTGCACCTGCTGGCAGTGTCGGAAGGCTTTGGCCGGGTCAAGCCGGACGATACGCTGCTCGACATCCTGGATGCCGCCGACGGCAAGATTCTGCTCGACTGGCTGCGCATGCAGCCGCTGATGATCGCGGGCGAAGGCTATGCGATGGTCCACGCCGGGCTGCTGCCGTCATGGAGCATCCGCAAGGCCCTGCGTCTGGCTGAAGAAGTGGAAGCCGAACTGTCCGGGCCGAACTACCGGGCCTTTTTCAGCCGCATGTACGGCAACAAGCCGGTTCGCTGGAGCGACGACCTGAAAGGCATCGACCGGCTGCGGATGATCGTCAACGTGATGACGCGCATGCGGCTGATCACCCGCGACGGCGAACTGGATCTGGCCTTCAAGGGCGAACTGGCCGATGCACCGGCCAGCCTGATCGCCTGGTTCGATGCGCCGAACCCGCGCTGGAGCGATACGCCGCTGATCTTCGGCCACTGGTCGGCACTGGGACTGCGGCTGGACGACCGTGTGCTGGCCATCGATACCGGCTGCCTGTGGGGCGGCAGCCTGACGGCGGTCAGGCTGTCTGATCGGCAGGCGTTTCAGCTGCCATGTCCCACGTTTCGTCCTGTCCAGCAGGCAGCCTGAGCGCGCCGGCGATACGGGCGTAGGCGGTCAGCGCCAGCTGGTGGCGACTCTGGTTGACGGCATGGTACGGCGTGGGGAAGGTCAGTTCGACAATGGTCTGGCGTTCGCTGAGCAGCCGCCAGACCGAGCCGAGAAAGTGGATCTGGTCGATGTACGGCGCGGCCGTCGACAGCTCGCCACTGGCGTTCAGATAGCGGATGGCAACCGGTTGCACCACGCTGCCGGCGCGCAGCGCCGACTCGAACAGTGACGCCTTGAATGGCAGCAGCCGGGCACCGTCGGTGGTGGTGCCTTCGGGGAAGACCGCCATCGCGTCCCCGCTGAGCATGGCATTGGCCAGCATGTCGTTGACGCGCATCGCATCGCGCCGCGAACCACGTTCGATATACAGCGTGCCGGCACGGGTCACCAGCCAGCCGAGCACCGGCCAGCGGCGAATCTCGCTCTTGGCGACAAAGCGTGACATCGACACGCTGCACATGGCGAAGATGTCCAGCCACGACACGTGGTTGGCGACCAGCAGCGTATTGGCCGGAATCAGCTCCGGCTGGTTGCCGATGACGCGGATCTCGACACCGGTCAGCCGCAGCAGGCGCCGCGACCAGTCGCGGCCGGCGTGAGCGCGGCCGGCGCGATTCAGTTTGCCGTAGCGGAAGGAAACCAGGCCGAGGCCGGCCATCAGGTGGCCGAGCAGGCGGGCGACGCGCCACAGGCGGCCGGGCAGGGGAAGACGGTTGTTCATGACGCTGAAAATACCTGCAATTGGCTACGATCTCAAAAAACCCTGATGGACGCAAAGCGCATCAGCACTGGCAGTGCGGGCAGTAAAAGCTGGAGCGCTGGCCGATGCGCACGCTGGCGACCGGACCGCCGCAGACCGGGCATGGCCAGCCGTCGCGGCCGTAGACCGCATAGGTCTGCTGGAAGTAGCCGGGCTTGCCGATGGCGTCGGTAAAGTCGCGCAGCGTGCTGCCGCCGGCGGCAATGGCACGGGTCAGCACTTCACGCACTTCCGCGACCAGCCGCGCGCAGGCATCGGCATCCAGGCTGTTTGCGGCGCGGCGCGGATCGATGCGGGCGGCGAACAGCGCCTCGTTCGCATAGATATTGCCGACGCCGACCACTACATGGTTGTCCATCAGCACGGTCTTGATGGCTGCGCGCTTGCTGCGGGTGGCGGCATACAGCCGCGCGCCATCGAACTCCTCCGACAGCGGTTCCGGCCCCAGCCGCGCCAGCAGCGGGTGCAGTTCGGGCGGACCGATATGCCAGAGCACTGCGCCGAAGCGGCGCGGGTCGCGAAAACGCAGCGTGCTGGCGCCGAACACCAGATCCAGATGGTCATGTTTTTCCGGCGCCAGGCCGGTCTCGACCATGCGGATGCTGCCGGACATGCCGAGGTGCATGATCAGCCGGCATTCCTGGCCGAAGTCGATCAGCAGGTATTTGGCACGGCGCGACACGCTGCGTACCGTCAGGCCGGTCAGGTGGGCGGGCAGGGCAGGATCGATCGGCCAGCGCAGGCGCGGATCGCGAATAGTGACGTCGGTGACGGTCCGGCCGGTGATGTGCGGCGTCAGGCCGGCGCGCACGGTTTCGACTTCGGGGAGTTCGGGCATCGATTCAGGCGGCAGCAAAATACGATAACGCGCGATGATACGGTACGGAATGCTGCTGAGCGGCGTGTTATGCTGAAAAGTATCAACCTCTTTGTCCACTTCTCCTGCGGCAGAACGACTTCATGAACCTTCATCGCCCGGCACTCGGACTTTTGCTGACCCTGTTGCTCGCTGCCTGCGCGAGTACCGCCAAACCCGTTACCGGTTCGCCCGGCGGCTCCGAGGCCGACCTGCTGACCGCCCAGAACGAGGCCCGTGCCGAGGAAGAAGCGCGTCTGCCGAAGGTCGAGATGAACGAGGACCTGCTGTTCGGTCTGCTGGCCAGCGAGTACGCGGCGCAGAACGGCCAGACCGCCGCCGCGGCCAGTACCTATCTGGAGCTGGCGCAGGAAGTCCGCGATCCGCGCCTGGCGCGGCGGGCGGCCGAACTGTCGCTGGTCGGTGGCAACCTGAACATGGCGCTGGCATCGCTGTCGCTGTGGAGCGCGCTGGACCCCGAGTCCGAGCAGGCGCGGCTGCAGCTGGCACTGGCGCTGGCCCGCACCGGCCGGCTGGCCGAGGCGCGGCCGCTGTTCGATTCGCTGCTGAGCGTGCCGTCGCGTGCGCCGGCGCTGTTCAGCCATATCGCGGTACTTGCCCCGCGTCAGGCGGACAAGCAGGGCAATTACGAAGTCGTGCAGGAACTGGCCCAGCGTTTCCCGACACTGCCGGAATCGCGCTTTGCGCTGTCGGCCTCGGCGACTGAAGTCGGTGCCGATGCGGTCGCCGATCAGGCGATCCACCAGCTGGCATCATCGCGGCCGGACTGGGTGATCCCGGTCATGTGGCGGGTCGAGCGGCTGCGTGCACTGCGTCCGGCCCTGGCCGCGCCGTTCCTGAAACAGGCGCTGGCCGACCGGCCGAAGTCGCCGCTGGAACTGCAGCTGTCCTACCCGCGGCTGCTGGTGGCTGACCGGCAATATGACCAGGCCCGGGCCGAATTCACCCGGCTGGACAAGCGCAACCCGAACAACCCCGACATCCTGTACGCGATCGGCATCCTCGACTACGAGCACAAGGACTATGACGATGCCGAGCGTCACCTGAAGGCGGCCAGTGCGGCCGGCTATCGTGACCCGGCCTTCATCCTGCTGACGCTGGGACAGATGGAGGACGAACAGAAACGCCCCGAGCAGGCCCGTGCCTATTACGAGCAGGTCGGTCAGGGTGCGTACTATCCGCAGGCACAGGCGCGCATCGCCAGCCTCGAAGCCCAGTCCGGCCAGCTGAACGCCGCACTGGCCCGTATCGAGAAGCTGGGGCCCGACCTGAAGGAACCGGCACGGCTGGAACTGTGGCGCGCCCAGCTGGCGCGTGACGCCGGCCAGCAGGACCGTGCCTACGCGATCCTGAGCACGGCGCTGCGCAAGTATCCGGCCGCGCTGGAGCTGTGGTACGAGCGCGGCATTCTCGCCGACCAGCTCGGTCGCCCGGGCCAGGCCGAAAGCGATCTGCGCCACGCGCTGAAGCTCGATCCGAACTCGATGCAGACCCGGAACGCACTCGGCTACACGCTGGCCAATCGCGGCATCAAGCTGGCCGAAGCCCGGCAACTGATCGAAAAGGCGCTGGCCGACAGCCCCGACAACGGGATGGTCATGGACAGCATGGGCTGGGTCCTGTTCAGGCAGGGCCGGCTGACCGAAGCCTACGACTGGCTGCAGCGCGCGTATGCGGCACTGCCGGATGGCGAGATCGCCGCCCACATGATCGAAGTGCTGGTCAAACAGGGCAAGGTCGCTGACGCGCGCGCGCTGGCCGCCAACATGCTGACCCTGCACCCGGACAGCGACGTGCTGGCCGAGACGGTCAAGCGGCTGAAGGTGCAGCCATGAGCCGCTGGCATCGGCTGCTGGCGCTGCTGCCGGTCGTGCTGATGGCCGCCTGTGCGCAGCTGCGGCCGATGGCGCCGGTCGATGCCGGTCATCAGGCCGAGGCCCCCGACTTCCGCATCGACGGCCGTCTGGCGGTCAAGGCGACCGGCAAGGGGCACTACGGCAATTTCGACTGGAAACGGGTCGCCGGCGTCGATGACGTCGCGGTCATGTCGCCGCTGGGCCAGATCGTCGCCACACTGAACCGCCAGCGTGATGCCGTATGCCTGGTGGCCCACCAGCGCGAACGCTGCGCGGCCGACACCGAGCAACTGACCGAGGCCGAACTGGGCTGGCCGCTGCCGCTCGACAACCTCGGCTGGTGGATCCTCGGCCGTCCGGCCCCCGGCGCCTGGCAGCAGGACGGGGCCGGCTTTGTCCAGGACGGCTGGCGCATCGTCGCCGAGAGTCCGGTCGACACCCCGGCCGGTCCGCGCCCGACCCGCGTCACGCTGACCCGCGGCAGCGACCTGGAAATCAGGTTCGCCATCAACGGCTGGCAATAAGCCGCGCCGTCCCTTCCTGTCTTTCCCGGTCCGATCGCATGACGTTTCACGCCTTTCCCGCTCCCGCCAAACTCAATCTGTCACTGCATGTCGTCGGCCGCCGCGCCGACGGCTATCACCTGCTGGAGACAGTGTTCCGCTTTATCGACCTGTGCGACACCATCGAACTGGCCGTGCGTGACGATGGCGCCATCGTGCTGGACACGCCGACGCCCGGCGTCGACCCGGCCCTGGACCTGACCGTGCGCGCCGCCCGGGCGCTGCAGGCGGCCAGCGGCACGCGACTGGGCGCCTCGATCCGGATCGACAAGCGCATCCCGATGGGCGGCGGTCTGGGCGGCGGCAGCTCGGATGCGGCTACGGTTTTGCTGGCATTGAATCGGCTGTGGGGCTGCGGGTTGTCCAGAACCGCGCTGCAAATGCTCGGTTTGACCCTTGGCGCCGATGTGCCGGTTTTCATTTATGGACGCCCGGCGTTCGCGAGCGGAATCGGTGAAGAATTAACGACTTGTGTCGTGCCGGACGCCTGGTATGTGGTGCTGCATCCGGACGCGCATGTGCCGACTGCGAAAATTTTCGCGTCGGAGCTGTTGACACGCAATTCGACCATCTCCATAATGCGAAGCCTCTCGGATGTGACGCGACGCAGGAACGACATGCAAAGCGTTGTTTTCCAAGAGTTTCCGCAGGTTGCAAAGTGCCATCAACGACTGAGTGAGTTTGGTCCGGCGTTGATGACGGGTTCCGGAAGTTGCGTTTTTCTGGAATGCGAAACGGAGCAGCAAGCAAATACAGTTTACCGATCCGTGTCGGACGAATATCGGGGATTCGTGGTCAAGGGACTGCAGGATCATCCGCTGTACGAGACGGATTGACGGTTATACTGGGGAGTCGCCAAGTGGTAAGGCATCGGATTTTGATTCCGACATTCGTAGGTTCGATCCCTACCTCCCCAGCCAATCCAATACGAAAAGTGCGAATAAAAGCATAACGCAAGCGTGTAAGTTAAATCGGACTTACACGCTTTTTGTTTGTCTTGAATCGGAATACACATGGCCGCTTACGACAGCTTGATGGTCTTTACCGGGACCGCCAACCCAGAACTCGCACACAGTGTCGTCAAACACCTGGACATCACCCTCGGCCGCGCCGACGTGGGCCGCTTCAGCGATGGCGAAGTCGCCATCGAGCTGCTGGAAAATGTCCGTGGACGCGATGTGTTCGTGCTGCAGTCGACGTGTGCGCCGACCAATGACAACCTGATGGAAATCCTGACCACCGTCGATGCGCTGAAGCGCGCGTCGGCCGGCCGGATCACGGCAGCCATCCCGTACTTCGGCTACGCCCGCCAGGACCGCCGTCCGCGTTCGGCCCGCGTGCCGATCACCGCCAAGCTGGTGGCGAACATGCTGACGTCGGCCGGTATCGACCGCATCCTGACCGTCGACCTGCATGCCGACCAGATCCAGGGCTTCTTCGACATTCCGGTGGACAACATCTACGCCACGCCGGTGCTGCTGAAGGACATCCAGTCGCAGAGCATCGAGAACCTGACCGTGGTCAGCCCGGACATCGGCGGTGTGGTGCGTGCCCGTGCCATGGCCAAGGCGCTGCATGCCGACCTGGCGATCATCGACAAGCGTCGTCCGAAGGCCAACGTGGCCGAAGTGATGAACATCATCGGTGACATCCAGGGCCGGACCTGTCTGATCGTCGACGACATGATCGATACTGCCAACACCCTGTGCAAGGCGGCCGCCGCGCTGAAGGTCAAGGGTGCTGCCCGCGTGCTGGCCTATGCGACCCACCCGGTGTTCTCGGGTCAGGCGGTCGAGCGGATCAAGACTTCCGAGATCGACCAGGTGGTCGTGACCGATACCATCCCGCTGTCCGAAGAAGCGCTGGCCTGCTCGAACATCCGCGTGGTGTCCATCGCCGGTCTGCTTGGCGAGACGCTGCGCCGCATCAATAACGAAGAATCGGTGAGCTATCTGTTCATGGATTGATTTCCGGGCGCACAAGCGCCCGTCACAACGCCGGCTGGTCGCGGCCGGTGTCCCAACTGGAGTATCACAATGACTATCGAAGTTATCGCTCAAAAGCGTGACGATCAGGGGTCTGGTGCGAGCCGCCGCCTGCGTCGCGCTGGTCAGGTTCCGGGCGTGATCTATGGCAATGGCGAAGCCAAGGCCATCTCGCTCGACCACAACACCCTGTTCTACGCGCTGAAGGATGACGATTTCCACGGCTCGGTGCTGAACATGATCGTTGATGGCGCTGCCGAGCAGGTCATCCTGCGCGACGTGCAACAGCACGCGTACAAGCAACAAGTGCTGCACGCCGACTTCCAGCGCGTGGAAGCCAACGTGCCGCTGACCGCCAAGGTTCGCCTGTCCTTCATCAACGCCGACATCTCGCCGGCGGTGAAGCTGGGTGGCAAGCTGATCAGCCGCATCGTCAGCGAAGTGCAAGTCGTGGCCCTGCCGGCCAACCTGCCGTCGTCGCTGGTGGTGGACCTGAGCACGCTGCAAGCCGGCGAAGCCATCCACTTGTCGGACCTGAAGCTGCCGGAAGGTGCCGAACTGGCATCGCTGCGCCGCGGTCACGACCTGGCCGTGGCCCGCGCCTGAGTTTCTGCGCGTACACGACAAAACGGCTCGCTGCCTGCAGCGGGCCGTTTTTTCATTCACTCTCCCCAGAATCCCATTGAGCCATGAGTCAGATTCGCCTGATCGTCGGCCTCGGCAACCCCGGGCCGGACTACGCCGATACGCGCCATAACGCCGGTTTCTGGTTCCTGGACCAGATTGCACACCAGGAACGGGCCACGCCGCGCCTCGAAGCCAAGTTCTTCGGCCAGTATGCGCGTGCCGGCGAGCTGCATCTGCTGTGGCCGCAGACCTACATGAACGCCTCGGGGCGCGCGGTGGCTGCGGTCGCGAAATTCTTCAAGATCATGCCGGATGAAATCCTGGTCGTTCATGACGAACTCGACCTGCCGCCCGGTGCTGCCCGGTTCAAGCTCGGCGGTGGCCATGGCGGCCACAACGGGCTGAAGGACATCATCGCGGCACTCGGCGGTCCGGATTTCTGGCGGCTGCGACTCGGCATCGGTCATCCCGGCGATCGCAATGAAGTGGTCAACTTCGTACTGAAGCGCCCGCGCGCCGAAGAGCAGACCCTGATCGACATTGCCATGAACCATGCGCTGGACGTGCTGCCGCAGGTGCGCGACGGCGACTTCGCCTCGGCAATGAAAACCCTGCATACGGCGGCCAGGTAGGCAGGGGACGGGGGACGGGCAATCCGCCCCCCGCGGGCCTCACTCGACCAGGGCGCGGTACGCGTGCCAGCTGGCCAGCCCGATCAGCGGCATCAGGATCGCCAGCCCCACCGCAAAGGTGGCGAAGCCGATGACCGTCAGCAGCGCGATCAGCCCGGCCCAGACCAGCATGGCGGGGATGTTCTTCGCCGTGGCGTGCAGGCTGGTCAGGATTGCGGTCACGGTGTCGACATTGCGATCCAGCATCATCGGGATGGCCACCACGCTGAAGCTGAAGGCCACGGCGGCGAAGATCAGCCCGAGTCCGAAATAGACCACCAGGAAACCGAGGTTTCCGGCCGTGAACGCATTGGCGACGATATCGGACAGCGCCGGGATGTCGCCGGTATAGAACAGCGCGAACATCAGCTGCGAAATCCGGAACCAGAAGAAAACCAGCATGGCCAGCATCACCGCGAACAGCGTGATGCCGGGCAGGTTCGCCCGCCAGGCGGTCAGCGTCGGCAGCAGGTGGACTTCACCGTGCTGTTCCAGCCGTTGCGCAATGTCGTACAGCCCGATCGACAGGAACGGGCCCAGCAGCAGGAAGGCGGTTGCGCAGGTGATCACGTATTCCGGCCGGTTGCCGAAATAGAAGAACATCAGATAGCCCATGACCACGAAGGCGGCGCCGTAGAACAGGCTGACGGCCGGTGCGCGGCGAAAGTCGAGCAGGGCATGCAGCAGCCACGACAGGGGGGCGGCGGCGTCGACATGACGCACGGCGGGCGGACGGGTGACGGGGGCGTGTGTGATGTCCATGGCGGCTTTCCTCGGCAGCGGTGAGCGGTTCGCCATCCCGGTCGGGCGGCGGAGTCGGGTGCGAAGGCTGACGCAGCGGGGCAGAACGTCCCCTCTCCCGGAAGGGCAAGCGCGCAGAGGGCGCCCACCCGTTTCCCCGGCAGCCGCGGGCTGCCGCTATGGTGTTGTCCTGTGGTTATAGACAGTGCGCGCCTGCTGGCAAGCCCCGGTGGTCGGGTCGTCCCGCCGGTCGGGCTTTGTCCTGCGCCTCATCCTGCTTACAATCGGCATCCCCGGCGTCGGCTCTGGCATCCTGCCGCCGCCCGCGCCGCCATCCGGATCTGACCCCCACGAGGAGACACACATGAGCACAACGACCACCGACAGCGGACTGGTGATTGAAGAACTGGAAGTCGGTACCGGCGACGAGGCCCGTGCCGGCCGCGAAGTCACCGTGCATTACACCGGCTGGCTGACCGATGGCACCAAGTTCGATTCGAGCGTGGACCGCGCCCAGCCGTTCAGCTTTCCGCTTGGCGCCGGCCATGTGATCAAGGGCTGGGACGAAGGCGTCAGCGGCATGAAGGTCGGCGGCAAGCGCAAGCTGACCATTCCGGCCTCGCTCGGCTATGGCGCCCGTGGCGCCGGCGGCGTGATTCCGCCGAATGCCACGCTGGTGTTTGAAGTCGAGCTGCTGCGCGTCTGAGTTCGCCATTGCGTGATCCGGCCGGTGCCGGCCGGATCACGCATGGCATAATCGGCGCACCCCCTACATTGCCTACGGCATGGACCCCATGAACCTGATACCGCACGGACTGCCCATCAGCGCCGTCGAGCGCGAGACCGGCATCGCCAAGGATCTGCTGCGCATGTGGGAACGGCGTTACGGCTTTCCCGAGCCGGCCCGTGACGACCAGGGTGACCGGCTGTATCCGCGCGAACAGATCGACAAGCTGCGGCTGGTACGCCGGCTGATGGACCTCGGCTTCCGGCCGGGCAAGGTCATGCACCTCGACAGCGACGCGCTGGAACGGATGATCGACGTGCACGAGCCGCGCCGCGAGGCCTCGCCGTCGACCCATGACATGGTCCGCCTGCTGCGCGGACGCGACCATTACGCCGTTCGCGACTATCTGCACATCCAGCTGGATACCCTCGGCACCCGTCCGTTCGTCTGCGACTTTCTCAGCGAGACCATCGAGCAGGTCGGCAGTGCCTGGATGCGCGGCGAAATCGAAGTCTACGAAGAGCATCTGTACACCGAACAGATCAACCGCGTGCTGCGCGAGGCACTGGCGCGGCTGGCGATGCCGGCCGAGCGCCCGCGGGTGATCCTGACCACCTGTCCCGGCGAACAGCACGTGATCGGCGTGCTGATGGTCGAGGCGATGCTGCGGCTGGCCGGCTGCGAAACCCTGGCCTTCGGTCCGGAAATGCCGTTTACCGATACCGCGCACGCCACGGTCAAGCACGATGCCGACGTGGTCGCGCTGTCGTTCTCCGGCGCCTATGACGGCGACGTGCAGGATGCGACGGCATCGCTGCTGGAATTGCTGCCGCCGGACGTCGAGCTGTGGGTCGGCGGCGCCGGTTGCCGCGGGCTGCGCTCGCGGCCGCGCTGCGAGGTGATGACCGAGCTGTCCGGCATCGACGGCATCGTCGCCGCCTGGCGGGCACGTCAGGCGGCACGCCAGGAGTAAGTCTCCCGCGTTCATTCCGCCATGGCAGCCGGCGGCGACAGCCGCTATAAACCGGTTGTCATCGCCTGTGCGATGGCTGTCAGGACAAAGGACCGTGCCCATGCTCCGACTGCCTTCATGGTGGCTGCTCGCCGCCGTCTGTACGCTGCCGGCGCTGGCTGCGCCCGGCAATCCGGCCGCCGGACGCGACAAGACCGCCATGTGCGCCGGCTGTCACGGCATTCCCGGCTACCGCACCGCCTATCCGGCGGTGTATTCGGTGCCGCTGATTGGCGGACAGAAAGCGCGTTACCTGGAAGCGGCGCTGCATGCATATCGTGCCGGCGAACGCAGCCACTCGGGCATGCAGGCGATTGCCCGCAGCCTGTCCGACCAGGATATCGCCGATCTGGCGGCTTTCTACGGGAGCGGAAAATGACCCGTTGCGGAGAAGGTGCAGCCCTGCTGCTGGCCATCGCCGTGCTGCTGGCGTCCGGTACGGCGCGGGCGGTCGGTGTGGAGGAGCGGGCGCGGACCCAGTGCGCGGCCTGTCATGGCGCCGACGGGCGGGGCGTGTCGGATGACTTTCCGGCGCTGGCCGGCCAGCATGCCGACTATCTGGCCCGGGCGCTGGCCGACTACCAGCACGGCGCCCGCCGCAACGCCATCATGCAGGCGCAGGTGACCGGGCTGACCGCTGACGAGATCACGGCGCTGGCCGAGCATTTCGCCCGCCTGCCGGGGCCGCTGCGGGTCCGGCGCTGAGCGGCCGGCTATTTGCCGCTGTCGCGCGCGCCGGTATCCGCCGCCAGCATGTCCAGGTTCGGCCAGTGATAGCACAGCGAGATGGTGGTGCCGCCATCCGGCGTGACGATGGTTTCCCGCGTGACCTCGCTGCCGCCATAGCGGCGGAAGAAGCCGCTGGCACTGCGATTGGCCGCGTAGACCCACAGGTGCATGCCGCCGGACTGGCCGTACGTGCGCAGTTCGCGGCAGGCCTCGGCCAGCAGCCGGCGGCCGATGCCGCGGCCACGGGCGGCCGGTGCGACGTGCAGATTGTCGAGCAGGGCGCCGAAACGGCTGTCGACATCGGGAAATACGCAGACAAAACCGAGCACGACCCCATCGGCGCTTTCCGCCAGCAGCACCCGTGGCGGTGCATCGCCGCCCATCCGGCTCAACCACAGCGCCAGCCGTTCGGCCGGCGCCTCGTCATCCAGATACGCATGCTTGAGGATGTCGCGATAGTCCAGCTGCCAGCTCTCGGTATGGATGCGGGCAATGGCGGCGGCATCTGCGGCAACGGCCGCGCGCAGGTGCAGGTCAGCGCAGCGCATAGTCGATGACGATGCCGACGAAGATCGCCAGCCCGACCCGGTTGTTGTCGAGGAATACCTTGAAGCACACCGCGCGGTCGCGGCCACGGATCTGCCCCATCTGGATGCCGATCAGCACGGCGGCCACCACCAGCCCGGCCAGATACGGCCAGCCCATGCCCAGCTGCGGCCCCAGCAGTGCCATCAGCAGCAGGAAGGTCGCATGGCAGATGCCGACGGCGAGCACATCGTGCCGGCCGAAGGTAATGGCCGAGGTCTTGATGCCGATCTTCAGGTCGTCCGGGCGGTCGGTGATGGCATAGCAGGTGTCGTAGGCCACGGTCCAGAAGGCATTGGCGACGAACATCCACCAGGCGACCAGCGGAATGGTGTCCTGGATCGCGGCGAAGGCCATCGGGATGCCGAAGCCGAATGCCAGGCCGAGATAGGCTTGCGGCACGGCGAAGAAGCGCTTGGTGAACGGGTAGCTGACGGCAAGGAACAGTGCCGGCAGACTCATGGCCCAGGTCAGGTGGTTCAGCGGCAGGATCAGCAGCCCGGCCAGCAGCGCCAGACCGGCGGCCAGCAGCAGGGCTTCCTTCTTGCTGACCGCGCCACGCGGAAACGGGCGCTGGCGGGTCCGGTCGACGGCGCCGTCGAAATCGCGGTCGGCATAGTCGTTGACCACGCAGCCGGCCGAGCGCATCAGAAAGGTGCCGAGGGTGAAGATCGCCAGCACCGGCAGCGGCGGCACGCCGCCAGAGGCGATCCACAATGCCCACCACGTCGGCCACAGCAGCAGGAAGGTGCCGATCGGCTTGTCGATCCGCATCAACTGGCTGTAAGTAATCAGGCGTTCGCGATTCATGGCAGGAACCCGGTCAGGGCGGGCAGGAAAACCTCCTGCACCAGCAGCCGCCCGCCGTGGCGGGCAAAGGTCGAACGACGTGCAAACAGTGACGGCCCATCGCCGGGGTGCAACGCCTGGCCGGCGGACAGGGTCGCGTATTCGAGCGGGCCGCGAAGAATGTCGTTGTCGTCGCCGAACAGCGAATAGCCGAGCGAGCGGCCGCCGCGGTCCAGCACGGCACGCCAGCCGTCATCCGCCGACAGGCTGCGGGCGGCAATCACCGCCACGCCATCCAGCGTCAGCCGGACCTGGCGCACCAGCACGACGCTGTCGCTGGCGATGCCCAGACAGGCCGCCTCGTCGGCGCGCGGAACGGTGGCCTCCAGTGCCTGCAGTTCGACAGCGAATGCATGGCCAGTGGCGAGCAGGCGGGCGGTCAGCGAGCCCTGCTCGCTGAGCCAGTCCGGATAGGCGCAGTCGGCCGGAACGGCGGACTGCCAGTCGGGAAGCGAAGTCATCCCTGCATTATGCCAAATACCTCGCCCCGGATCGGTATTGGCGGCGATTTTTTGCCTGCAGGCGACAGTCTGCGACAATGGAGGCCCGGATTTGCAACAAGGATACGACCATGATCGAACTGGTGCTGTGGCGACATGCCGAAGCCGAAGACGGCAGTCCGGACCTGAACCGGGCGCTGACGCGCCGCGGACAGGTGCAGGCGGCATCGATGGCGGAGTGGCTGCGGCCGCGCCTGCCGGACCGGGTACGGATTTTTGTCAGCGAGGCGCGCCGCTCGCAGCAGACGGCCGCGCACCTGGGCAAGCATGCGCAAGTGCTGCCGGAACTGAATCCGGACCAGCCGTGGGAACGCGTGCTGTCGGCCATCGACTGGCCGGAATGCGGCGAGTCACTGGTGGTGGTCGGCCATCAGCCGTGGATTGGCCAGGTAGCCTCGCAGCTGCTGACCGGCACGCCGACCATGCTGACGATCAAGAAGGGCGCGGCATGGTGGTTCGCCCGCCGCCAGCGCCAGGGCGACGGGCAGATCCTGCTGCGGACGGTGATGATGCCGTCGCTGCTTGATGGCTAGCCGACCCGGCTCAGTCTGGCGATGAAGCCGCCGCCGGGGCGGTTGTCCAGCGTCAGCTTCAGCCCGTGCAGCTCGGCGATGCGCTCGGCGATCGACAGGCCGAGCCCGCTGCCGCTGGCCTGCTGGCCTTCCGGTCGCGAGAAGCGCTCCTTGACCCGTTCCAGCCATTCCGGCGCGACGCCGGGGCCGTTGTCGCAGACCGACAGCGCGGCCGCGTCGCACTCGACCCATACCTCGCCGCCCGGCGGGGTGTAGCGGATGGCGTTGTCGATCAGGTTGCGCAGCAGGATTTCCAGCATGCCTTCGTCGCCGGCCAGTGGCCAGATCACGCCCTCGGCCGGTGCCGTCAGCGTGATGGCGCGGGTATCGGCGGCGTCGGCGCACAGCACGACCGCGCGTCGTGCGCACAGTGCCAGGTCGGCCGGACGTCGATCGGCCGCGGCCAGGTGGTCGAGCCGGGCCAGTGTCAGCAGTTGCTCTATCAGCCGCGTGGCGCGATCGATGCCGCTCATGACCTTGGCCAGCGCGCGCCGGCGCGACGCGTCGTCACCGGCCATCATCGCCACTTCCAGCTGTACGCGCAGCGCGGCCAGCGGCGTGCGCAACTCGTGTGCGGCATCGGCGGTAAAGCGGCGCTCGTTGGCGAGCGTGGTTTCCAGTCGCGCGAACAGCCGGTTCAGTGCGACCACCAGCGGACCGACTTCGGCCGGCACCGGTGCGGCGATCGGCGCCAGATTGTCCGGGGCGCGCTCGCGCACGTCGCGCGCCAGCCGGTCGACCGGGCGCAGGCTGCGGCGCACCCCCCACCACATCAGCACCAGCAGCGCCGGCAATGCCATCAGCCACGGCATCATCTGGCCGAGCACCAGCCGGCTGACCAGCTTGTTGCGGGTTTTCATGCGCTGGCCGACCAGGGCGAACGCGTCGTTGTTCCGGTCGTGCAGGTAGAACAGCCGCCATTCGCGGTTGTCGATGCGGACGTTGTAAAAGCCCTTGTAGTCGCGGCTGAACGGCAGTTCGGTCTGGTTGATGTCGGCGATGATGATTTCGCCGGCGCCGTTGCGCAGCTGAAAGGCGATATCGGCGTCCATTTCCTCTTCGTCGCCGTCATCGAACAGTTCGTGCAGCGTGCGCGGCAGCGTCGGGCGGATCTTGTAGCCCTGGGCGCGGGCCTCGAGATTGACCGAGGCCAGGATCTGGGCGAAGAACGCCTGCTCGGTATCGAACAGTTCGTTGACCGCCAGCGAGGCGGCACGGTAGTTGATGACGGCGCTGACCATCCACGCCGCAGGCAGCAGGATCAGGAATGCCGTCAGCAGCCGTCGCTTCAGCGACGGGACGCCGCGCAGCCTGCCGACCTTCATGCCTCGCCCAACTGGTAGCCGACCCCGCGCACGGTACGGATCAGCTGGCTGCCGAGTTTCTTGCGCAGGTGGTGGACGTGGACCTCCAGCGCATTGCTGTCCAGTTCCTGGGCCCAGCCGTACAGCTTTTCTTCGAGCAGCGCGCGCGGCAGTACGCGGTTCTTGTTTTCAAGGAACAGTTCCAGCAGCTGGAATTCCTTGGCGGTCAGCTCGACCGCCCGGCCGTCCTGGCTGACGGTGCGCGCATTCGGGTCGAGGATCAGCGTCCCGTGCTCGAACACCGGATTGGCGCGGCCGTGCGAGCGGCGGATCAGCGCGCGCAGCCGGGCCACCAGCTCGCCGAGGGCAAACGGCTTGACCAGATAGTCGTCGGCGCCGGCGTCGAGGCCCTTGATGCGGTCCTCGACCGCATCGCGCGCGGTCAGGATCAGCACCGGCGTCATCACCTGCTGGCGGCGCCAGTCGGACAGCACGTCCAGCCCGGACACGCGCGGCAGGCCCAGATCCAGCACCACGGCATCATACGGCGCGGCGGCCATGGCGGCGCGGGCGGCGGCACCGTCCTTCATCCAGTCGACATTGAAACCGGATTGGCGCAAACCGGCTTCCAGCCCGTCGCCGAGCAGGGGATCGTCTTCAACCAGCAGCACTCTCATGACCTTGACTCCGATAAGGGTTCCGGCGGAATGGTAACGCGGTCGCAGCCGGCAAAAAATAAAAAAGGCCGGTTGATGACCGACCCGGGGAAAAGAGGGGGTGAGGCGCTACTTGAACGTAGTCTGCACGATGCGGGCGGTGGCCGGGTCGACACGCAGTGCGACGCGCTGGCCATTACGGTCCCAGCCCTCGACTTCGACGCACTGGCGCTCCTGTTCGTAGCGCTTGAGCTTGTAGCCCATGCGCTTGACCTCGCTGAGCAACTGTTCATCACTCAGCCACTGGGCGCGAGGGGCATCAGTGCAGGGGGACGGCGTGGGCGGCGCGGCGTGTACGGCGGCGCCGGCCAACAGCAGCGGCATACAGATCAGGATGCGACGCATGACGGCAACTCCAGGTTCGGCATTCAGCGGGCCAGACGGTTGGCCGGTTTCACCATCGGGGCCGGTGTCAACCGTCTGAAAAAGCCCGACCATTACATCCGTCATGACTTAAACGCGTCTTAGCAGGCTGCATTGCCTGACCGGTGGTTCGTTCAGAAGGGGCGCGACGATGCACTTGCAAGCCGCTGCAGCGGCACGATGTCGCACAGCGCCCAGGTGCGTTGCCGTCCGCGAACCAGACCGCGCTGGGTCCATTCGGACAGCAGCCGGCTCAGGGTTTCGGCGCGAACGCCGAGATGGGCGGCCAGCTGGCGCTGGCTCAGCGGCAGCTGGACCGCGGTACTGTCCGCCGTGCGCGGCAGGCCGAGCAGGTAGGCCGCCAGCCGCTGCGATGCCGAGCTGCCGGTCAGCCAGTCCACCTGGTTCACATGCTGGTACAGCTGCTGGCTGACGACCTCGAGCAGGCGCATGGCGATATCAGGATGGGCCGCGCAGACCTGGTGCAGCGCGGCGCGCGACAGCCGGTGGACGGCCAGGTCGGTGCGTGCGCGCGCATTCATCGGATAGCGCGCATGGGCCATGAACATTGCCGCGATGGCGACCAGCTGGCCGCGCTCGTACAGGCGGAATACCCGCTCTTCGCCATCCTGGCCATAGCGCAGCATCTCGACGCTGCCGCTGATGACCAGATAGTAATGACCGGCCGGGTCCCCCTCGCGAAACAGCTGTCCGCCCGCCGCCACCCGCCGCACCGACGCGCCGAGGGCCAGTGCATCGAGCACGGTGGCCGGCTGGCTGCGAAACAGCGGGTGCCCGGACAGCAGGGGGAGGGACGGGACGTCCGGCATGCGTTTTTCCTGCGTCATGACATATGTCATTGGGGGTGTGGGTCTCATGCAGCGAAAATGACCGCATGAGAATAATTCGTATTATCAAATCAATCAATACGGCCCGGCATGCCGCGGCCGCGCTGTGTCTGCTGCTGGCCGGCACCGCCGGTGCGGCGGAGACGCGCCCGCCGCTGACACTGGCCGGGCCGGCATCGGTGGTCAGCTTCCCGCTGCTGCACATGATCGACAGCGGGGCACTGAAATCCCATGCGGACCGGGTGACGTTCCGGCTGTGGCAGAACCCCGACCAGTTGCGCGTGCTGCTGGCCAATGGCCAGGCCGACTACACCGCTGCGCCGGCCAATCTGCCGGCACTGCTGGCCAATCGCGGCGAGCCGGTCCGGCTGCTGAACATTTCGGTATGGGGCCAGCTGTGGCTGGTCAGCCGCGACCCGCAGGTCAGGCGCTATGCCGACCTGTCCGGCAAGGTGCTGCTGACGTCGTTCTCGCGCGATCTGCCGGCCATTCTGCTCGACGAAGTGCTGCGGGCGGAGCGCGTGGCCGGCAAGGTCACGCTGCGGCGCACCCGCGACATGCAGGATGCGGTCGCGCTGATGCTGGCCGGACAGGCCGATCACGCCGTGCTCGGCGAGCCGATGGCGTCGCTGCTGCTATGGCGCAATGCCCGGGCCGGCGGTGCGCCGCTGTACCGCTCGCAAAGTCTGGCTTCGGCGTGGCGCGAGGCCTTTCCGGGCCAGCCGGCGCTGCCGCAGGCCGGGCTGATGGCCAGTTCACGCCGCGCACCGGACCTGGCGCTGTCGCGAGTGGTCGAACACGCGTACGCGGCCTCGGCCCGCTGGTGCGCGGCACAGCCGCGTGCCTGCGCCGAACTGACGCATCGCCATCTGCCGCAACTGCCGGTCGCCGCCATCGAGGCGTCGATCCGCGTCACCCGGCTCGACAGCCGCCCGGCCAGCGAAGTCCGTCCGCAACTGGAAGCGCTGTACCGGCTGATTGCCGACAAGCACCCGCAGGCGATCGGTGGCCGCCTGCCCGACGTCGGGTTCTACGGACCATGAGCGCGCCCCGTCTTGCCGTCTCGCGGCGAACGTCGCGGATCTGGGCGCTGGCCGGTGGGGCGCTGCTGTTGCTGCTGTGGCAACTGGCCGCGATCCGGCTGGGGCCGCTGCTGATGGCGACGCCGCTGCAGACGCTGGCCGCGCTGTGGCGCTTGCTGCACAGCGATGATTTTCATGCCCAGGCCGGGGCCAGCCTGCTGCGCATCGCCGCCGGCGTCGGGCTTGGCGCAGGGGCCGGCTTTGCGCTCGGCCTGCTGGCCGGTCTGTCACCACGGCTGCGCGGCCTGCTCGAACCGCTGCGCTGGTTGCTGATGGCGGTGCCGCCGGTGGTCGTGGTGGTGCTGGCCATGCTGTGGTTCGGCCTCGGTTCGGCCATGGTGGTGTTTATCGCCACGCTGATGGTTGCGCCCGGCATGTATGTGAACACGGTCAGGGGCATGCAGATGCTCGACCCGGCACTGGTCGAAATGGCTGCGGTCTACCGGCTGCGGCCGTGGCAGCGGCTCTGGCACCTGTATGTCCCGCATCTGGCTGCGCCGCTGACCGCCGCGCTGCTGATTGCCACCTGCGGTGGTGTGCGGGTGGTGGTGATGGCCGAGGTGCTCGGCGCCGACAGCGGCGCCGGCTTTGCGCTGGCCAATGCCCGCAGCACCTTCGACAGCGGCGAGCTGTATGCATGGGCGCTGCTGTTGCTGCTGCTGGTGGCGGTCCTCGAATTCAGCGTGCAGCAACCGCTGCAGCGCCGGCTGACCCGCTGGCAGGAGGCAAACCATGCTTGAACTGCGCGGGGTATCCATCGATCGCGGCGGTCGCCGCATTGTCGATGGCGTTGATCTGCAACTGCGTCCCGGCGAGCACCTCGGTCTGCTCGGTGTCAGCGGCAGCGGCAAGAGTTCGCTGCTGAAACTGGCGGCCGGGCTGCTGGTGCCATCGCAGGGCGGCTACCGCAATGACTTTGCCCACCCGCTGCTGGTGTTCCAGGAGCCGCGGCTGCTGCCCTGGCGGCGCGTGCGCGCCAATGTGGAAATTCCGCTGCGTGCCGCCGGCTGCGGTGCCACCGAGGCGCGCCGGCGGGCCGGCGAGTGGCTGGAGCGGGTCGGCCTGGGCGCACAGGCTGATGCCTGGCCCGGGCAGTTGTCCGGCGGCATGGCGCAACGGGCGGCACTGGCCCGTGCCTTTGCGCTGGAGCCGGACCTGCTGCTGCTCGACGAGCCGTTCAGCGCGCTTGATCCGGGCCTGCGCGCGTCACTTGGCGAGGTCTGCCGTTCCTTGCTGGCGCAGACCCGCGCGGCGCTGATCTGCGTCAGCCACCACCCGGACGAACTGGTCGGGCTGGTCGACCGCTGTGCCTTGCTCGATGCCGGCTCGCTGCGCCGGTTCGATATTGACGACCGCCGTCCCGGCCAGTCCCGCGACCAGGTCGCCGCCGCCCTGCATGCCGCCCTTGTCCACCCCGGAGTGTTGTCCCGATGACTTATCCCGTCCTGCTGATCCTGCACCTGTTTGCCGCGCTGATCTTCATCGGCACGGTGTTTTTCGAAGTCCTGATCCTGGAAGGCGTGCGCAGGCGAATGCCGGCGGCGTCGATGCGCGAGCTGGAACAGGCGATCTCCGCCCGTGCCCGGTCGCTGATGCCGTGGGTGCTGCTGGTGCTGTTCAGCGCCGGCCTCGGCCTTGGCTGGCATCACCGCGCAGCGCTGATGACGCCGCTCGCCGGCGGCTTCGGCACGTTGCTGGCGCTGAAGATCGCCCTGGCGCTGAGCGTGTTCGGCCACTTCCTGCTCGCCATGCGCTGGCGGGGGTGCGGACAGATGAGTTCGGTCCGCTTCCGCCGTCTCCACCTCAGCGTGTTCTGTCACATGGTCGCCATCGTGCTGCTCGCCAAAAGCATGTTCTACGTGCACGGCTGAGCGGCGCCCCCATCCTGAAAGAGAGTTCCGATGTTCCCGAATGCGTTCCAACGCCCGCTGCTGGGCCTGGCGATCGCCGCTGCCCTGCCGGCGGCCACCCTCGCCGATGACGAAGTCGTGCTGACGCCGGTGGTCGTGTCCGACCGGCAAGGACAGGCCGTGCCGCTGGCGCCGACGGCCGGGCAGGCCCGCGCGAAACTGGCCCGCGTGCCTGGTGGTACCAATCTGGCCGAGCCGCAGCAGGAAACCCGGCTGGCGACGCTGCGCGATGCGCTCGACTACCAGCCGGGCATCATCATCCAGGACTTTTTCGGCGGCGCGGACCAGCCCCGGCTGAGCATTCGCGGTTCCGGTATCCAGAGCAATCCGGTCAATCGCGGCGTGCTGCTGCTGCAGGACGGGCTGCCACTGAACGAGGCCGACGGGTCATTCATCATCGGCCTGCTCGAACCGCGCAACAGTGCATTCATTACCGCGCGGCGCGGCGCCAACGCGACGACGCCGGGGGCGACCACGCTCGGCGGCGAGCTGGACTTCCAGTCGATGACCGGCGCGGACGGGCGCGGGCAGTTGCGGCTGGAAGGCGGCAGTTTTGGCCGTCAGGCGCTGCAGGCCGCCGTCGGCGGGCAGGGCGAGCAGCTCGACGGTCGCCTCAGCGTCAGCGCCGACAACTACGACGGCTACCGTCATCACTCGGGATCGACGCGCAGCAGCGTGCAGGCCAATACCGGCTTCCGTCTTGGCGACCGCTTCGAGAACCGCAGCTATCTGTCGTGGACCGACCTGCAGTTCGATATCCCGACCGTGGTGCCCAGGGACCGCATCGACAGCAATCCGCGCGGCGTCATGGGGGACGGCAATACCGCGCAGGACAAGCTGCTGAATGTGTACAGCCGCGACCCGCGCCGTGCCGCGCGCCAGCTGCGGCTGGCCAACCGTTCGCAATGGGGAGACGACGCACTGCGGCAGGGGTTTGGCGTGTACTGGCAGAATACGGACGACCGCTTCAACAACCAGACCAGCACCACCGTGACCGGCAGCGAGACGGTCGGCGCGCAGTGGACGCTGGACGGCAAGTGGCGGCAGCTCGATTACCGGCTGGCGCTGGCGTGGTCGCGCAGCGACATGGATCGCGAGCTGTATGCGACCAGCCCGAAGACCGGCCAGCCGATGCAGCGTTTCGGCAACTATGCGCTGCAGGCGGAAAACCGCGAGGCGCTGGCCGGGCTCGGCTGGCAGTTCGCACCGGACTGGCAACTGGTCGGCGAGGTCAAGTGGAGTCATGTGGTGCGGGATGCGCGCAGCCGCGACGACGGCTCGTCGCTGGACCAGTCCTGGGACTATGCCACGCCAAAAATCGGCCTGAACTGGACGCCGAGGCCGGGCCTGCGCGGCTACGCGAATATCAGCCGCAGCAACGAGGCACCGACCTACTGGGAAATCGTCAGTGGGGAAGTGTCGCCGCAGAATCCGGCCGGCGCCCGCGCGGAACTGGTCAAACTCGGGGTGCAGAAGGCGACCACGTTCGAGATCGGCACCGAGGCCGAGCTGCTGGCCGGCCGGCTGAACGGGTCGCTGACGGCGTATTACAGCGATGTCGATGACGAACTGATCTCGACCACCGACGGCTACGGCATCAGGGTCGGCACCTACAACTATGCCGGCGGTACCCGCCACCAGGGGATCGAGGCCGGGCTGAACGGCTCGCTGCCGGTGACGGCCAGCGGCGCCATCGACTATCGGCTGGCGTGGACCTACAGCGATTTCCGTTTTCGCGGCGGCGAATTCGCCGGCAATCAGATCGCCGGCGTGCCTCGCCATCTGATCAGCGCCGAACTGCTGTACCGGACCGGCGACTGGCGCTTCGGCCCGAATGTGCGCTGGCTGCCGCAGGCGACACCGACCGACCATGCCAATACGTCGTCGATCTATCAGGACCCGTATGCACTGCTCGGCTTCAAGGTCGACTATCGCCGCAACAAACAGCTCAGCCTGTTCCTGCAACTGGACAATATTACCGACGAGCGCTACGCCAGCAGCTACGCAATCCGCAACAAGGCAACCGCCGCCCAGCCGGGCTTCCTGCCCGGCAACGGCTTCAGCGTGTCGGCCGGGCTCGGTTACCGCTTCTGATGCCGATCAGGCCTTCAGTGTCGCGTACTGACCGATGGCGTCGACGACCGAGCGGGCGCCTTCGCTGATCCGGTTCATGGTGGCGCCGGTGGCCTCGGTCAGCGACACGCTCTGGCCGACCTGCGCCTGGACCTGTTCCATATGGCTGACGGCGGTCCGGGTCCGTTGCTGGATCTCGGACACCATGGCACCGATCTCGGCGGTCGACGAAGCGGTGCGCTCGGCCAGCTTGCGCACCTCGTCGGCGACTACGGCGAAGCCGCGGCCGGTTTCGCCGGCACGCGCGGCTTCGATGGCCGCGTTCAGTGCCAGCAGATTGGTCTGGTCGGCGATGTCCCTGATGGTCTGCACGATTGATGTGATCTGGCCGGAACGGGCGCCGAGCGCCTGCACGTTCTCGCCGGCCTGACCAATGCTGTCTGCCATCTTCTGGATCTCGTCGACATTCAGGCGGATCGAGTCGACGGCGGAATTGGACATCGACAGCGTGTCCTGCGACACGCGGTAGGCGAAGCGCGCACTTTCGCTTTCCTGCTGTTGCTGGAGCACGTTGGCCGTCACGTCGCTGGCGAACTTGATCACCGAGATGACCGTGCGGCCATCGCTGCCGAATACCGGGTTGTAGCTGGCTTCCAGCCAGCGCGGCGTGCCATCGCGGGCAATGCGCTTGATCTGCCCGCTGAACAGCTTGCCGCTGGCCAGGTTGTGCCAGAACGCCTGGTATTCGGCGCTGGCCGTGAATTCGTCTTCGCAGAACAGCCGGTGGTGCTTGCCCCGGATGTCGTCCAGCCGGTAGCCCATCACGTTCAGGAAGTTGTCGTTGGCATCGCGGACCAGGCCGTCCGGCGCGAATTCGATCACCGCCATCGCGCGATCGATCGCATTCAGCTTGGCCTGCATGACCGCCTCGGCATCGACGCTGGCGGTGATGTCGGTGGCGAATTTCATGTAGCGGACCACCCTGCCGGTCGGGTCCAGGATCGGGTTGTAACTGGCTTCCAGCCAGACGATGCGGCCGTCGGCGGCCTTGCGCCGTACCCGGCCACTGAAGGATTCGCCACGCTTGAGCCGCTCCCAGAACTGCCGGTAGGCCGGGCTGGCGGCGTCTTCCGGCAGGCAGAAGGTCGCATGTTTCCTGCCCACGACTTCTTCGCTGTCCCGATAACCGAGCGTGCGCAGGAAATTGGCGTTGGCGCTCAGCACCGTGGTGTCGGGATCGAAGGTGATGATGGCCGAGGCGCGGTCCAGCGCCTGCATGATCGCAGCCTGCTCATCGACCTGCTGCTGTAGCGCTGCGCAGGCCTGCTTCAGTTTGTTGTTGAACATTGCAGTCGTCTTTTCATACGGGCTTGATGGCGTATATGTTTTTCCCTCCGGTCCGGGCGGGCAACGGCAGGGCAAACGTGTAGTCTGGCGTGCTTATGACACAAATATTGTGTTCAGGTACAAATACTTGACAGAGATTCTCGCCAGGCATGCCCCGCCGTTGCAGGGAAAGCCTGGCCGGGGGCAGACCGGCTTGCCGCCGTCATTTTACTCCGCGGGTCCGCAAGTCGAGCTGCCGGGAGCCGTTCTGATGTCGCAGGGCAAACCCTCGTGCCGGAAAACGGAGCAGAATCGGATACGGATCCACCGTATTACCCACATCCGGAAGGAAACATCATGCGCACTATTGATGGAAAAGTGGCCCTGGTTACCGGGGCTGGTCAGGGAATCGGCCGTGCCATTGCCTTGCGGCTGGCGAAGGATGGCGCGGATATCGCCATCGTCGACCTGCACCAGGACAAGATGGCCGCCGTGGCGGCCGAAGTGGCGGCGCTCGGACGCAAGGCCACGACTTTCGTGGCCGATGTCGGTGACCGCGATCAGGTGTACGCGGCGGTGGAGCATGCCGAGAAGACGCTCGGCGGCTTCGACATCATGGTCAACAATGCCGGCATCGCCCAGGTCAGGGCGCTGCTGGATGTCACGCCGGCGGAAACCGAGCGCATTTTCAGGATCAATGTCGATGGCGTGCTGTGGGGCATCCAGGCGGCGGCGAAGAAGTTCAGGGCGCGCGGGCACAAGGGCAAGATCATCAATGCCTCGTCGATCGCCGGCCATGAGGGCTATGCGCTGCTCGGCGTCTATTCCGCGACCAAGTTCGCCATTCGTGCGCTGACCCAGGCGGCGGCCAAGGAACTTGCCTCGTCCGGCATCACCGTCAATGCCTACTGCCCGGGCGTGGTCGGCACCGACATGTGGGTCGAGATCGACAAGGGCATGGTCGAAGCCACCGGTGCCGAACCGGGCGCGACCTATCGCAAGTTCGTCGAGGGCATCGCGCTCGGCCGTGCCGAGACGCCGGACGACGTGGCCGCCTTCGTGTCCTATCTGGCCGGTCCGGACGCCGATTACATGACCGGTCAGGCGCCGATGATCGACGGCGGGCTGGTGTACCGCTAAGGCGGCCACCGGTACCGTTTCCCGGCAACCCTGCTACGCCCGCCCGTTCGTCGTCGCGGAGTGTGTGGACAGTCTGAGCCCCGCTTGCGCGGGGCTTTTTCATGTATTTGCCGGGCGGTATCAGCAAACAGGCTAAACAGGTAAGGTAACGGCAGTTGTCGATTCCGTCCGCATGCGCTGCCCTTTCGGGGCTGTCGACCGCTGTTTTGCCCCTTTTTTTCGTCCTTGCCTGCCGATCGTCATGAAACTGAAAACCACCCATACCCTCGCCCTGCTCGCCATCGCCCTGGCTTCGCCGTGGTCGATGGCCGCGAGCGTGTTGTCCTTCTCCCCGCAGAACGAGGTGCGCGAGATCCAGCAGGTGCGGGCGACGTTTTCCGCACCGATGATCCGCATGGGCAATGTGTCCGCGCCGGCGCCGTTCGACATCGACTGCGCGCAGAAGGGCAACGGCCACTGGATCGACGATCGTTCGTGGGTCATGGACTTCCCGCACGGGGTGCCGGCGGCGACCACGTGCCGCTTCAGTGTCAGGCCGGCGCTGACCACGCTGGCCGGTGAGGCAATCAGCGGCCAGCGCCAGTTCCGCTTTTCCACCGGTCCGCTGGCGGTGGTGGAAAGCGCACCGTACAACGGCGGCACCATCGACGAGGACCAGACATTTGCCCTGCGTTTCAATGGCCGGGTCGCGGCTCCAGTGCCGATGTTCTGCCAGGTCGAGGGATCGCCGGAACGGCTGCCGGCCCGGCGTGTCGCCGCTGCTGACCGCAATGCGCTGATCAGGCACCTGGGCTGGCAGCAGCAGGCGGCCAATGTCGACGCGGTCAGCTGCGGCCAGCGCCTGCCGGCCGGCAAGCGGGTCAAGCTGGTGCTGACGCGTCCGGGCAGCGCCGAGCGGCAGACGCTGGAGTACCCGGTGCGCGAGGCCTTCAATGCCTCGTTCACCTGCAAGCGCGAAAGCGCAAAGGCAGCATGCATTCCGCTGCGTCCGGTCACGCTGCATTTCTCGGCGCCGGTCACGCGCAAGCTGGCCGAGCAGATCCGGCTGCGGACGCCGAACGGCGAGCGCAAGCCGGACTTCGGTCGCGACACCGAAAGCACGGTCTACGAGGTCAGCTTCAAGCCGCCGTTCCCGCCCAATGCCGCGTTTACCCTGACGCTGCCGGATGGCTTCAGGGATGACAGCGGTCGCACGCTGGACAACCGGGCCTCGTTCCCGCTCGCGTTCTCCACCGCCTCGGCACCGCCGCTGGCCAAGTTCGCCGCCGCGCCGTTCGGCATTGTCGAACTGAATGCCGACCCGGCCATCGCGGTCACGCTGCGCGACGTGGAGGCCGGCCTCGATGTCCGCCAGATCCAGGTCGGTGCCAGCAACCTGACCGTGACCGACGACCGCTCGATGATGGACTGGCTGGCCCGGGTCGAACGCTGGCACGAGACGACGACCCTGGTGCGCGGCAAGCCGGTGGAGACCCGCCGCCTGAGCCTGCTGCAGGGGCAGCGCGGCGTGCAGGCGATGCAGGTGCCGATGGCGCAGGACAAGAGCGGCAAGTGGCCGTTCTCGGTGGTTGGCATTCCGGCGCGCGAACCGGGCCTGCACGTGGTCGAACTGAAATCGCGCCTGCTCGGCAAGTCGCTGCTGGCCGAGGACGCGCCGATGTATGTGCGCACCGCGATGCTGGTGACCAATCTTGGCGTGCACCTGAAGCGCGGGCGGGACAATGCGGCGGTGTGGGTGACCACGCTCGACCGCGCCCGGCCTGTGGCTGACGCGCGGGTGTCGGTCTACGACTGCCGCCGCGAGCTGTTGTGGCAGGGCAAGACCGATGCGCAGGGCGTGGCCCGCATCGACCAGCCGCTGGATGAAGCCGGGCGCTGCCCGGACGGCGGGCTGTACGGGCTGTTTGTCACTGCGCGCAAGAAGGATGCGCAGGGCCGCGAGGACGTGTCCTTTGTGCGTTCCGGCTGGAACCAGGGGATCGAGCCGTGGCGCTTCCCGGTGCCGACCGACACCACGCCGCAGCCGACCGTGCGTGCCAGCACCGTGTTCGACCGGCCGCTGTTCCGCGCCGGCGAAACGGTGTCGATGAAGCATTTCCTGCGCGTCGAGACCGCTCGCGGTCTGGCATTGCCGAAGGCCGGGCAGTTGCCGGACCAGATGACCGTGACCCATGAGGGCAGCGGCGAGGAGTACCGTTTCCCGCTGGACTGGCGCGGTGGGCGCCATGCCGAATCGAGCTTTGCCCTGCCGAAGGCGGCCAGGCTTGGCATGTACTCGGTGACGCTGACGCGCAAGCCGACCCGCCAGTCGGGCGACACCCGTCCTGCCAGTATCGATCTGGACGGCATCACCCTGTACACCGGCCGCTTCCGGGTCGAGGAGTTCCGCCTGCCGGTCATGCGGGGTCAGCTGGGCACCGATCCGAAGACCACCATTGCGCCGGGCCGGATACCGGTGCGGGTGTCGATGGCCTACGGCACCGGGGGGCCGGCCAAAGGCCTGCCGGTGGAAGTCAGCGCCATGCTGCGCGCACGCTACGACCAGGCCGACGGCTATGACAATTTCAGTTTCGCCGCACCGGAAAGTGCGCGCGGCGAACCGCAGAAGTCGCTGGACGGCAAGGTGGTGCTGGACAAGTCCGCGTTCACCCTCGACGGCAACGGCAATGGCCAGACCGCCGTGCGCGAGCTGCCGAAGCTCGACCGGCCATACGACATGGTGATGGAGGCGACCTACAGCGACCCGAACGGTGAAGTGCAGACGCTGTCGCGCACGGTCACGCTGTGGCCGGCCGGCGTGCGCGTCGGGCTGGCGGTCGACGACTGGGTCGCAGCCGGCAAGCGGGTCAGCCTGAAGGCAGTGGTGCTGGATACCCGCGGGCAGCCGGTGGCCAATCGCACGGTCAGCGTCAGGGCGCGCCAGCATGAATACCTGTCGACCCGCAAACGGCTGGTTGGCGGTTTCTATGCGTATGACCATCAGGAAACCAGCAAGGATCTGGGCCAGGTCTGCGATGGCAAGACCGACCGCCGTGGATTGATGTTCTGCGAGATCGAACTGGCCCGGGAAGGCAGCATCGAGCTGATCGCCGAGGCCGATGACGGCAACAGCCACAGCGCCCGTGCCGCGCAGCGCATCTGGGTCAGCAACCGCGACGAGATGTGGTTCGACGTCGACAACAATGACCGCATCGACGTGCTGCCGGAACAGAAGCGCTACCAGCCGGGTGATACCGCCCGCTTCCAGGTGCGGATGCCGTTCCGCAAGGCGACGGCGCTGCTGGCCATCGAGCGCGAGGGCGTGATCGAGACCCGGGTGATCGAACTCAGCGGCAAGGACCCGTCTTTCGAGCTGAAGATCGGGCCGGACTGGGCGCCGAACGTCTATGTGTCAGTGCTGGCCGTGCGTGGCCGCGTGCGTGAGGTGCCGTGGTATTCGTTCTTTACCTGGGGCTGGAAGACGCCGCGCGACTGGTGGGATGCCTTCCGCAACGAGGGCGGCGAATACCAGGCGCCGACCGCCATGGTCGACCTGTCGCGACCGGCCTTCAAATACGGGCTGGCGGAAATCACCGTCGGCAGCGCCGGCCACCAGCTGGCGGTGACGGTGACGCCGGACAAGCCGGTATATTCGATCCGCAAGACGGCGACGGTCAGGGTCCAGGTCAAGCTGCCGAACGGCCAGCCGGTTCCGGCCGGCACCGAAGTGGCGTTCGCGGCGGTGGACGAGGCCTTGCTGGAACTGCAGCCGAACACCAGCTGGAATCTGCTGGACGCCATGCTGCAGCGACGCAGTTATGGCGTGGAGACCTCGACCGCGCAATTGCAGGTGGTCGGCAAGCGCCACTTCGGTCGCAAGGCGCTTGAGCCGGGCGGCGGCGGCGGCTTTGCGCCGACGCGCGAGCTGCTGGATACCCTGCTGACCTGGCAGCCGCGGGTGGTGCTGGACCGGACCGGCAGCGCCACCGTCAGCGTACCGCTGAACGATGCGCTGACCCGTTTCCGGCTGGTGGCGATCGCCGACGCCGGCCCGGCGTACTTCGGCACCGGATCGGCCACCATTACCGTGACCCAGGACCTGCAGATCACCGCCGGCATTCCGCCGCTGGCGCGATCCGGCGACCGGGTCGAGGCCGGCATCACCGTGCGCAACGGCTCCGGCCGGGCGATGAAAACGGTAGTGGAGGCACAGGCGCCCGGCCTGCCGGCACTGGCTGCGCAGACGGTGCAGATTCCGGCCGGCGAGGCACGCGAGGTCAAATGGAATGTGGTGGTGCCGGCCGGCATCACCACCCTGCCGTGGACGCTGACGGCGAAGGAGCAGGGTGGTGAACACGCGCAGGACCGGCTGGCCTTCAGCCAGCAGGTCGAAGCGGCCACGCCGGTCACGGTGCAGCAGGCCACGCTGCGCCAGCTGGATGGTGAACTGGCGATCCCGGTCGGCCTGCCGCCGGGGGCCGAGCCGGGCCGCGGTGGCGTCTCGGTGCAGTTGCAGGCGCGGCTGGCCGACGAACTGCCGTCGGTGCGCGACTGGTTCCGGCGCTATCCGTTCACCTGCCTCGAACAGCGTTCGTCGATCGCCATCGGCCTGGACGACAAGGCGCGCTGGGACGCGATCATGGCCGAGCTGCCGACCTATCTGGACGGCGACGGGCTGGCGCAGTACTTCCCGTCCCAGGAAGGCAGCCGCGCCAGTGGCAGCGACACGCTGACCGCCTATCTGCTGTCGGTATCGAACGAAGCCGGCTGGACGATTCCCGATGCGGCGCGCGAGCGCATGCTGACCGGGCTGACCCGGTTTGTCGAAGGGCAACTGCGGCGTGATCTGTGGATGCCGCGCGATTCCGGCGATGCACGCCGGCTGGCGGCGCTGGAAGCGCTGTCACGCTACGACCGTGCCCGGGCGCGTCAGCTCGATACCGTGACCATCCAGCCGAACAGCTGGTCGACGGCGATGCTGATCGACTGGCTGTCGCTGCTGCAGCGCCTGCCCGATGTGGCCGACCGTGACGGCAAGCTGCATCAGGCCGAACAGATCCTGCGCAGCCGGCTGACCTATCAGGGCACGCGGCTGGTGTTCTCCACCGAACGTGATGACTACTGGTGGTGGCTGATGGGCAACGCCGACGTCAATGCGGCGCGACTGCTGCTGATCGCCAGCAAGGTGCCGGGCTGGAAGGACGATGCGCCACGGCTGCTGACCGGATTGCTGGCGCGGCAGCAGAAGGGCGCCTGGTGGACCACCAATGCCAATGCCTGGGGCACGCTGGCGGTGAAGCGTTTCGGCAGCCAGTTCGAAACCCGGCCGGTGACCGGCCAGGTGCAGCTGGCGCTGGGCGCCGGCAAGCGGACCGTGCCCTGGACCACGCCGCAGCCGGCAGCGGTGATGCTGCCGTGGCCGGGACGCGGTCAGGCCTCGCTGACGCTGGCCCAGCAGGGCAGCGGTGCGCCATGGGCGACGGTGCAGGTGCTGGCGGCCGTGCCGCTGGGGGCGCCGCAGGCGGCCGGCTACAGCGTCAAAAAAACCATCACGCCGGTGCAGCCGAGCGTGTCCGGCCAGTATTCGCGCGGCGATGTGCTGCGGGTGAAACTGGACATCAGCGCCCAGGCCGGCATGACCTGGGTGGTGGTCGACGACCCGGTGCCGGCCGGTGCCAGCATTCTCGGCAGCGGCATGGGCCGCGATTCGCAGATCGCCACCCAGGGCGAACAGCAGAGCGGTGACGCGTGGCCGGCCTATGTCGAGCGACGCTTTGCCGGCTATCGCGCCTACTACCAGTACGTGCCGCGCGGCGGCTTCAGCGTCGAGTACAGCATGCGGCTGAACAATGCCGGCGTGTTCCGGCTGCCGCCGACCCGGGTGGAGGCGCTGTATGCGCCGGACGTGTTCGGTGCGGCGCCGAATCCGCCGTTCACGGTAAAGGCGAAGCCGTGAGGCTGGCCGGAACCGGGCGCGGGCTGGCGCTGCTGGCCGCGCTGATCATCGCGCCGGCTGTGCAGGCAATGCCGGACTTTCAGCAGGTCAAGGCCGGCTGGCGTTCGTCCGACGTGGCCCTGATGGATCGTAACGGCCAGCCGCTGCAGCGCATGCGGGTCGATGCGCGGGTGCGCCGGCTGGACTGGGTCACGCTGACCGACATCTCGCCGGCCATGCGCCAGGCGCTGGTGATGTCGGAGGACCGTCGCTTCTATCAGCACAGCGGGGTGGACTGGTCGGCGGTGGCCGCCGCCAGCTGGGGCTATCTGTGGAACCAGCGCACGCGTGGCGCCTCGACACTGACCATGCAGCTGGTCGGCCTGCTGGACGACGATCTGCGGCGCGGCGCGCAGCGGCGCTCGCTGGTGCAGAAAGTCGGGCAGGGGGTCAGTTCACAGTGGCTGGAGCGCCGCTGGAGCAAGGCGCAGATTCTCGAGGCATACCTGAATCTGGTCAGTTTCCGGGGCGAGATCGTCGGTCTGGATGCGCTGGCGGCGTCGATGTTCGACAAGTCGCCGTCAGGGCTGAATGCCCACGAATCCGCGATCGCCGTGGCGCTGATCCGCGCCCCGAATGCCAGTCCGGCCCGGGTCGCGCAGCGCGCCTGCGGCATTCTGCGCGACATGGGCCGCGTCGGCACAAAGGCGCAGGACTGCGCCCGGATCGATGCCGAAACCCGCTTTGCGCTGGCGCGGCACGGCAATGACTATCTGCGCGGCGAGCAACTGGCGCCGCATTTCGCCCGCAAATTGCTGGCGCGGTCGCCGCAGGCGGCCGGCAGCACCGTTCGCACCACGCTGGACGGCGATCTGCAGCGTTTCGCCACCCGTGTCCTGCGCCGGCAGCTGGCCGATCTGCGCCAGCGCAATGTCGAGGATGGGGCGCTGCTGGTGCTGGACAATGCCAGCGGCGACATTCTGGCCTGGGTCGGCTCCAGTGGCGATCTGTCGCGGGCCGGCGCGGTCGATGGCGTGACCGCCCTGCGCCAGGCCGGTTCGACGCTGAAGCCGTTCCTGTACCAGATCGCGCTGGAAGGGCGCTGGCTGACGGCGGCGTCGCTGCTGAACGACAGCCCGCTCGACCTGCGGACAAGCAGCGGCCTGTATGCGCCGCAGAACTACGAAAAGGATTTCAAGGGGCCGGTTTCGGTCCGTACCGCGCTGGCCTCGTCGCTGAATACGCCGGCGGTCCGCACCATCGAGATGGTCACGCCGAACCGGCTGCGCCAGCGTCTGTACGACCTCGGCCTGAGCAGCCTGTCCGAGTCCGGCGACTACTACGGTTACAGCCTGGCGCTGGGCTCTGCCGATGTCCGGCTGCTGGAGCTGGTCAATGCCTATCGCACGCTGGCGACCGGGGGACTCGGCAGTCCGCTGCGCTGGCAGGTCAGGGACCCCCGGCCGGCGCCGGCCCGGCAGCTGGATGCGCGCAGCAGCTTCATCATCAGCGACATTCTGTCCGACCGCACCGCGCGGGCCCGCACCTTCGGTCTGGAAAGTGCGCTGGCCACCCGCTTCTGGAGTGCGGTGAAGACCGGTACCAGCAAGGACATGCGCGACAACTGGGCGGTGGGCTACTCGCGCCGCTACACGGTCGGGGTGTGGGTCGGCAATGCCAGTGGTGCGCCGATGTGGGACGTGTCCGGCATGCACGGTGCGGCGCCGGTCTGGCTGGCACTGATGAACCGGCTGCACGATGGCGTACCGTCACGCCCGCCGGCACCGCCAGCCGGGGTGGAGCGACGCCAGGTGCGCTTCGAGCGGAACGTCGAAGTCGCCCATCGCGAATACTTCCTGCCCGGTACCGCGCGCGACATGATCTACGCGGCCGATGATGACCGCCGCAGCCGCACGCGCGGCATCGGCAATCCGGTCGATGGTGCGATCTATGCGCTGGACCCGGACATCCCGCCGCAGAACCAGCGCGTGGTGTTTCGCGCCAGCGGCATTGCCCGGCCGCAGTGGTGGCTGGATGGCAGGCTGCTCGGCAGCGGGGCGACGCTGGCCTGGTTCCCGATGCCCGGGCGCCACGTGCTGCAGCTGCGCGACCGTCAGCAGGTGATCGAGCAGGTACGGTTCGAAGTGCGCGGGGCGTTTCTGAAAGCGGGGACGGTCAGGAAGGGGACGTGATGCCGGCATCGCCAGGGCGATCGCACTGGGTGTGCTTCCCGACCACGGCAGACCCGCAAGCCTGTTGACCAACAGGCTCCAGACTGCTCATGAAGGTGGGCACAGACAGTTGCAGTGGCGTCGGTGCACGCCCGACTGACAGAAACTGTCGTGAACACGGCAGTCTGCCTGATTGAATCCTGCCTCTTCCGTCCCCGCCGCCGCGGGGAAACCTCGCTTCGCTCGTCCATTCTTCGTGGACGGGGTTTGTGGACAGTCTGAAGTCTGTTGAGCAACAGGCTCGGGTTGTTCGCTGTCCGGCATTCTGTCCTGCCGACTCAGAATGCCCGGAACAGCTGCAGGCTGGCTGCACCACCGCTGTCCCCGCTGCCGGTCAGGCCGGCCAGACGCACCCGGGCGGTCCAGTCGGCATAGCGGGCGTCGAGCTTCAGACTGGCGGCGACGCGGTCCCGGCCGTGCCGCGCCGAGGTCTGCCCGACTGTGAAGCCGTCGATCCGGGTCTGGCTGTGCTGGCTGCTGCGACCGAGTGTGCGCTGGTAAGCGATGCTCAGACCGGGGAGCAGGGCCCAGCGTCCGCGCTGCCAGCGTTGTTCCAGATCAATGCCGGCCAGCGCGGTCTGCGTGGACAGCGTGCCGCGCTCGACGGAAAGGGGCAGTTCGCCGCCGTGCTCCCGGAACGCGCGCAGATGACCCCGGCTGCCCTGCAGACCGGCATGAGGCGTGATCATGCTGTCCGGCGTGGCCGGCCAGCGATAGCCGCCGGTCAGGCCGGCACTGTAAAGCCAGCCGCCGGTGTCGCCTCGCGTCTGCCCCAGCGGCGCCAGATTGCGCGTGATCGTACTGCTGGCGCGGCTGACGGCCAGTTGCCCGCCGATATACGGCCCGTGACCGAGCGCACGAAGCCCGTAGCGCGTCGCCACGCCCAGCTGGAGCAGGTCGGTCCGGGCGTGGGCGGAGACCGCGCTGACCGTGTCCTTGCCTGGCGAGAAACCGCCGCTGAACGCCAGCCGTTCGCTGACCGGCAGGCTGACCCCCAGCCGCAGCGTGCTGCTGTGCTCCTTGCTGGCGGCGATGCCGGGCCGGGCGCTGCTGCGCGCCCGCTCGCTGACCGCATCCAGCCACCAGCGCTTGCCACCCGGGACTTGTCCCGGGTGGCCCAGCTGCGTCTGCAAGGCGGACTGCAGTCGCAGCGGTTGCTGCAGCAGTGCCGCACCGAGGTCGGCATGGATCTGGCCACCGATGGTTTGCGGCAGGCTGCCGGCGTGCCCGGCCAGCGCCTGCTGCAACCAGCGGTTGTAGCGGCTGTCGCCCAGCGCCTGCGGATGATCGCGCAACTGATTGAGCAGGGTGGCGCCACGGGCGGCATTGGCCGTCAGCGCCTGCTGGCCGGGAAGCGTTTGTGGATGAACGGCGACACGGATGCCGTCGGGGGCGAACAGCAGGTCATGGCGCTGACCGGCGGCATTCAGCGCCGGGTCCTGCTGCAGGCGGTCGAAGCGGCCGTGGTAGCGTGCGCCGGCCGTGGTCCTGAGCAGTGGCCGGCTACCTGCCGTCAGACCGGACGGTATCAGTGTGCCGCCGAGCATGGCCTGGGCCCGGGAACCGGACAGCACGAGCGGTGCGGCGGCAAGCCGCGTGCGGCTGTGCCGTCCCAGGATCAGCGAGTGGTGAAAGGTCAGTGCACGCGATGCCTGCTGCGACGCCAGGCTGCCGTCGATCCGGGTCGGCGCCCGGATATCGCCGCTGCCGCTCAGGGTGCCTGCCGGTGCCACGTCCAGTGCCGGGCCCTCCAGCGAGCCGTCGACACGCAGCTCCCCGCCCTCGACCCGGCTTGACTGGCTGAAGACATGGGCCTGTTCCAGCGTCAGCAGCCCGTCATGCACGGTGACGCCGGCAAAGCGGTTCCGCATGCCTGCCAGCGACAGTGTGCCATTGCCGGCCTTGCCCAGCCGGCCGCCGGCGACGATATCGTTGCGCCAGACATCGCCCTCCGGGTCGCTGGCACGGTCGAGATGGTAGACCGGATCGCCAAGCAGCTGTTCCGGCCCCTGCAAGGCTCTGGCCACGTTCAGCCGGCCCCAGCCCTGGGCCTCGCTGACCCGCTCTGCGCCCTCGGGCGTTGCCGTACTGAGCATGACGCCGCGTACCTGGGCCATGGTCATGTACGGGAAGCGTTCCCTGATCAGCCCGGCTGCACCGCTGACCAGCGGCGCCGCGATCGAGGTACCCTGGACGCGCACCAGGTTGTAGGCCGGGCCGGCCCCGGCCGGGGCATGGCTGGCGCTGGCCGCATAGATGTCGCCCGGCGCACTCAGGCACCAGGCCTTGCTGACGCCGCACTGGTTCGAGTATGCCGCCAGCCGGCCTTCCGCATCCAGCGCAACCACGGACAGGAAATGGGGTTCGAGTTCAGGCAGGTAGCGCGGCAGGGTCGCCATCAGGCCCGGCTGGGCACGGTGCTCATTGCCGGCCGCGAATACCAGCAGGACATCCTGGCGGGCGGCGGCACGCAGGCTGTCGATCAGCGGCGCGTTTCCCGTGTCGAGTTGCCTTGCGCGTCGATAGGCGGTATCGACATCCGCCGGGCGATCACCGGCCGCTTCGTCATTCCAGCTGTTGTTGATCACGCGCAGCGCGGACACATTCCGGTACAGGGTGCGCAGGCCATGGCCGAGCAGTTGCTGGTCGAGAGGCTGGAACAGGGTGTTGTCATTGTCGGCCTCCGCGCTTTTGCTCCCGTGTGTCGTGGCGAAGATCACGTCGGAGGGGGTCATCGATGACAGGTACAGGTCAGCTTCGGGCGCGATGCCGCCGAGATAGCCAAGATCGGGATAGGCCTGCCCGGCAATGGCGGCGCTGACGGACGCACCGTGCGTGGCATAGCCGCGCTCGTCCCGCTGCAGTACGCGGGCGTCGAAAATCAGCGTGTTGCCGTCGATATTCAGGGTGCTGTCGAGCGGATGAAAATTGGGCCCGGACAATAACGGGTGCCGGACCAGAAAGCCCTTGTCCAGCACGCCGATGGCGACGCCCTTTCCCCTGAAACCGGCGCGCCGGGCGGCATCGGCGCCTGTAGCCGCGATTTCCCAGCTGACCGGCAGCGGTTCGGCCACTTGTGCGGGGGCGGCAGGGGCATAAAATGGTGCGGCAAGGGAAAGCGCCGTCATATTGCCAACCCGTTTCAAGCGGGCACCGGGCATGCATTTTCTCGCAGACATTTATAATCTCTATTAAATAAAAATTTGACCGCGGAAATAATTAGTGGCTTTGATTTGTCAATGACGTAATGGATAAAAAAAGCAGGGTCGAAGGGGCGTCAGGCAGGGTCTCTTCCAGCATGAGCGGGAATGAAAATATCGGTTGGCAATGCCTGATCACCCACTGAGCTGCCGGTAAAACTAGCGTTTTCCCGCTGCGATCGTCAAATCCGGTCTGAATACAACAGCCTTCGCCGGTGGCTGACAGGATTTAGCCAGACTAAATAGCCAGCCAGAACAAATCGTTTGAAGAATCGGCCTTTCCCCCTGAAAATCCGGGAAGCAGTTCCCCCGGTGCAGCATGCAAAGGTCACGGTCAATCATGAATCCCGCCAGTCTCGCCCGCCTGTTCCTGCTTGCCGCACTCTGGGGCGGCAGCTTTCTGTTCATGCGCATTTCGGCCCCGGTGCTGGGGGCCGTGCCCACGGCATTCGGCCGCGTGCTGCTGGGGGCTTTTGGCCTGCTCGCACTGGTGCTGCTGCTGCGGGTGCGGCTGTCGTTCCACGGCAAACTCGGCGCGGCGCTGGCGCTGGGAGTGATCAACTCCGGCATCCCGTTCCTGATGTACGCGCTGGCGGCCCGGGTGCTGCCAGCCGGCTACAGCGCCATTCTGAATGCGATGACCCCGTTGATGGGCGTGCTGGTCGGCATGGCCTGTTTTGGCGAGCGGATGACCGGCGCCAGGGCCGCCGGCGTACTGGTCGGGCTGGCCGGGGTCGCCGTCCTGACCCGTACCGGGCCGCTCGATGTCAGCGGGGCCGTGTTGTGGGGCGTGGCGGCCTGTCTGCTGGCGACGTTCTGCTATGGGCTGGCCGGTTTTCTGACCCGGCGCTGGATTACCGCACGCGGCGGCCTCGACAGCCGGATCGTCGCTCTGGGCAGCCAGATCGGTGCAGTATTGATGCTGCTGCCGTTTGCCGCCCTGGATGTTTCGACCCGTTCGATTCCCTGGGGCGAGGTGGAGGCCCCGGTGTGGATGTCGATGCTGGCGCTTGGCCTGCTGTGCACGTCGGCGGCCTACATTCTGTTCTTCAGACTGATTGCCGATGTGGGACCGCTGAAGGCGCTGACGGTGACTTTCCTGATCCCGCTGTTCGGCGTGTTCTGGGGCTGGCTGATCCTGGGCGAAGCTGCCACGCTGGCCCACGCGCTGGGTGGGGGCATGATTGCCGCCGCCCTGTGGCTGGTGCTGCGACCGATACCGGACGCGCGGCTGGCCACCACTGCGCCGCCCCCCGCCGCGTCGGCGCATTCGCCGGCATTGCCGGCGGCAGGTCCCGCCGGAGGCGATGGCGCGGCCGGCGAGGATGACTGGTCTGTCTGACCGGGACCGCCCGGGTCGCTCCGGTGCGGAAGGCCTCCATGGCGTCATCTCCGGCCCCACACCCGGCTCACGTCGGGATTTCAACGACCGCCCTGGACAGAAATAAACAAAAACCCCCGCAAAGCTCAATCATTGCGGGGGTTTTGTCGTCCACCGGCATCCGGTGGCATCCATGCTCAGGCTCAGACGTTGAACAGGAAGTTCATCACGTCGCCATCCTGCACCACGTATTCCTTGCCTTCCGAGCGCATCTTGCCGGCTTCCTTGGCCTTGGCTTCGCCGCCGCAGGCGATGAAGTCGGCGTAGGAGATGGTCTGCGCGCGGATGAAGCCGCGTTCGAAGTCGGTGTGGATGACGCCGGCCGCCTGCGGCGCGGTGTCGCCGACGTGGATGGTCCAGGCGCGGACTTCCTTTACCCCGGCGGTGAAGTAGGTCTGCAGGCCGAGCAGCTGGTAGCCGGCGCGGATCAGCCGGTTCAGGCCCGGTTCGGCCAGGCCGAGGCTGTCGAGGAATTCCTGCTTGTCGGCATCGTCGAGGTCGGCGATTTCCGATTCAATCGAGGCACAGACCGCCACGACCGGTGCGCCTTCCTTGCTGGCAAAGGCCTTCAGGCGGTCGAGGTAGTCGTTGTTCTCGAAGCCGTCTTCGGCCACGTTGGCGACGTACATTGCCGGCTTGATGGTCAGCAGGCAGAACGGGCGGACCAGTTCGACGTCTTCCGGGTCCAGGCCGAGGCTGCGGGCCGGCAGGCCGGCGTCGAGATGGGCGCGGACCTTTTCCAGCACGGCGATCAGGCGGATCGCGTCCTTGTCGCCGCTCTTGGCCTTCTTGCCGTCACGGGTGATGGCCTTTTCGACCGTCGACAGGTCGGCCAGCGCCAGTTCGGTGCCGATGGTTTCAATGTCGGAGATCGGGTCGATCTTGCCGGCGACGTGGACGATATTGTCGTCGTCGAAGCAGCGCACCACGTTGACGATGGCATCGGTTTCGCGGATGTTGGCCAGGAACTGGTTGCCGAGGCCTTCACCCTTGCTGGCGCCGGCCACCAGACCGGCGATGTCGACGAATTCGACGATGGCCGGCTGAACCCGCTGCGGCTTGACGATCTTCGACAGTTCGTCGAGGCGCGGATCGGGCACTTCGACGATGCCGACGTTCGGTTCGATGGTGCAGAACGGGTAGTTCGCCGCTTCGATGCCGGCCTTGGTCAGCGCGTTGAACAGCGTGGACTTGCCGACGTTGGGCAGGCCGACAATGCCGCATTTGAGGCTCATGGTGTGTCCTTCGTCACGAGGGGCGGGCAAGCGGGCGACGCGCACGGGCGCATCGGCTTGCCGGCCGGAGTTCGACAAAGGCGCGATTGTAACACCCCCGGCGGGGCGTACCGCTTGCGCGTCAGCAGTCGGCCTTGCGTTTGCGCTTGCGCCACCAGACGGCGAACAGCGCCACCGCAATGACCGCCATCAGCGCATACAGGCCGTGCTGGCCGCGCGACACCATCTGCATCAGCCATTCGCGGTTGTTGGCGCCGAAGTGGCCGAGGTAGACCCAGATCGGCACGCTGATCAGCGCGGCAAGGCCGTCAAGCAGCAGGAAGCGCCAGAACGGGATGCGCCGCGACATGCCGGCAGTCAGGAAAATCGGGGTGCGCAGGCCGGGCAGGAAACGGGCGACGAACAGCACCCAGTTGCCGTAACGGGCAAATTTCTGCTGTACCATCCTGAACCGTTGTGGCGTGAGGATGCGACGGACGAACTTGAACCGGCGCACGCGCGGACCGTACAGGCGACCGATCATGAACATGGTCGAATCGCCCGCCAGTACGCCGGCCATGCCGACCAGGAACATCGTGTGTTCGTTGGTGTAACCGAGGCCGGAGATGATGCCGCCGGCAACCAGCGTGACGTCCTCGGGAATCGGTACGCCAAAACCGCACGCCAGCAGCACCAGGAACACGGCTGCATAGCCGTACCCGGTAAAAAAGTCGATCAGCGTTTGCAGTATGTCCATGCTTGGCGTTGGTTGAAATATTAAACGTTTTGTTTAAAAAAGCACCGCTCCAGCGGAGATGGTTGATACTATCACACCGCGTGTTGCCCCCTGCTTATCGAGATTTGCCCTACATCATGACCCGTCCGATTCAAGCGACGATAGATCTCGCCGCCATCCGTCAGAATTACCTGCTTGCCAAACGTCTGGCCCCCAACAGTTTTGCCTTCGCCGTCATCAAGGCTGATGCCTACGGGCACGGCTACTTGCGTGTCGCGCAGGCGCTCGCGCCGGTGGCCGACGGCTACGGGCTGATCAATATCGAGAACGCGCTGGCAATGCGCGAGGCCGGCATCACCCAGCCGATCCTGCTGCTGGAAGGCTGCTTCGACCGCGAGGAAGTCGACGTCGCCGTGGCGAACGGGCTGTGGGTGCCGGTGCATTCCGCCTTCCAGCTCGACTGGCTGCGCGCGCTGCCGGCCGCTGGCCGGCCGCTGGACGTGTTCATCAAGATCAACACCGGCATGAACCGGCTCGGCTTCCGGCCGGAGCAGGCCGCCGACGTGCTGGCCCGGCTGCGACAACTGCCGCAGGTCAAGGTGCGCGGGCTGATGACCCACTTCGCCACCGCCGATGACGACGAAGGCATCGAACCGCAGCTGCTGCGCTTCGACGCCGTCAATGCCAGACTGGATCTGCCGTGCTGCGTGGCCAACTCGGCCGCGACACTGCGCTACGACGTGGCGCGGCGCGAGTACGTGCGACCGGGCATCATGCTGTACGGCGCGAGCCCGTTTGCCGACCAGTCGGCCGAACAGCTCGGCCTGGCACCGACCATGAAGCTGGAAGCGGAAATCATCGGCGTGCAGGAACTGCAGCCGGGCGACCGGGTTGGCTATGGTGCACGCTTTACCGCGTCGCAGCCGATGCGCATAGGTGTTGTCGCCTGCGGCTATGCCGACGGCTACCCGCGCATCGCCCGTGCCGGCACGCCGTGCGTGGTCGACGGCGTCCGTACCCGGCTGGTCGGCCGGGTGTCGATGGACATGCTGACCATCGATCTCGATCCGGTGCCGCAGGCCGGCGTCGGCAGCAAGGTCACGCTGTGGGGTGGCGACGGCCTGTCGATCGACGAAGTGGCCGCCGGCGCCGACACGATCGGCTATGAGCTCATGTGTGCGCTGGCCGCGCGCGTGCCGGTGGTGGTGGTCGGCGAATAATAAGTCTTGTCTGAAGCCGGGCTTGCCCGGTTTTTTTGCGTCCGTCGTTCGGTGCCGGATCAGGCGCGGCCGGACAGGCGGTCGGCCAGCGCGACCAGATCCGGGGCGATGTCCTGCTCCATCCGTTCCTGGCTGATCTGGTAGGCCGGGCTGCTGGCGTTGATCGCCAGCTTGGGCTGGCCCTGCAGCATCGGCGCGATCGGCACCCCGACCGCCACCACCTCATCGTCGTAATCGCCATAGGACGAGGTAAAGCCGCGCTGGCGGTACTGGGCCAGGGCGGTTTCGATGCGGGCCGCTTCGGCCGGCCATGCCTCGCCGTAGTGCTGCCCGAGCCGCGCAAACACCCGGTCGCGTTCGGCCGCCTCCAGCCCCGCCAGCCAGGCGCGGCCGATGGCGGTGCGGGTCATCGGCACATGCGAGCCGACCGACAACTGCACTGTCACCCGCGCGCTGCTGCGCGTGCATTCCAGATAGACCATCTCCACTCCGTCATCGGTTGCCAGGCTGCATGACACCTGATGACGGTCGGCGAACTCGCGCATCAGTGGCGCGGCCAGCGTGCGCAGCTCGAAGCGGTTCAGTTGTGCGGCGGCCAGCGCCAGCACGCGGAAGCCGAGGGTATAGCCATTGTCGACCGCATTCAGATAGCCGAGCTGGGTCAGGGTGTAGGTCAGCCGCGACACAGTCGATTTCGGCAGACCGGTGCGGCTGGCCAGTTGCAGATTGGTCATGCGTGCGGCGGTGCCGTCGAAGGCGGACAGCACATCCAGGCCGCGCGCCAGCGCGGTTACGAAAAGTCGGTCTTTGTCGGTATCGGTCATGGTCGGCAAAAAAAGGGGGGAGAGACGGGGCAAGGGCTTTGACAGTCACCGGTGCCGAGGGTATCTTGATTCCACATATTAGAACAAAGTTCCGCCTGGCGGAATTAAATTTGTCGGACGCCCCGCACCGGGGCAGGCGAAATCCTCTGCAAAGGAGTAAATCACATGGCTGCAACGCAAAACCGGGCCCCGTTCCAGTGGGATGACGCCCTGCTGCTGGAAGCGGAACTGACCGAAGAAGAACGCATGGTGCGCGACAGCGCGCACGCCTACTGCCAGGAACGGCTGCTGCCGCGTGTCCGCCAGGGCTTCCGTGACGAGCGCTTCGACCGCGAAATCATGAGCGAGATGGGGGAACTGGGCCTGCTGGGCTGCACCATCGACGGTTACGGCTGCGCCGGCCTGTCACACGTGGCCTACGGACTGATCGCCCGCGAAGTCGAGCGGGTCGATTCCGGCTACCGCTCGGCGATGAGCGTGCAGAGCTCGCTGGTCATGCATCCGATCTGGGCCTACGGTTCCGACGAGCAGAAGGACCGCTATCTGCCGAAGCTGGCCAGCGGCGAGTGGGTCGGCTGCTTCGGGCTGACCGAGCCGGACGCCGGCTCCGATCCGGCCGGGATGAAGACCCGTGCCCGTCGTGTCGACGGCGGCTATCTGCTGTCGGGCAGCAAGATGTGGATCACCAACAGCCCGATCGCCGACGTGTTCGTGGTCTGGGCCAAGGATGACGACGGCGAGATCCGCGGCTTTATCCTCGAAAAGGGCATGCCGGGGCTGTCGGCACCGAAAATCGAAGGCAAGTTCTCGCTTCGTGCGTCGATCACCGGCGAAATCGTCATGGACGAGGTCCAGGTGGCGGATGCGCAGCTGTTGCCGAACGTCAAGGGCCTGAAAGGGCCGTTCGGCTGCCTGAACAAGGCCCGCTTCGGCATCGCCTGGGGGGCAATGGGCGCTGCCGAGTTCTGCTGGCATGCTGCCCGCCAGTACACGCTGGACCGCAAGCAGTTCGGCCGCCCGCTGGCCGCCAACCAGTTGATCCAGTTGAAGCTGGCCAATATGCAGACCGAAATCAGCCTCGGGCTGCAGGCCGCGCTGCGGGTCGGCCGGCTGCTGGACGAAGGCCGCGCCGCGCCGGAAATGATCTCGCTGATCAAGCGCAACAACTGCGGCAAGGCGCTGGACATTGCCCGCGTCGCGCGCGACATGCATGGCGGCAACGGCATCAGCGATGAATACGGCGTGATCCGTCACATGCTGAACCTTGAGGCGGTCAACACCTACGAGGGCACCCACGACGTGCACGCGCTGATTCTCGGTCGCGCGCAGACCGGCATCCAGGCCTTTTCCTGAGCGCAAGGAGTTCACATGTCCGGTCCGCTTTCCGGCATCAGGGTGCTCGATCTGTCCCGCGTGCTGGCCGGCCCCTGGGCCAGCCAGACGCTGGCTGATCTCGGCGCCGATGTGGTCAAGATCGAACGTCCCGGCAGCGGGGACGATACCCGCCACTGGGGCCCTCCCAACCTCGACGACGGCACGGCGGCCTATTTCCTGGCCGCCAATCGCGGCAAGCGCTCGGTCACGGTCGACATCAGCCGGCCGGAAGGCCGCGAGCTGGTGGCGCGTCTGGCGGCCGAGGCCGATGTGCTGCTGGAAAACTACAAGGTCGGCGGGCTGCGCAAGTACGGCCTCGACTATGACAGCCTGAAGACGGTGAACCCGCGGCTGATCTACTGCTCGATTACCGGCTTCGGCCAGACCGGGCCGTATGCACAGCATGCCGGTTATGACTACATCGTCCAGGGCATGTCGGGGCTGATGAGCATCACCGGCCCTGCCGACGGCGAGCCGCACAAGGTCGGGGTGGCGGTGACCGACCTGTTTACCGGCATGTACGCGGTCAGTGCCATTACCGCCGCGCTGTACGGGCGGGAAAAGAGCGGCCACGGCGAGCGGATCGATCTGGCGCTGTTCGACTGCGCCCTGACGATGCTGGCCAACGTCAACATGAACTGGCTGGTCGGCGGCAAGACCCCGCCGCGACTCGGCAATGGTCACGCCAATATCGTGCCCTACCAGGTCTTTGCCGCCAGTGACGGCCATTTCATCCTGGCCTGCGGCAACGACAGCCAGTTTGCGCGTGTCGCCGAGCAGGTCGGGCTGCCGGCACTGGCGCAGGACGACCGCTTCGCCACCAACCCGCAGCGGGTCGCCCATCGCGAACTGCTGGTGCCGCAACTGGCCGAAGTGTTCGCCACCCGTGGCCGCGATGAATGGCTGGCGCGACTCGATGCGGCCGGCGTGCCGTGCGGACCGATCAATACCGTCGACGAGGCCTTTGCCGATCCGCAGATTGTCGCGCGCGGTCTGCGCGCCGATCTGGTCGACGGTCATGGCCGGGCCGTGCCGCAGGTCGTGAGTCCGATCAGGCTGGAGGTCGAGCCGCTGGTTTATCATCGCGCGCCGCCGGCCCTGGGCGAGCACACCGGTGAGGTACTGGCGGAACTCGGCTATTCCGGGGACGAGGTGGCAAGGCTGCGGGCGCAGGGCGTGATCTGAAACGCCGCATTCGCTATGCGATTTTTTGTGTAAGCGGCCGGCTCCGGCCGCTTTATCATAGCGGGTTGAATAAAAAGTCAAACGCTCGTTTGACTCATTTGCCGATAGCATGCAATAGTTGCCGAAACCCGAAAAGCATGAAGGAGTCGCGCGTGGAACGCGAATACATGGAATACGACGTGGTGATCGTCGGTGGCGGCCCGGCCGGGCTGTCCAGCGCGATTCGCCTCAAGCAGCTCGCTGCCGAGAACGGCCGCGAGATTTCCGTCTGCCTGCTGGAAAAGGGCTCGGAAATCGGTGCCCACATTCTGTCCGGCGCGGTGATCGAGACCCGCGCCCTCGACGAACTGATCCCCGACTGGAAAGACAAGGGTGCGCCGCTGAATACGCCGGCGACCGCCGACCGTTTCCTGTATCTGACCGAAACCGGCTCGCGTGCGCTGCCGACGCCGCCGCAGATGCACAACGACGGCAATTACATCGTCAGTCTGGGCAACTTCTGTCGCTGGCTCGGCGAACAGGCCGAGGCGCTGGGCGTGGAAATCTACCCGGGCTTTGCCGCCGCCGAAGTGCTGTACCACGAGGACGGCTCGGTCAAGGGCGTGGCGACCGGCGACATGGGGCTGGACCGTGAAGGCAACCGCACCGATGCGTGGGAAGCCGGCATGGAATTGTGGGCCAGACAGACCATCTTCGCCGAAGGCTGCCGTGGCTCGCTGACCAAGACGCTGTTCGAGCGCTTCAAGCTGCGTGATGGCGTCGAGCCGCAGACCTATGGCATCGGCATCAAGGAACTGTGGGAGGTCAAACCGGAGCTGCATCAGCCGGGTTCGGTCACCCACACCATCGGCTGGCCGATGAATACCAGCACCTATGGCGGTTCGTTTATCTATCACCTGGAAAACAACCAGGTGGTGGTCGGCTATGTGGTCGGTCTGGACTACCAGAACCCGCACCTGTCGCCGTTCGATGAATTCCAGCGCTTCAAGACCCACCCGGCCATCCGCGGCGTGTTCGAAGGCGGTCGCCGGCTGTCGTACGGCGCCCGCGCGCTGTCCGAGGGCGGCCTGCAGTCGGTGCCGAAGCTGACCTTCCCCGGCGGCGTACTGGTCGGCGATACCGCCGGCTTCCTGAACGTGCCGAAGATCAAGGGCACGCACACGGCAATGAAGTCCGCCATGCTGGCGGCCGACACGCTTTTCGCGCTGCTCGGCGACGAGAACGCCGGCAACGAAGCCACCGGCTATACCGCCGCCTACAAGGCGAGCTGGGTCCACGACGAACTGTACAGCGTGCGCAATGTGCGGCCGTCGTTCCAGTGGGGGCTGTGGCCGGCCATGATCTACTCGGCCATCGACACCTATCTGTTCCGTGGTCGCGCACCGTGGACGCTGCATCACAAGCATGCCGACCACGAGACGCTGAAACCGGCCAGCCAGATGCCGAAGATCGTCTATCCGAAGCCGGACAATGTGCTGACCTTCGACAAGCTGTCCAGCGTGTTCCTGTCCAATACCAATCACCGCGAGGACGAACCGATCCACTTGCGGCTGAAGGACCCGGGCGTGCCGATCCGCATCAACCTGGCGACATACGACGCCCCGGAGCAGCGCTACTGCCCGGCCGGCGTGTACGAGATCGTCGGGCAGGACACGGGGGAGCCCCGTCTGCAGATCAACTCGCAGAACTGTGTGCACTGCAAGACCTGTGACATCAAGGACCCGACCCAGAACATCAACTGGGTTACGCCGGAGGGTGGCGGCGGTCCGAACTATCCGAACATGTAACACTCCACGGATTGCCCGGCGACAACAGCGCCGGGCTTTTTTGCGCTTGGCCCGCCGGGTGTTGCACGGCACAATCCGGCCATTCCTTACCCTGACCCGGAGCCTGCCATGCTGCTCAGCGATCTCGTTTCCCGCCTTGATACCCTGCTGCAGCCGGGCGGGTTCAGGGACTATGCACCGAACGGCCTGCAGGTCGAGGGGCGCGGCGAAGTGCGGCGCATCGTCACCGGCGTGACCGCCAGCCAGGCGCTGATCGATGCCGCCATCGCCGATGGCGCCGATGCGCTGCTCGTCCACCATGGTTATTTCTGGAAGGGCGAGGACGCACGCGTGGTCGGCATCAAGCAGGCCCGGCTGAAGGCACTGCTGACGCACGACATCAGCCTGATCGCCTACCACCTGCCGCTTGATGCGCATGCCGAGCTGGGCAACAACGCCGGGCTGGGCCGTGCGCTGGGCCTGGAGGCCGACGGGCAGACCGGTGAACAGAACCTGCTGTGGTACGGACGCAATGCAGACGGCGCGACGCTGGCCGGGTTTGGCGCGCGTATCGGGCAGGTGCTGGGCCGCACGCCGCTGCTGATCGGCGAGGCCGACCGGCCGCTGCGCCGGCTGGCCTGGTGCACCGGCGGCGCGCAGAGCTATTTCCAGGAGGCGATTGCGCTGGGGGTCGACGCGTTCGTGACCGGCGAGGCTTCCGAATACTGCTGCCACCTGGCCCGCGAGAGCGGCGTGGCCTTTATCGCCGCCGGCCACCATGCGACCGAGCGCTTTGGCGCGCAGGCGCTGGCCGGCTGGCTGCACGGCCAGGACGGGCTGAATACCCGCTACGTCGACATCGACAATCCGGTCTGACAGGCAGACGGTCGACCGGATGCCGCCCGGCCGGCCTTTCTCCTTCAGCCATCTGTCACTGTAGGACATCCTGGATCAAGGGCAGGGCAAAAAACTGTAAGCCCGCTTTAAGCAATCCGGGTATTCAGTTAGAATCGCGGGGTTTAAGAGCCTGCAGACAAACCCGGCCCTGGAAAACCGGCGAGCGCCAGCGAGGTCCCCTCGCGCCGCCGAGGGCGGAGGGCGTCGGAATGAATCAGGCAGACTGCCGCCACCCGCGGGATTTTCACCAGTCCGGCCTGTGCCGGTACCGCCGGGGCGGCAAGCCCCAACTTTGTCAGCAGTCTGAGTTTAAGCTCCATATCTTGTTTGAGGATCAACACAATGAGTGAGCCGCAAGTGGACAACGGCCGTCGCCGCTTCCTGACGGTAGCTACCGCCGCAGCCGGCGGGGTCGCCGCCATCGGCGTTGCGACGCCGTTTCTGCTGAGCTTCTTCCCGTCCGAACGTGCCAAGGCAGCAGGCGCGCCGGTCGAGGTCGACATCAGCAAGCTGGAGGCAGGGCAGAAGATCAACGTCGAATGGCGTGGCAAACCTGTCTGGGTGATGAATCGTACGGAAGAGCAGATCAAGAGTCTGCCGAAGAACGATCCGAAGCTGGCCGACCCGAAGTCCGAGGTGCCGCAGCAGCCCGAGTACTGCAAGAACGCCACGCGTTCGATCAAGCCGAACCTGCTCGTTGCCGTGGGTATCTGTACCCACCTGGGCTGTTCGCCGACCTTCCGTCCGGACCTCGCGCCGGCCGACCTCGGTCCGGAGTGGCTGGGTGGCTTCTACTGTCCGTGCCACGGGTCGAAGTTCGACCTCGCCGCCCGGGTGTTCAGTGGCGTGCCTGCCCCGACCAATCTGGAAATTCCGCCACATAAATATCTTTCCGACGCGGTGATTCTCATCGGCGACGACAAGTAAATAAGAGGCGAAACACATGAGCAAGCAACAAGCGGTTCTGGATTGGATTGACGCGCGCTTCCCGCTGACGTCGACCTGGAAGGCGCACGTCTCCGAATACTACGCGCCGAAAAACTTCAACTTCTGGTACTTCTTCGGGTCGTTGGCCATGCTGGTTCTGGTGATCCAGATCCTGACCGGCATCTTCCTGACCATGAACTACAAGCCGGACGCGGCCACCGCGTTCTTCTCGGTCGAATACATCATGCGCGACGTGGCGGGCGGCTGGATCATCCGCTACATGCACTCGACCGGCGCGTCGATGTTCTTCGTCGTGGTCTATCTGCACATGTTCCGTGGCCTGATCTACGGCTCGTACAAGCAGCCGCGCGAACTGGTGTGGGTGTTCGGTACCCTGATCTTCCTCTGTCTGATGGCCGAAGCCTTCATGGGCTACCTGCTGCCGTGGGGCCAGATGTCGTTCTGGGGCGCCCAGGTGATCGTGAACCTGTTCGGTTCGATCCCGGTGATCGGCCCGGACCTGTCGGTCTGGATCCGGGGTGACTACGTGGTGTCGGACGCCACGCTGAACCGCTTCTTCGCCCTGCACGTGATTGCCGTGCCGCTGGTGCTGCTGGGTCTGGTGGTCGCCCACCTGATCGCGCTGCACGAAGTCGGCTCGAACAACCCGGACGGCGTCGAAATCAAGAAGAACAAGGACCCGGAGACGCACATCCCGCTCGACGGCATCCCGTTCCACCCGTACTACACCGTCAAGGACATCCTCGGCGTGGTCGTGTTCCTGATCGTGTTCAGCGCCATCGTGTTCTTCGCGCCGACGCTGCCGATCGGGCACAACAGCTACTTCCTGGAAATGCCGAACTTCGATCCGGCCGATCCGCTGAAGACGCCGCCGCACATTGCGCCGGTCTGGTACTTCACGCCGTTCTACGCCATCCTCCGCGCGATCCCGTCCTTCCTGGGTACCCAGGTCTGGGGTGTGATCGGCATGGGTGCCGCCGTGGTGCTGATTGCCTTCCTGCCGTGGCTTGACCGCTCGCCGATCAAGTCGATCCGCTACCGTGGCCCGAAGTTCAAGTTCATGCTGGTGCTGTTCCTGATCAGCTTCTTCGGCCTGGGCATCCTCGGTGCGATGCCGGCAACCAGCGAACGCACGGTGATCTCGCAGGTGCTGTCGTTCGTGTACTTCATGTTCTTCCTCGCCATGCCGTTCTACACCCGGAACGATGTCGGCTCGGTGCCGGTCCCGTCCCGCGTGACGGAAACCAACGGCAAGCGCCAACTGATGTTCGTGGTGTACTGGCTGGTGGCCATCGGCGGCGCGACACTGTTCGCCAAACTGGTCTGATCGAGGGGATAACGATGAAAATGCAATTCCGTCACCTGATCGCCGCACTGGCCTTCATCCTGCCGACCACGGCCGTCATGGCCGCCGGCGAAGGCCCGGAGCTCGAAAAGGCGCCGATCAACGTCCGCGATGTGGAAAGCCTGCAACGCGGTGCGCAGATCTTCACCAACTACTGTCTGTCGTGCCACAGCGCACAGGCGATGCGGTTCAATCGCCTGCAGGACATCAACCTGTCCGAAGAGCAGATCAAGAGCAACCTGATGTTCACCACCGACAAGATTGGCGACACGATGCACGCCGCCATGCCGGTCAAGGACGCCAAGGAATGGTTCGGCGCTGCGCCGCCGGACCTGTCGGTCATCGCCCGTTCGCGCGGCGCCGATTACCTGTACGCCTACCTGCGTGGTTTCTACCGTGACGACACCCGTCCGACCGGCTGGAACAACCTGGTGTTCGACAAGGTCGGCATGCCGCATGCACTGTGGCAATGGCAGGGCGACCAGGTTCTGCAAACGGTCAAGGGCAAGGACGGCAAGGACGAGCACAAGCTGGCCCTGGTCAAGGCCGGTTCCATGACCAAGCTGGAAAACGGCAAGGCCGATACGCGCGAGTTCGACCAGCGCATGGCCGACCTGACCAACTACCTGGTGTGGATGAGCGAACCGGTCCAGACCAAGCGTGAACAGATCGGCTATGTCGTGCTGATGTTCCTCGCGCTGGTCATGCTGCCGCTGGCCTACCTGCTGAAGAAGGAATACTGGAAGGACGTCCACTAAGGGCATTCTCCGGTAACAGTCGGCAATTCATGACAGACGGGTTTTTTGACCCGTCTGTTTTGTTTTTCAAATCAAGGGTTTGACGACTTGTGGTGGCAGTGCCGGAGAGCGGAGTGCTAGAATTCCCGCCATCCAGGCCTGTATGGCCCACATGACGTCTAGAGGATCTCCGTATTTATGATGACGCTTTATTCCGGCACCACCTGTCCTTTCAGCCATCGTTGCCGCATCGTGTTGTTCGAAAAGGGCATGGACTTCGAAATCAAGGAAGTCGACCTGCTGAACAAGCCTGAAGACCTGGCGGTGATGAACCCGTACAACGAAGTGCCGGTGCTGGTCGAACGCGACCTGATCCTCTACGAGTCGAACATCATCAACGAGTACATCGACGAGCGCTTCCCGCACCCGCAACTGATGCCGGCCGACCCGATCATGCGCGCCCGTGCCCGCCTGTTCCTGCATCGCTTCGAGCAGGAACTGTTCATCCACGTGAAGACGCTGGAAGGCTCGCCGAAGAAATCCGAAGCCGAAAAGGCCCGTGAAGGCATCCGCGACGGCCTGACCACCATCGCGCCGGTGTTCGCCAAGCAGAAGTTCATGCTCGGCGACGACTTCTCGATGATCGATGTCGCCGTGGCCCCGCTGCTGTGGCGTCTGGAAAGCTATGGCATCGACCTTGGCCGCGCCGCCGCGCCGATCCTCAAATACTCGGAACGGATCTTCACCCGTCAGGCGTTCATCGACTCGCTGACGCCGGCCGAAAAAGCCATGCGCAAGTGAGTCCCATGACGACATCGACCAAGCCCTATCTGATCCGCGCACTGTGGTCGTGGTGCGTGGACAACGGCTACACGCCGCACCTGGCCGTCTGGGTGGACGAGCGCACGCAGGTACCGCGCCAGTTCGTGCGCGACAACGAGATCGTGCTGAATATCGGCAACACCGCCACGCACGGCCTCGATATCGGCAACGACTGGATCACGTTCTCCGCCCGTTTCGGCGGTGTGGCGCATGCGATCCGGGTGCCGGTCGGCAACGTGGTGTCGGTCTTCGCCCGGGAAACCGGCGAGGGCATGGGGTTCGAGCTCGAAGTCGACGAGACGCCGGAGCGCCCGGCATTGCAGGCGGTAGAGGATCGTGATGACGATCCGACGCCTCCTGCCGGTCCGGATGCCGGCGGCACGCCGCCGGCCAGAGGCAAGCTGCGCATCGTCAAATAGGACGATGCCTGTCCATTTTCAAACCGGGTCCGTCGTGGCCCGGTTTTTTCTTGGGAGTACACACGATGAACGATCTCTCCATCGAGGTCAGCGACCTGCGCACGCTGGCATCCGGACTGGATGTCGACAGCGACTACCTGCTGGCCCGGGTCACCGAAGGCGATCTGCTGCTGCTGAACTACCGGCCACAGGCTGCGGCGTTTCCGGACGAGCAGCACGTGGTGTCCGAGCGCATCGTGGTGCTGGCCGGCCGCGTCGCGCTGGAGACCGCGCAGCAGCGGGTCGAGATGGCAGCCGGCCAGATGGCCTGTATTCCGCCCGGACTCAGCCACCACTATGCGGCTGACAGCGACGGGCAGGTGCTGGTGCTGTTCGGCTGACCGGTTTTTCTGTTGCGCAAAAAATAAGCAGGATGAGAATTGTTCATGTTGGTCAATGACTTGTCTGACTTGTCCACAGCACGTCCCCAACCCTGTCCCCGCCGATAGTGGATGAAGTCAGAGGGAACTTGTCCACAGTTCTGGCTGACCGCCAATTCCATTGGCATGGCTGACAGGGGCTTGTGCAAAAAACAGACAGCAACGGGAAGATGAAGCGATTTCAATGAGATAGCAGAGTTTTCCACAGGCAGTCCCCTGCGCCATCCCCGTTGCCGGGGGATGAACCGGCATTGCTGTGGAAAACCGGCGTTCAGCCGGCGACCAGCACGGCGATGGCGATGACGGCGACCAGAATGGCCATGGCCATGCCGGCCCAGACGGTCCAGTGGCGGCCGGCCTCCAGCACGCTGTCGGCCGGGTTGGCCGGATTCACGTGCACGCGCACCGGCTGACCCGCCGGATAGCGGGCGGCAATGGCGGCTTCGCCGGCCTCGTTGTCGCTGTAGCCGGGCTCGGGATAACGGCGGCGGCTGGCATCGTACTGCCGGCCGTTCAGCGTGTAGCGATAGTGGATCACCGCCTTGTAGTCCCACTGCCGTGCCGCGCTGCCGCGGGCGGCGCGGGTCTCGACCCGGCTGTCGAGCACGCTGCCGGTCACCTGCGGCCAGTCGAGTGCGGCGGCGGCCTTGCTGCCCTGGCGATGAATCATCAGTGCGCCAAGCAGACCGCCGAGGGCCAGCGCCAGCAGCACCAGCGTCCTCATTCGCGTTCCTCGCTGCCGCCCTTCACATCGAGCGCTTCGCCGCCGCCATCAAAATAGGTCTGCAGGATCAGCTGGGCGGCGATCTGGTCTAGGGCCGGCTTCTGCCTGCGGCCGCGCAGGCCGGCTTCCCTGAGCATTTCTTCCGCGACCAGCGAGGTGTGGCGTTCGTCGACCAGAAACACCGGCAGGCCGAAACGACCGTGCAGGCGCTGGGCAAAACGCCGCGCCAGACGGGTCATTTCGTGCGGGGTACCGTCGGCATGGGTCGGCAGGCCGACCACCAGCCCTTCCGGCTGCCAGTCATGCAGCAGGGTGGCGATGCGGGCAAAGCGTTCGTCGTTGTTCGGGGTCGCCAGCGTTTCCAGCGGATGGGCCAGGGCCACCAGGCGTTCGCCGACGGCAACGCCGATGCGGACTTCGCCAAAGTCGAAGCCGAGATAAGTTCCGTTCATGATCATTTCCTGCAGGACGTCTGGCCCTGCATCAGGCGTGCCCGGCCTGGCCGAACAGCGCCAGCGGATCGAAGCCCAGCAGCTTCATGGCGGCGTCGTAGCGGTCTTCCGGCGGCAGGTCGAAGGCGATGCGCATGTCGGCCGGCACGGTCAGCCAGCCGTTGTGCGACAGCTCATGTTCCAGCTGGCCGGCTTCCCAGCCGGCGTAGCCGAGCGTGACGATAAAGCGCTCCGGTCCCTGACCCTTGCCGGTATCGGTCAGGATGTCCTTCGACGTGGTCATGGCGACATCGTCGGTGACGGTCAGCGTCGACTGCCAGTTGCCGATCGGCTCATGCAGCACGAAGCCGCGATCGGACTGCACCGGCCCGCCGTAGTAGACCGGCAGGTCGGCAAACTGCGGCTGGTCCAGCGTCAGACCGATCTGCCGGTACAGCGTCGCCATGGTCATGTCGGACGGTCGGTTGATCACCATCCCCATGGCGCCGCGCTCCGAGTGCTCGCACAGATAGACCACGGCGCGGGCGAAGAACGGGTCGTCCATGTGCGGCATGGCGATCAGAAAATGGTGGGAGAGGGAGAATTCGCTCATGTCTCGATTATGGCATGAGCGGGCCGCATTGGCGGTGGAACGCGCACGCGGAAAACCGCATGCCGGAGCGTTTAATTTTTTTGCCGCACCCTGTGGTTATTTTCTAAACACGTGATTACAATCTTCGACACTTGTTGCAGACTTGTCTGACAATAAACGCCGATTTGGCGAAATTTCAGTGCCATAAGTGCTGAAGTGTTGACCAAAACAGGCCATGTCAAGGTTTTGCATGAGAAAAACACCATCAAACGCTTAAAAAATTAAACACGCGCCGAGATGGTTGTCATGAGTCGCCGATCCGGCCTTTACCTGCGAAAGATCCGGCGGGCCTGCCCGCCGCCAGGAGAGATACAAGATGAGCAAGAATGCTGAACTTCAAGCCCGCAAAGATGCCGCCACGCCGCGTGGCGTCGGCGTCATGTGTGGTTTTTATGCCGACCATGCCAAGAATGCCGAAATCTGGGATGTCGAAGGCAACCGCTATATCGACTTCGCCGGCGGCATCGGCGTACTGAACACCGGCCACCTGCACCCGAAAGTGGTCGCGGCAGTCGATGCCCAGTCGAAGAAGTTCTCGCACACCTGCTACCAGGTCGTTCCGTACGAGCTGTACGTCGATGTGGCAGAAAAGATCAATGCCCTTACCCCGGGCAAGCACGCGAAGAAGACCGCCTTCTTCAGCACCGGCGCAGAAGCAGTGGAAAACGCGGTCAAGGTCGCCCGCGTGGCCACCGGCCGTGCCGGTGTGATCGCCTTCTCCGGCGCCTTCCACGGCCGCACCATGCTCGGCATGGCGCTGACCGGCAAGGTCGCGCCGTACAAGCTGGGCTTCGGTCCGTTCCCGGGCGACGTCTATCACGTGCCGTACCCGAACCCGTTCCATGGCGTGTCCAGCGAAGATGCCCTGCAGGCGCTGAAGGGGCTGTTCAAGTACGAAATCGACCCGAAGCGCGTCGCTGCGATCATCATCGAACCGGTGCAGGGCGAGGGCGGTTTCAACGTCACCCCGTACGATTTCCTGCGCGAACTGCGCAGCCTGTGTGACGAACACGGCATCCTGCTGGTCGCCGATGAAGTCCAGTCCGGCTTTGCCCGTACCGGCAAGATGTTCGCCATCGAGCATTCCGGCGTGCAGCCGGACCTGGTGACCATGGCCAAATCGCTGGCCGGCGGTTACCCGCTGTCCGCGCTCAGCGGCCGTGCCGAACTGATGGATGCGGCGGCTCCCGGCGGCCTTGGCGGCACCTATGCCGGCAGCCCGCTGGCGCTGGCCGCCGCGCAGGCCGTCATCGACGTCATCGCCGAAGAGAAGCTGTGCGAACGCTCGGTCCGCCTCGGTGACCAGCTGCGCGAACGCGTGAACGGGCTGAAGAGCCGCGTGCCGCATATCGCCGACGTGCGCGGTCTGGGCGGCATGGTCGCCCTCGAAATCATGAAGCCGGGCACGCACGAGCCGGACGCCGATTTCACCAAGAAGGTCCAGCAGCACGCCCTGGCCAATGGCCTTATCCTGCTGACCTGCGGCATGTACTACAACGTAGTTCGCTTCCTGTTCCCGCTGACCATCGAAGATGCGGTGTTCGACGAAGCGCTGGGCAAGCTCGAAGCGGCCCTGCTGCACGCGGCAAACGCCTGAACCCGAGTCCGTCCGCCGGCCCCGCGCGGGGCCGGCGTGTCGTTGTGGCCAACACGAGAGAGAGAATCCATATGCTGAACCTGAAAGATCCGGGACTGTTGCGCCAGCAGTGCTATGTGAACGGACAGTGGCTGGACGCCGACAACGGCGAAACCCTGCCGGTCACCAATCCGGCCACCGGCGAAGTGGTCGCCCGCGTGCCGCGCATGGGGGCGGCGGAAACCCGGCGCGCGCTGGAAGCGGCCAATGCCGCCTGGCCGGCGTGGAAGAAGAAGACCGCCAAGGAACGCGCCGGCATCCTGCGCAAATGGTTTGACCTGATGATGGCGGCGCAGGATGACCTCGCGGCCATCCTGACTGCCGAACAGGGCAAGCCGCTGGCCGAAGCCCGGGGCGAGATCGCCTACGGCGCCAGCTATATCGAATGGTATGCCGAGGAAGCCCGGCGCATTTACGGCGATACCATCCCGACCCATCAGAACGACAAGCGCGTGCTGGTGATCAAGGAGCCAATCGGCGTATGTGCTGCCGTGACGCCGTGGAACTTCCCGAATGCCATGATCACGCGCAAGGCCGCCCCGGCACTGGCCGCCGGCTGCCCGATCGTGGTCAAACCGGCCAGCCAGACCCCGCTGTCGGCGCTGGCGATTGCCGAACTCGCCCACCGCGCCGGCGTGCCGGCCGGCGTGTTCAGCGTCATTACCGGCTCGGCCGCTGCCATCGGCGGTGAAATGACCGCCAGCGACCTGGTGCGCAAATTCAGCTTTACCGGCTCGACCGAAATCGGCCGCGAACTGATTGCCCAGTGTGCCGGCACGGTCAAGAAAGTGTCGATGGAACTCGGCGGCAATGCGCCGTTTATCGTCTTCGACGATGCCGATCTCGATGCCGCCGTCGAAGGCGCCATGATCAGCAAGTACCGCAACGCCGGCCAGACCTGCGTCTGCGCGAACCGGCTGTACGTGCAGGCCGGCGTCTACGACGCGTTTGCCGAGAAGTTCGCCGCCGCCGTGGCCGGACTGAAGATTGGCGACGGCGCGTCCGCCGGCATCACCCAGGGCCCGCTGATCGACGAGAAGGCGGTCGAGAAGGTCGAGGAGCATATCGCCGACGCCGTGGCCAAGGGCGGCAAGGTCATTGCCGGCGGCAAGCGCCATGCGCTGGGCCACAGCTTCTTCGAGCCGACCATCGTGACCGGCGTGACCCAGGACATGAAGGTCGCCCGCGAGGAAACCTTCGGCCCGCTGGCTCCGCTGTTCAGGTTCGACACCGAGGCCGACGTCATCCGGATGGCCAACGATACCGAATTCGGCCTGGCGAGCTATTTCTACAGCCGCGATATCGGCCGCATCTTCCGTGTCGGCGAAGCGCTCGAGTACGGGATGGTCGGCATCAACACCGGCGTGATCTCGAACGAAGCCGCACCGTTCGGCGGCATCAAGCAGTCCGGCCTTGGCCGTGAAGGCTCGAAGTACGGCATCGAAGACTACGTCGAGATCAAGTACCTGCTGCTGGCCGGGCTGGATCGCTGATCAGCGCATTGCGCTTTACCTTCAAGGGCCGTCATGGCCCTTTTTCCTTGTTTTCCGCTCTGAAAGGCGGCGGCGTCCTCCACACTTGACAACGCAACGCCTGATGGTGACAGTGTGTCCATTGTCCATGGACTGTGGGCGTGCTGGTTGTGACGAATATGAAGAGTCAAGATGTCTTTTTGTTGCTCAAGCTGGTCGCCCTTGGGCGACATGAAGGTACGGGCAGCGGATATGACTACCCTGCGGACGACCAGTCAGTGGCGTGGTCACGGGATATCGAGGGCGGGGAGCCTGTCGATGATCCCGGGGCGGGGGAAGCGCCCTTTGGCCGGTATAGTGCAAGAGGACTTGCCCGGCTCACTGGCATAGGCAAATCAGAGGTCAGCAATGTGATGTCCCGCTGCTTTTTCAGCGGGCTCGCCAGACCCGGCAGAAAAGGCGAGCCTCCAGCAGTCAACACAAGGGCATTGCTGGAGTTTCTCGTTTACGGTATCCGCTATGTTTTCCCGGTCAGGATGCAGGAGACCACGCGCGGAATCGCAACCTGTCTTACCGCGCCGATTTTTCAGGGCAAGTTGCATTCGGGAGACGCGGTTCCGGTATGGCCATACGCAAAAGGCAACGCTGCAGGCCCGGCCGTGGCGCCCCTTTACAAAACAGTCCCGATGGCGGTGATTCACGATGCGGAACTGTATGCCATGCTGGCCGCGGTAGACTCGATCCGGCTTGGGTTGCCCAGGGAACGCAGCCTGGCTATTGCTGAACTCGAAAAATTGCTTCGAGGCTGAAAAATGGCAAGTCGGGCAAACCACGTTGCGATGATAACTGCTGTGGCACAAGCAATGGGCCAGGAACTGTGCAATGAGGTTGCTTTTGTCGGGGGATGCACCACGGCACTATTCGTGACAGACACCTATTCTCAAGGGCAGGTCCGACATACTGACGACGTTGATCTGATTGTTCACGTGATCAGCACTGTCGGATGGCACGTGCTGGTCGAGAAGCTGCGCAGCAAGGGATTCAGGGATTCCCTTGTCTCCAGTGAGGATCCTGTCTGCGCCATGCGGCTGGGAGAACTGCGCGTTGATTTTATGCCGGACGATGCAAGCGTCCTGGGCTTTACGAATCAGTGGTACCGGGACGCCTTCCTGAAAGCAGAGCCATATGTGCTGCCTGCTCAACTCACTATCCGGCTGATACCGCCAACATACTTCATGGCTACAAAGCTTGAAGCATACCTGCAGCGTGGAAATGATGATCCGATAGAGAGCCGGGATATTGAAGACATCCTGACGCTGATTGATGGTCGCACGGAATTGATCGGTGAAATACTGGATGCTCCCGCCGCACTGAGGGCGTATGTCGGTACACAGATGGCGGCACTGCAAATGCACCGGGATTTCGACTATGCAGTTCAAGCTGCAGCCAATAACGACAGATCAAGAGAAGAGGCGCTGTTTGACCGTATCCGGCTGATTGCCGTTCAAGGCCGCGGCGCATGAATGGCGCCCGGCGGTACGGTTTTCACTGGGCCAGCGTCAAGGGCACAGAACAAAATGAGAACCGTGATGCCGGGGGGCTATATGCCAGTGACGCCTACACTTTTGCCATCATCATGGATGCTTCGGGCAAGGGGAACGATGCGTCTTTGTTCAATGCCATCTGGCTGGACGCCTTGTTGAAACAGCTACCTGAGCACCCTCCTTCCGCTGACCGCGTCATCGGCATGATGCAGGAGGCCAGACAACCTCTTCGCCAGGCGAAGTTGTTCCAGGAAAGAGCGTGTTTTGCTGCATTGCTCATTCCTCATGACGATCATCCCTGCACCGCATTTGTTTGCGGAGATTGCCGGGTCGGGTCACAGGAAAAGGGGCAGCAAGAACAGTGGCAGACCCCTGTGCATACCCTTGAGGCCGCTCTTGCGCAGGCAGGCCGGTCACCGGATCGTCATCTTGTGACCCGAGTGCTCAAAGCTTGCCGGCTTGCCACTCCCGAGGTGATGGAGCTCAGTCAGACAGGGGGACAAGCCTGGGTTCTTTCCACGGATGGTTATTGGGACCTTCGCCGGACCAGGGAAAAGCGGCCTGCAGATGATTGCAGCTATTTGCGGTTAAGCCCGGGAGGGCCATCGCAGCAGCACGGTGACAACTTCCGTCGTGCCGGCCTGTATGCGCAGTGGTCGTCGGATTGACCACAAGCATGCCGTGATGTCATCCCGGGGGGCGGTGTCCTCATGGCCGGGACCGGGAAAACCCCGGGTTGCTCACGCAGGCCAATGAGTACTCAATGAATACTCAGCGCATCGTCACCCATTCCTCGGCGGCGGACGGGTGCAGTGCGATGGTGCGGTCGAGGTCGGCCTTGGTCGCGCCCATGCCGATCGATACCGCCAGCAACTGGATCATCTCCGCCCCGCCTTCGCCGAGCACATGGGCGCCGACCACCCGGTCGGTTTCGCCGTCGACCAGCAGCTTCATCAGCATCGGTTCGTTGCTGGCGGCAAATGCGGTTTTCATCGGCCGGAAGCGGGCGCGATACACCTTCAGTGCCGGGTAGCGTTCGCGGGCGGCTTCCTCGCTCGGGCCGACCGTGCCGATTTCCGGGGTCGAGAACACCGCCGTGGGTACCAGTGAGTGATCGACAGTCGCCGGTCGCTGACCGAACACGCTGTCGGCAAAGGCCTGGCCTTCGCGGATGGCGACCGGGGTCAGGTTGACGCGGTCGGTCACGTCGCCGACTGCGTGGATCGACGGCACATTGGTGCACGATTGCGCATCGACCCGGATCTCCCCGTTCTTTCCGGTGGCCACGCCGGCCGCGTCCAGCCCGAGCTCGCCAGTGTACGGGCGGCGGCCGACGCACAGCATGACCACATCGGTCTCGACCGTGCTGCCGTCAGCCAGGGTGGCGCGCAGTCCGTCGGCGGTTTTCTCCAGCCGGGCCAGCGTGTTGTTCAGCAGCATGCGGATGCCGCGCTGGCGGTAGCTGTCTTCCAGCGTGGTGCGGATTTCCTCGTCAAAGCCGCGCAGCACGTGCGGGCCGCGATGCAGCAGTGCGGTGTTGACGCCAAGTCCGGCAAAGATGCCGGCGAATTCGATGGCGATATAGCCGCCGCCGACAATCAGGATGCGACGCGGCAACTGTTGCAGGTGGAACACCTCGTCCGAGGTGATGGCCAGTTCCTGGCCGGGGAAGGCCGGGCCGGCATGCGGCCGGCCACCGACGGCAATCAGGATATGGGCGGCGGTCAGGCGTTTGCCGCTGGTGCTCAGACGCACGGTGTGCGCATCTTCCAGTACGGCACGTTCGGCATGGATGGTGACGCCGGCCTGGTCGAGGTTGCGGCGGTACACGCTTTCCAGACGCGCGATCTCGGCATCCTTGTTCCGCAGCAGCGTCGGCCAGTCGAAGGCGGGCTTCGGCAGCTGCCAGCCATAGGCCGCGGCCTGTTCGAACTCGGCGGCAAAGCGGCTCGCATACACGAACAGCTTCTTTGGCACACAGCCACGGTTGACGCAGGTGCCGCCGAAATTCGCCTCTTCGGCGATGGCGACGCGTGCGCCGTGCTGACTGGCGACGCGTGCCGCGCGTACCCCGCCGGAACCGGCGCCGATGACAAACAGGTCGAGATCGTATTGAGCCATGGGGCGAGAGTCTCCCGGTGAAGGCCGCAAGGGCCGGTAGGTGGGGCCGGCATGCCGGAACGAGACCGAACGATAGCAGACCGGGCCGTCTGCCGACGACCGGCGCTGCTGCATTTCCCGCATCGGGGCCATGCCGCTGTACGGATCCGGACAGTGGCACTGTCCGGATCCGTACAGAGATCGGCGCGCGGAACGGGGAAAGGCTTATATAACAGAAGGTTGGGTTTCTGGCACGCAAGCTGCTGAACAGTTATCAGAAACTTGCCGGAGCCCCTGATGACCATCCGCGCCATCGAACCGATCGTCGACATCGCCGTGCACCTGATCCGCAGCGACGATGAAGCACTGGACACCGCCCGTACCCTGGCCGCGCAATTCGCGCCGGGGGCTGCCGTGCGCGACCGCGAGCGGCGCCTGCCATGGGACGAACTGGCGGCCATGACCCGCGCCGGGCTGTGGGCGGTGACCGTGCCGCGCGAGCACGGCGGTGCCGGGGTATCGCGCCAGACCCTGACCGCGATCTTTCGCACCCTGGCGGCGGCCGATCCGTCGATTGCCCGCATCCTGCTCGCCCATGTCGACACGCTGGAACGGCTGCGGACGGCGGGCGGGGCGCAACAGCGCCTGCTGTACCGCGAATTGCTGCAGGGACGGCATTTCGCCTCCGCGCCGGCCGGCACTGTCGATGGCGAACCGGATTCCGGCGGCGCGCTGCGTCTGAACGGCGAGCTGCACCAGGTCGCCGGCGCCGGCTTTGCCGAGTGGCTGGCGGTGCCGGCCCGGGACGCCCGGCAGCGGACGTGGCTGGCGCTGGTGCCACATAACGCGCATGGCCTCGATATCGAGGATGAAGCGGTGCCGGTCGGGCTGCGCACCGTCGCTGGCGGCACGCTGCGGCTGACGCAGGTCACGGTCGCGGCGAAGTGGGTGTTCGACCTCGACGGGGCGGCCCGGTCGCCATCGCCGGTGGCGCTGTATGCCGCTGCCATCGACGCCGGCATGGCGGCGGCCGCACTGGATGGCACCCGGTGCCGGCCGGGGGCGCAGACCGATGCGCTGCTGGCGACGATCGGCGAACTGCAGGTGCGGCTGTCTGCGGCGCAGACACTGCTGCGCCACGCTGCCCGCGCGCTGGATGCCGGCAACGACGCCGATGTGGCGGTGCTCCAGGCCCGGGTGCTGTGCGGCGATATCGCGCTGCGTGCGGTCGATGCGCTGTTCGAGCTGGCCGGGCCGGTCCCGGCTGTCGATGGCGATGACCGCGATCGCTGCTGGCGCGATGCCCGGGCCCATGCACAGTACGCGCCATCCGCCGACAGTTGCCGCCAGCTTGGCGAACGGCTGCTGGACCTGCCGTCTGCCGCGCCTCTCCGCGCCCCTTTCTGACTGGAATCCTCATGACCGTTTCTCCCGTACCCCGCCGCCGCCGTCGACCGGCGCCATCGACTGATACGGCATCCCGCGCCGATGACGCGCAGGCGCTCGATGCGGCGCGACAACTGGCATTGCGGCTGCAGGGCGGTGTCCCCGACGCGCTGGCGCAGTTCCGGGCCAGTGGGCTGGGCGGCGTGGCCGTGCCGAAGGCGTATGGCGGTGGTGGCGTCGGCAGCGGCACCCTGGCGCAGCTGATCCGTCTGCTGGCGGCCGGGGACCCGGCGCTGGCCCGTATCGCGCACAGCCACTACGCGGTGCTCGAAGTGTTGCGCGCCACCGGCAGCGAGCCGCAGAAACAGGCGTTTTTCCGGCGGGCGCTGGACGGCGAACGCTTTGCCGCCGCACTGGCGGAAACCGGTGTCGACGAGGTTTGCCGGATCGAAACCCGCATTCACTGCGTTGACGGTCGCTACCGCATCGACGGACGCAAGTGCGATGCCGGCGGCGCGGCGCAGGCCGACTGGGTGGCGCTGTCGGTCAGATCCGGCGATGGCAACCTGCTGCTGGCCTTTGTCCCGCGCGGCAGTGCCGGCCTGCGGGTCGAAGCGGATGGCGGCGTGGCGATCGACGAGGTCGAGGTCGGGCCACTGGCGGTGATTCCGTACCGGGTGGTGTTCGACACGCCGGGCCGGGTCGGACCGCTGGCCCAGCTGCTGCATGCTGCCATCGACCTTGGCATCGCCGATGCCGCCCTGGCGGACAGCGCCGCCGTCTTGCGCCATGACCATGATGCGCAGCGGCTGGCGCGCTTTGGCTGGCTCGGCGCCTGCCAGGCCGCTGCCGGTGCGCTGCTCGACGACGCGGCACTGCAGGTCGATGCGCTGACCGCCGTGCCGGGCCAGACCATTCATGATGCGGCCGCGCTGGCCGTCACGGCGGCGCGGGTGCTGTGCGCCGATCTGGCATCGCAGGCTGGCGCTGCCGTGTTCGAGCTGGCCGGTCGCCGCCTGCTGGCGGATGCCGCCCGCCCGGACCGGCACTGGCGCGACGCCCGTCGTCATGACACCGGTCGTCCCGCGCGACAACAGGCGCGCGTGATCGGCGACCACTGCCTGAATGGCACACCGCCTCCGCGCCATGGCGCGTACTGACCCCATCCCTCGCCACGGCCACGGGCCGATGGCTGCACCAACAGGAGTTCATGCCATGCAACACAGACTGAAAATCGCTGCCGTCATCGGCAGCTTCCAGCGCCCGTCCCGCACCGCCGCCCTGGTGGAAGCCCTGCTGGAGCGCTTTGCCGAGCGGCTGCCGGTCGATATCGATGTGATCGAAATCAGCGATATCGGCAAGGCACTCGGCGGCGCCTTTTCGGTATCGGCCCTGCCGGAGGCCGTACGCAGACAGTTTGCGGCCGTCGAATCGGCCGACTTCCTGATTGTCGCCGCTCCGGTGTTCCGCGGCACCTATCCGGGCCTGTTCAAGCACTTCTTCGATCTGGTTGGCCAGAACGCGCTGGTCGACACCCCGGTGCTGCTGGCCGCCACCGGCGGCAGCGACCGCCATGCGCTGGTGATCGATCACCAGTTGCGGCCGCTGTTCAGCTTCTTCCAGTCGCTGACGCTGCCGATCGGCGTGTACGGCACCGAAACCGACTTCAGCGACTACCGGGTCAGCAGCCCGGCGCTGCAGGCGCGCATCGACCTGGCGGTCGAGCGGGCCCTGCCGCTGCTGCGGGCCAGGCAGGCCCGGGGGGCGGCCGAGCTGCTGGCGGCCTGAATGACCTCACCCTTGTTCCCGACTTCCCCGATACAGAAAGCGACCATGCAGGTTTTCTGGTTTTTACCGACCCACGGCGACGGCCACTATCTGGGCACGTCGCACGGCGCCCGCCCGGTGACGCTGGCCTATCTGAAACAGATTGCCCAGGCAGCCGACGAACTGGGCTATTACGGCGTGCTGATCCCGACCGGGCGCTCGTGCGAGGATGCCTGGGTGGTGGCGTCCGCACTGGCGCCGCTGACCCGGCAACTGCGTTATCTGGTCGCCGTCCGGCCCGGCATCATTTCGCCGACGGTTTCGGCGCGGATGGCGGCGACGCTGGACCGGCTGTCCGGTGGCCGGCTGCTGATCAATGTCGTGACCGGCGGCGATCCTGACGAAGCGCAGGGCGATGGCGTGTTTCTCGACCATGGCCAGCGCTATGCGGCCGCGCGCGAATTCCTGCATATCTGGCGCCGCGTGCTGCAGGGCGAAAGCGTCGACTATGACGGGGAATACCTGAAAGTCAGAAAGGCCAGGGCGCTGTACCCGCCGCTGCAGCAGCCGTACCCGCCGCTGTACTTTGGCGGCTCGTCGGATGCGGCGCACGACCTGGCCGCCGAGCAGGTCGACGTGTACCTGAGCTGGGGCGAGCCGCCGCAGGCGGTGGCGGAGAAAATCGCCGACGTGCGCGCCCGCGCCCGGCGGCTCGGGCGCGAGGTGCGCTTCGGCATCCGCCTGCACGTCATTGTGCGCGAGACGGCCGCCGAAGCCTGGGCCGCCGCCGACAAGCTGATCGAGCAGGTGTCGGACGAGACGATCGCCGCCGCACAGCAGTCGTTCTCGCGCTTCGATTCGGAAGGGCAGCGGCGCATGTCGCAACTGCATGGCGGCCGCCGCGACCAGCTGGAAATTGCGCCGAACCTGTGGGCCGGCGTCGGGCTGGTCCGCGGTGGCGCCGGCACGGCGCTGGTCGGCGATCCGGAAACCGTGGCGGCACGCATTCTCGAATACGCGGCGCTCGGCATCGACAGCTTCATTTTCTCCGGTTACCCGCACCTGGAGGAAGCGTACCGCTTCGCCGAACTGGTGTTTCCGCTGCTGCCGCTGGGGCTGCGTGAGCGCGTGGCCAGCAGCGGCAACCTGACCGGCCCGTTCGGGGAAATGATTGCCAACGACATCGTGCCGATGCGCGAACGCCCTGCAGCCTGACGGAGACGCCGATGCTGAATACCCTGGCCCCGCCGATCGCCGGGCGTGCCCGCCCGCGTCACGACGATATCTTCGCCATTGCCGATGAACTGGCGCAGCGCTTCGCCGCCACGGCCGTGGCGCGCGACCAGGCGGGTGGCACACCGAAGGCCGAGCGCGATGCATTGCGGCGCAGCGGGCTGCTGACGCTGGCCATCCCGCGCGAGTTCGGCGGGCTGGGGGCCAGCTGGAGCGAGATGCTGACCATCGTGCGCCGCTTTGCCCGCGTCGATGCGTCGATCGCCCATGTGTTCGGTTTCCAGCATCTGATGCTGGCGACCGTGCGCCTGTTCGCCGGGCCGGCGCAGTGGCAGCCGTGGTTCGAGCATACCGCGCGGCGGCAGTGGTTCTGGGGCAATGCGCTGAACCCGCTCGATCCGCGCACCCAGGCCCGGCCGCGGCCGGGCCACTACCTGTTTGCCGGGCAGAAGCGCTTCTGCTCCGGCGCACTGGACTCGGAAATGCTGATCGTGTCGGCGCGGCATGCCGATGACCAGCGGCTGCTGATTGCCGCCGTGCCGACCGCGCGCAGCGGCATCACCCTGCTGGATGACTGGGACAGCATCGGCCAGCGCCAGACCGACAGCGGCACGGTGCAGTTCGAGCAGGTGAGGGTGGAGAACAGCGAGATCCTGGCCGACCCCGGTCCGCTGACCACGCCGTTCTCGTGCCTGCGGCCGCTGATTGCCCAGCTGACCCTGACCTGCGTCTATCTCGGCATCGCCGAGGGCGCATTCGACGAGGCGCGGCATTTCTCGCTGCACGAGGCGCGACCATGGCATCGCTCCGCGGCGGCGACGGTTGGCGAAGACCCGTACGTGCTCAATCACTACGGCGAGTTCTGGCTTGGCCTGGAAAGCGTGCGTGCACTGGTCGAACGTGCGGCGCGGATGCTGGACGATGCCTGGGCGTGCGGCGACGCCCTGACGGCGGACGAGCGCGGCCGGCTGGCGGTCAGCATCGCCAGTGCCAAGGTGGCGGCGACGCGGATCGGGCTGGATGTCTGCACCCGGCTGTTCGAAGTCACCGGCGCGCGTGCCACCCATGCCGCGCTGCGGCTGGATCGCCACTGGCGCAATCTGCGAACGCAGACCCTGCACGATCCCGTAGACTACAAGCTCCGCGAACTCGGAGACTGGGCGCTGAACCAGCAGCCGCCCGCGCCATCCTTTTATTCCTGATGTCCCTGCCCATCCTGTCTGTCCTGCACCCGCAGCCGGGGTCGCCCCGCCGATGACGCTGCTGACACTTCCCAATGCCCAGGCGCTGGCCACCTCGATCCGCGCGACCGCGCAGGTGTTCGAGGACCCGGCGTCGCGGGCGCTGCTGTCGCGCATCCGCCGGGTGGCGCCCAGCGATGCCAGTGTGCTGATCATGGGCGAAACCGGAACCGGCAAGGAACTGATCGCCCGTCACGTGCACGCGCTCAGCGCGCGCGCTGACGGACCGTTCGTGGCGGTGAACTGCGGTGCTTTTTCGGAAAACCTGGTTGAAGCCGAATTGTTCGGCAACGAGAAGGGGGCCTTTACCGGCGCCTTTGCCGCCAGGGAAGGCTGGTTCGAGGCTGCGAATGGCGGCACCCTGTTTCTCGACGAGATCGGCGACCTGCCGCTGGCGATCCAGGTCAAGCTGCTGCGCGTGCTGCAGGAGCGCGAAGTGGTGCGGCTTGGCGCGCGCAAGCCGGTGCCGATCGACGTGCGCATTGTGGCGGCGACCAATGTCCAGCTGGAACAGGCCATCGCCGCCGGCCGCTTCCGGGAAGACCTGTTCTACCGGCTGAACGTGGTCAGGCTCGAACTGCCGCCATTGCGCGACCGGCCGGGCGACATCCTGCCGCTGGCGCACTTCTTTATCCGCCTGTACCAGTCACGGCTCGGTTACGAGCGCATCCGCATCGACGCCCGCGCCGAGGACAAGCTGCGCCGGCATGCGTGGCCCGGCAATATCCGCGAACTGGAAAACGTCATCCATCACACCCTGCTGGTGTGCCGCGACGGCGAGATCCGCCCCGATGACCTGCAACTGACCCGCCTGGACAGCCTGTCTGCGCCAGCGGCGACCGAAGCGGTCCCCGTCGCGCTGCCGCCCATGGCGCCTTCGACCGGAATGGCGCTGCTGGAGCAGGCCTTTGATGCCCTGTGCGCCGAGGACCGACGGGAGGGGCTGTTCGAAGAAATCGAGACGGCGATCCTGCGTTTTGCCTATGCACGCAGCCAGGACAACCAGGTCCATACCGCCCGCTTGCTCGGCCTCAGCCGCAGCGTCACCCGCGCCCGGCTGATCCGTGCCGGCCTGTTGTCGGTGCGCGAGCGCGGGTCACAGGGTTGAACCCAGATTCAGAATTTCTCTATTTTGGAATTAATCGTTAGTTAATTGGCCGCTGCGGGAAATGCGCCAATAACGTTCAGAATTCCTCGCTGCCATACCCGCCGGCGTTGGGCGGAAACAACGCACTGACGGCCATCATCGCGCCATTTATGGGCTTTATGCGCGGCATGGATTAAAATGTCCGCCATATTTTATATGCCAAAAGAATTGCGCGGATTTCCCCGGAATCCGTGCCGGGCACGCATGAGAAAACGGAACGACTGGTGATGGCGGTGAGGTGGAAAATGGTGCGTTGGGCCGCATGGGCGCCCGGCCTGACGGACAGCGAGAGCTGGCTGCGCTGGCTGGCGGCGCCGTTTCCGCTGCCGGTCGATGGCAAGCCGGCGCTGGCAGCGATGCCGGCGATGATGCGCCGACGGCTCGATCCGCTGGGCCGGGTCGCGCTGGAAACCGCCTACACGTGCCAGGCCGACGACGATGCCTGCCCGGTCGTGCTTGCGTCGCGCCATGGCGAAGTCGGCCGCTCGCTGACCCTGCTCGACTCGCTGGTCAGCGAGGGCCAGGTGTCACCGGCGTCGTTCAGTCTGTCGGTTCACAATGCCATCGGTGCGCTGTACTCGATTGCCCGTCACGATGTCCAGCCGTACTCGGCGATCGCCGCCGGTGACGAAACCGTCGAAGCCGCCTTTGTCGAAGCCGGCGGCCTGCTGGCCGACGGGGCGCCGGCGGTCATGGTCGTGGTGTATGACGAGCCGCTGCCGGCGCGCTACCAGGCATTTGCCGACCGGGTCACCTTTCCGCGCGGCTGGGCCTGTCGGCTGGAGGCCACCGACACGGGCGGGCTGAGCCTCTGTACCGGCGAGGCCGGCCGGGAGTGCGTGGCCGACGGCGTGCTGCCGCCGGATCTGGCCGCGCTGGCCTTTCTGCTGTCGGACCGGCCGGCCTATACCCGCCGGGTCGGGGTGCGGCAATGGCAATGGTGCCGGCATGACTGAACGCGCCGGTCGCGCCTGGCGCCTGCTGGCAACCGGGCTGGCCTTTTCCGTCTTCGGCCTCGGCGGCCTGCTGCTGTGGCTGGCGTACTTTCCGCTGTTGCAGTGGCTGGATCGCGATCCGGTGCGCCGCACGCGGCGGGCGCGGCTGGCCATCCACCATTCGTTCCGCCTGTTCGTCGACATCATGTGCGGGCTCGGTCTGCTGCGTTACCGGATCAGCGGGCAGGAGCGGCTGGCGCGCGGTGGACAGCTGATTCTGGCCAATCACCCGAGCCTGATCGACGTGGTTTTCCTGATCGCCATGGTGCCGAACGCCGACTGCGTGGTGAAGGCCGGGCTGGCGCGCAATCCGTTCACCCGCGGCCCGGTCCGGGCCGCCAGCTACATCTGCAACGATTCCGGCGTCGGCGTGATCGACGACTGCATCGCGTCGCTGCGGGCAGGCAACAATCTGATCATCTTCCCCGAAGGCACGCGCACCACCCCCGGCCGGCCGCTGCAACTGCAGCGCGGCGCGGCCAATATCGCCATTCGCGGACGCTGCGACATGACACCCGTGCATATCCGCTGCTCGCCCCCCGCGCTGAGCAAGGAACTGCCGTGGTGGAAGGTGCCGCCGCGCATCATCGATTTTTCCTTTGATGTCCGTGATGACATCGAAGTCGCGCCCTTTCTGGAAGCCGACGGCAGCGAAGCGCTGGCCGTACGGCAACTGACCCGCTATCTGAGCCATTACTTTTCGACGGAGATCCCGATCCATGCAATCCCTTGAGCTGGAAATCAAACAGCTTGTCATCGATTCCCTGAATCTCGAAGACGTGACCCCGGACGACATCGACCCGGAAGCGGCGCTGTTCGTCGACGGCCTCGGCCTCGACTCCATCGACGCGCTGGAACTGGGGCTGGTGCTGCAGAAGCGCTATGGCGTCAGCCTGTCGGCCGAAGCGGAAGAAACCCGCCGCCATTTCGCCAGCGTGCGCGCCCTGGCTTCCTTCGTCGCGGCGAGCCGCCAGCGCTGATGGCGCCCCCGACCTGACAGCAACCCGTGCGGCATTCCCCGTTTCGCCGCCAGCCAGAGAGAACAGAATGAACAAACAGGACATTTTCGACCGCCTGTCGGCCACCCTGCAGGAATGTTTTGAAATCGATGCCGAGCGCATCCGGCCGGAAGCCCGGCTGAAGGAAGACCTCGACATCGACAGCATCGACGCGGTCGACCTGATCGTGAAATTGCGCCCGCTGGTCGGCAAGCGCCTGCACCCGGAAACCTTCAAGTCGGTCCGTACGCTGCAGGATGTCGTCGACGCGCTGCACACCCTGATGCACGCGCCGGACCCGAGCTGAACCGCCCATGACCACGCTGCTCGCGTCGTTGCTGTTGCTCGCCTACCCGCTGATCGTCTATTTCGGTCTCGGACTGGTCGAGCCGCGCTGGCTGGCCGTGCCGCTGGTGGCGGTGGCGCTGCTGCGCGCCTGGCGGCAACGCGACCGGGTCTGGCTGGTGGTGGCCGCCGGCACGCTGGTGCTGGCCGTGGCCGGCCTGCTGGCCAACGCGGCCTGGCCGCTGAAACTGTATCCGCTGCTGATCAATGCCGTGCTGCTGGCGGTGTTCGCGGCCAGCCTGTACAGCCCGCAAAGCGTGATCGAGCGCCTGGCGCGACGGATGGAACCGGATTTTCCGCCCGAGGCCGTCGGCTACACCCGCAAGGTCACCCAGGTCTGGTGCGGATTTTTTCTGTTCAACGGCAGCCTCTCGCTGCTGACCGCCTTGTGGGGCGATGCCGCCACCTGGGCACTGTACAACGGCCTGATCTCCTACCTGCTGATGGGCGTGCTGTTCGCCGGTGAATGGCTGGTGCGGCGGCGGGTCAGGGCAGGGAGGAACCATGCCTGAACGCCTGACACTCGATACCCTGCTGACGCGCGGCCGCGCCGCGGACAGCACGGTCGCCTGGCGCGATGGCGCCCGGCTCGACTACGCCGCCCTGCTGCGTGGCTGCACAGACTGGCACGCGGCCTTTGCCGCCGAGCCCGGTCCGACCGTGGCGCTGTACTTCAACGACAGCTTCGACTTCGCCTGCGCACTGCTCGGTGCCTGGCATGCCGGCAAGACCGTGGTGCTGCCGGCCGATGCGCAGCCGGGCACGCTGGCCCGACTGCGCGACGAGGTCGACCGCTTTGCCGGCGATCTGCCGGCCGATTGTCTGCCGCTGACGCCGCTGAGCGGGGCCGCCACACCGGACTGGCAGCCGCTGGACCCTGATTTTTCCGCGCTGGTGATCCATACCTCCGGTTCCACCGGGGTACCGGCCGCCATCGGCAAGTGCCTGCGGCAGATGATGGCCGAAGTGGGCACGCTGGCCGCCTGCTGGGACGGGCTGCTGGGTGAGGCACCGGTATTCGCTACCGTTTCGCACCAGCATATCTACGGCCTGCTGTTCCGCATTCTGTGGCCGCTGACCAGCGGTCGTCCGTTCATTGCCACCCGACATGCGTATCCGGAGGACATCGTGGCCGCCCTGGCAGGCCAGCCGGCAGTGCTGGTCGCCAGCCCGGCGCACCTGAAGCGGCTGCCGTCCGGGCTGGACTGGGCAACGGCCACGCGCGGCCTGCGGGCGGTGTTCTCGTCCGGCGGTCCGCTGCCGGACGACGCCGTGCCGGTGTGCCGTGAACTGCTGGGCCAGGCGCCGATCGAGGTCTACGGCAGCTCGGAAACCGGCGGCATCGCCTGGCGTCAGCGCGAACGCGACGACGCCACCGGCTGGCTGCCGTTCCCGGCGGTCACGCTGCGTTACGAGGACACCCTGTGGGTGCGTTCGCCGAACCTGCCCGATGACGACTGGTTCCGCTCCGCCGACCATGCCCGGCCGCATGGCGACGGTTTCCTGCTGCTGGGCCGTCAGGACCGCATCGTCAAGATCGAGGAAAAGCGCGTCTCGCTGACGGCGATGGAACAGCGGTTGCTGGCGTCCGGCCTGCTCGACGAAGTGCGCGTGCTGCCGCTGGACGGCGCGCGGCAACGGCTCGGCGTCGCCGCCGTGCCGAGTGCCGCCGGTCGCGCGGCGCTGGTTGCCGACGGGCGCGGCGCCTTCGGCCGCCGGCTGCGGCAGTGGCTGGCGTGCGATGTGGAAGCCAGCGTGCTGCCGCGCCACTGGCGTTACGGCTGGGCGCTGCCGGTCGACAGCCAGGGCAAAATCACCCAGGCGGCGCTGACGCGCTGGTTCGACCCGCGCCGGCCCGACGTGTGCCTGCTGGCGCGCGAGGCGCAGTCCGTCCGGCTGTGGCTGCGCGCCGGGGCCGGCCTCCCGTACTTCGACGGCCATTTCCCCGGCCGGCCCATCCTGCCCGGCATCGCCCAGATCGAGTGGGCGATCCGTTTCGGCCGCGAGCTGTTTCCGCTGCCGGCGACCGTGCAGCGGCTGGAAGTGCTGAAGTTCCAGCAGGTGATCGTGCCTGACAGCGTGCTGACGCTGACGCTGGACTTCGATGCGGCGCGGGGCTCGCTGACCTTCGCCTTCGACTCGGATGCCGGCCGGCATGCCGGCGGGCGGATCCTTTTTGGAGAGACGGCATGACGGTCTGCGCCGTGATCCCGGTTTACAACCATGGCGATGCCGTACGCCAGGTGCTGGCCGGCGTGCGCCGTCATGGCCTGTTCTGCGTGCTGGTCGACGACGGCAGCGACGCCGCCTGCGCCGCCGCGCTGGATGCGCTGGCCGCCGCCGACCCCGACGGCGTTCACCTGCTGCGGCTGGCGAGCAACCAGGGCAAGGGCGGGGCGGTCATGGCCGGCCTGCGCGAGGCCGCACGCCTGGGCCACCGGCAGGCGTTGCAGATCGATGCCGATGGCCAGCATGACACCGATGACATTCCGCGTTTCCTGGCGCTGGCCGAACAGTATCCGCAGCGGGTGATCTGCGGCTGCCCGGTCTACGACGCCTCGGTGCCGGCCGGACGGCTGTATGGCCGTTACGCGACCCATGTATGGGTGTGGATCAACACCCTGTCGCTGGAAATCCGCGACTCGATGTGCGGCTACCGCGTCTATCCGCTGGCGCCGGTGCTGGCGCTGCTGGATACGGTCCGGCTTGGACGGCGCATGGATTTCGACATCGAGATCCTGGTGCGTCTGGCCTGGCGCGGGCTGCGCATCGTCAGTCTGCCGACACGGGTGCGCTATCCGGAAGACGGCGTGTCGCACTTTCGGGTCCTGCGCGACAACGTGCTGATTTCCCGGCTGCATGCCGGGCTGTTCGCCGGCATGCTGCTGCGCGCGCCGCTGCTGCTGTGGCGGAGACTGCGCCGATGAGCGAACGCGGCGCGCACTGGGCCGAGCTGGGCGAGAACACGTTCGTCGCCGGCATCTGGCTGCTGTACGGCATCGAGCGCCTGCTCGGCCGGCGGCTGTTCCGCTGTTGCCTGTACCCGGTCGTGCTCGCCTACTGGCTGGGGCGCCCCGATGTGCGTGCGCAGTCGCGCCAGTATCTGGACCGGCTGCAGGCGGCAACCGGTGCCCTCGGCCGGCCCGCCCGCCGTCGCGACACCTTTTTCCATCTGCTGACCTTTGCCGACACCCTGCTCGACAAGCTGCTGGCCGTTGCCGGCCGCTACCCGTTGCAGCGCGTGCGCACCCTCGGTGCCGAACCGATCCTGGCCGCGATCCGTGCCGGGCAGGGCGGCGTCATTGTCACCGCGCATGTCGGCTGCCTGGAGCTGTGCCGTGCGCTGGCCGAGCGGACCGAGACCCTGAAACTGACCGTGCTGGTGCATACCCGCCATGCCGAACAGTTCAACCGGGTGCTGCGGCGACTGAATCCCGATACCGCGCTGACCCTGCTCGAAGTGAGCGAACTGGGCCCGGCCACGGCCGTCATGCTCGCGGAGCGGGTCGAGGCCGGCGAATACGTGGTCATTGCCGGGGACCGGGTGCCGGTCGGCTCCGGCCAGACCGTGACCGTCCCGTTCCTCGGTCATGACGCCGCCTTTCCGGTCGGTCCGTATCTGCTGGCCTCGCTGTTCAAGTGCCCGCTGTACCTGCTGGGCTGCCTGCACGACGGCGAGGGCTATGCCCTGCATTTCGAATTGCTGGCCGGGCGCGTCGTGCTGCCACGCCAGCAGCGCCAGCAGGCGCTGGCCGCACAGGCATCGCGCTATGCCGGACGGCTGGGCGCGCTGCTGGCGGCATCGCCTTATGACTGGTTCAATTTTTTCCCGTTCTGGGAACAGAAAGCCTTGCCCCATGCTGTCCGATCAACCTGATAACGCCGTCTGCTTCGACGGCAGCCGCCTGACCCTGGAAGACATTGTCGCCATCAGTCGCCGCGAGCGCGCGGCCGTGCTGTCGCCTGCCCCGGCGTTCCGCCAGCGCATCGCCGCCGGCGCCGATTTCCTTGACCGCCTGCTGGCCGAGGACGGCGTGGTCTACGGCGTCACCACCGGTTATGGCGACTCGTGCACCGTCGCCGTGCCGCCGGAGCTGGTGGCCGAGCTGCCATCGCGGCTGTACACCTATCACGGCTGCGGCGCCGGGCGTTTCCTGACCCCGGAAGAAACCCGTGCCGTACTGGCGACGCGACTGGCATCGCTGTCGCAGGGCGCGTCCGGCGTCAGCGTGGCCCTGCTGGCACAGATCGAAACCCTGCTCCGCCATGACGTGCTGCCGATGATTCCGGCCGAAGGTTCGGTCGGCGCCAGTGGCGATCTGACACCACTGTCCTACCTGGCCGCGGTGCTGTGCGGCGAGCGGCAGGTCTGGTTCCGTGGCGAGCCGTGCGCCGCCGCCGACGCGCTGGCCGCGATCGGCGTCGCGCCGCTGACGCTGCGGCCGAAGGAAGGACTGGCGATCATGAACGGCACCGCGGTGATGACGGCGCTGGCCTGCCTCGCCTGGCGCCGCGCCGACTACCTGTCCCGGCTGGCGACCCGCATCACCGCGCTGAATGTCTTTGCCGCTGCCGGCAACGCCTACCACTTCGATCAGGCGCTGTTTGCCGTCAAACCGCACGCCGGACCGCAACTGACCGCCGCCCGCCTGCGTGCCGACCTGGCCAGCGACCGGCCGGCGCGCAATGAACGCCGGCTGCAGGACCGCTACTCGCTGCGCTGCGCGCCGCATGTGATCGGCGTGCTGGAAGAGGCGCTGCCGTTCTTCCGCATGATGATCGAGAACGAGCTGAACAGCGCCAACGACAACCCGATCATCGACGTCGACCACGGCAAGGTGCTGCATGGTGGCCACTTCTATGGCGGGCATATCGCCTTTGCCATGGACGGGCTGAAAAATGCGGTGGCCAATGTCGCCGACCTGCTGGACCGGCAGATGGCCCTGCTGGTCGACACCCGCTACAACCAGGGCCTGCCCGGCAACCTGAGTGCGGCGACCGGACCGCGCGCCGCCATCAGTCATGGCCTGAAGGCGCTGCAGATCAGCGTGTCGGCATGGACCGCCGAAGCGCTGAAACAGACCATGCCGGCTTCGGTGTTCTCGCGTTCGACCGAGTGCCACAACCAGGACAAGGTCAGCATGGGCACCATCGCCGCCCGCGACTGCCTGCGGGTGCTGGAACTGTCCGAACAGGTGCTGGCCGCCATGCTGATCTGCGCCCGCCAGGGCGTGGCGCTGCGGCTGCGGCACGACCCCGACCTCAGCCCGGTACTGGCCGCCACGCTGGACGATCTGGCCGCGCGCATCCCGCTGATCGTCGAGGACCGCGCGCTGGACGGAGAACTGCAATCGCTGCTGACGGCGATCCGCGCCGAAGCCTGGAGCCTGTATGACGACTGAGCTGAGTCACGAGATCGAACTGACGCCGGCCTTCCATGACCTCGACCCGATGGAAGTGGTCTGGCATGGCAACTACGTCCGCTACCTCGAAATCGCCCGCTGCGCGCTGCTGGCGCGCTTCGACTACGACTATCCGCAGATGCGGGCGTCCGGCTATGCATGGCCGGTGGTGGACATGCGGCTCAAGTACGTCCGGCCGCTGGTATACGGCCAGCGCGTGCGGCTGCGCGCCCGCATCGTCGAATGGGAAAACCGGCTGAAGATCGACTACCGGATGACCGATGCCGACAGCGGCGAAAAGCTGAACGAGGCCTGGACCATCCAGGTGGCGGTCGGTCTCGACAGCGGGGAGATGTGCTACGTCTGCCCGCCGGTATTGTGGGAAAAACTCGGCGTGGAGGTGGCATGAGACGGCTGTGGCTGGGCCTGGCCCTGTGGCTGGCGGTCGGTGCGGCCCAGGCCGCCGATCTGGTGGCCGGCGTACGCGAACGACTCGCGCAACCGGCGCTGCTGCGCGGGGATTTCACCCAGAGCAAGTCGGTGGCCGGCTTCCGGAAGCCGCTGGCATCGAACGGGGATTTCCTGGTCTCGCGCGAGCGCGGGGTACTGTGGCGCACCCGCAAACCCTTCGCCGGCGAGCTGCGCATGACGCGCAATGAAATCGTGGCGACCCAGGATGGCCGCGTTGCCTTCCAGCTCGACGCCGGCCGCGAACCGTCGGTGCGGGTCATCAACAACCTGATGTTCTCGCTGCTCGGCGGCGATGTGCTGGCGCTGAAGGAATACTTCACCATCGACGGCAAGCTGTCCGGCAAGTCGTGGTCGCTGACATTGACGCCGCGCCATGCGGCACTGGCGAAGAGCATGCGCCGGGTAGACCTGTCCGGTGACCGCTACGTGCGCCAGATCACCATCGACGAAAGCAATGGCGACAGCACGCATATCCAGTTCTCCGCGCTGCGCAGCACGCCGCCCGCGCTGACTGCCGAAGAGGCCGCCCGGTTTGACTGACGCCGCCTCCCCGCTGATGCGCCGGCTGGCGCTGCTCTGGCTGCTGCTGGTCGCGCTGGTCGCCGGGCACAATCTGTGGCTGTGGACCGGCGACCGGCTGCAACTGGACACCGACGTGCTGGCGATGCTGCCGCAGGACCAGCGCGACCCGGCCGTGCAGCAGGCCACCCGTCGCCTGGCCGATGCGGCCACCCGGCGCATCGTGGTGCTGGTCGGCGCTGACGACTGGGCTGACGCCCGCCGCGCCGGCGATGCCTATGCGGCCGTGCTGGCCTCGGCGCGCCTGCCGCTGGCGCTGCAATACCGGGTCAGCGACCGGATGGCCGACGACTGGCTGTCGTTCTTTGCGCCGTACCGGCAGGCCCTGCTCAGTGCGCGCCAGGCGGAGCGGCTGGCGAGCCGGTCGCCGCAGGCGCTGGCCGACGATGCCGTCGCCGCGCTGTACCGCCCGGTCGGCATGCCGCGGCTGGGGCCGTGGATCGAGGACCCGCTGAACCTGTATGGCGACTGGCAGACCGAGCGTGCGGCCGACAGCCGGGTGCGGCCGGCCGACGGCCGGCTGTCGCTGCAGGTGGACGGTCGCGCCCATGCGGTCCTGATGCTGGAGCAGCAGGGGCCGGCGTTCTCGATCTCCGCCCAGCAGGCGCTGATGCCGTGGCTGGAACGCGCTGCGCAGGCCGCGCAGCAGGCCGCGCCCGGCGTGCGCGTGCTCAGCGCCGGCGTCCCGCTGCATGCGGCGGCGGCGGCCAGCCAGGCCGAGCGAGAAGTGCACACCATCGGTTTCGGCTCGCTGGCCGGCATCATCCTGCTGACCGTGTTCGCCTTCAGCGCGCTGCGGCCGCGGGTACTGGTGACCCTGGCCATCGGCGTCGGCCTGCTGGCGGCCGTCTCGGTCACTGCCGCACTGTTTGGCCGGTTGCACCTGCTGACACTGGTATTCGGCGCCAGCCTGGTCGGCGTGGCCGAAAACTACGGCACCAACTATTTTGCCGGCCGGCTCGGCCAGCCGCCGGCCTCGCGCTGGCGCATGGTGCGCGAGCAGGCGCCGGTGATGGGGCTGGCGCTGCTGACCACGCTGATCGGCTATCTGGCGCTGGCGCTGACGCCATTTCCCGGCCTCAAGCAGATGGCGGTGTTTTCCGCCGTCGGCCTGCTGGCCTCGTTCCTGACCGTCATGCTGTGGTTTCCGTTCCTTGAACGCGGTTACATGTCGGTGACGCCGCTGTCCGCTGCCATCGGTCGTGCGCGCCGCTACTGGCCGCGCGTCGGTCGCAACCGGGCGACACTGCTGCTGGCGCTGCTGCTGGCCGGCCTGTTGCTGGGGGGCGGCTGGCGCCTGCAGGCGAATGACGACATCCGCCTGCTGCAGAGCTCGCCGGCGACGCTGATCGAACAGCAACTGGCCATTTCCCGCCTGCTCGACCTGCCGAGCCCGGCCCAGTTCTACCTGGTGCGCGGGGCCACGCCGGACCAGGTGCTGGCCCGGGAAGAAGCCTTGAAGGCCCGGCTGGACGCGCTGGTCGGCGCACGCTGGATACGCGGCTATCAGGCGGTCTCCGACTGGGTGCCGTCGGCGGCCCGCCAGCGCGCCAGTGTGGCGCTGCTGCGCCGGACGCTGGATGGCGACGGCGGGGTCATCGCGCTGGCCACGCAGCGACTGGGAGAAACCCCGGCCGCCGCCCGCACGGCCGGCCCGGTGCCCTTGATGACCCTGGCGCGCTGGCTGGCCGCGCCGGTCTCCGAACCGCTGCGGCCGCTGTGGCTGGGCCGGCTCGATGGCGGCTACGCCAGCGTGATCATGCTGCGCGGCGTGGACTCGCCCGATCGCCTGCCGCGTCTGGCGGCACTGGCCGACGGACTGCCCGGCGTGCGCTGGGTCGACAAGGTGGCGGAAGTGTCGTCGGTGCTGAGCCGGTACCGGCAGATCATGGGCGGCGTCATTCTTGCGAGTTACCTGCTGGTGCTGGCTGCACTGTGGCGTCGCTTCGGCCGCAAGGCGTGGCGGGCGCTGCTGCCGACCGCCCTGGCCAGCCTGCTGACCCTCGCCGTGCTCGCCCTGTTCGGCCAGCCGCTGCAACTGTTCAATGTCCTGGCCCTGCTGCTGATCCTCGGCATGGGCGTGGACTACGGCATTTTCCTGCAGGAGCAGCCCGACCCTGATGCCGGCGCTCCGTTCCTGTCGGTCACCCTGGGGGCGGCGTGCACCCTGCTGTCGTTCGGCCTGCTGGCGCTGTCGCACACCCCGGCGCTGCGCGCCTTCGGGCTGACCATGCTGCTCGGGATCGGCCTGGCCTGGCTGCTGGCGCCGATGTTCTGCTCGGGGCCGGCGCGGCAAAAAGAAAGGACGCCATGAGGCGCGTGAACCGATGGGGCTGCTGCGGCGTGCTCTGCCTGCTGTTGCTGACCGGCTGCGCCACGCGTGCGCCGGCGCCGGTCGCGGCCGTGCCGCCGCTGCAGCTGGCACCGGCCACGCTCGGCAGTTCGCTGGCCCTGGTCCAGCGCCTGACGGTGCTGAAAGTGCCGCGCAACGGTGGCGAGGCGGCATCGACCGGCAGGAGCATCGACGTGCTGCTGGAACTGGACCCGGCACGGGTCCGGCTGGCCGGTTTCGTCATGAACCAGCGCGTGCTGACGCTCGACTATGACGGCAAGACACTGCGCAGCCAGCGTCATCCGCTGCTGCCGATGGAAGTCGATGCCGCGCATGTGCTGCGCGACGTGCAACTGGTGTACTGGCCGGCAAGCGCGCTGCAGGCGGCGCTGCCGCCGGGCTGGACGCTGGACGAGTCGGAACGGGCGCGCGTGCTGCGCAGCCGGGATGGCAGCGCCGTGGTGAACATCCGCTATGCCGCCGGCGCGCCACGCTGGATCGGCACGGCTGAACTGGACAATGTGGCCGAGCACTACCGGCTGCGCATCGAATCTGCCCTGCAGCCGGAGGAAGCGCCATGAGCGCCGCGGTCTACCTGAACGAACTGGGCGTGGTCTGCGCCGCCGGTAACGGCAAGGCGGCGCTGCGCGACGCCATGCTGGGCCGGACGCCGCTGCCCGGCAGCCTGGACGAATGCGATTCGCCGGGGCAGCCACGCTTGCTGGGACGGGTGACGGTGGCTGACGCCGACCTGTCCTTGCTGCCGCCCGCCCGGCGCAGCCGCAACAACGCACTGATGCTGGCCGCGCTGGCGCAGATCCGTCCGGCGGTCGATGCCGCGCTGGCGCGTCATGCACCGGAGCGGATCGGCGTCGTGCTTGGCAGCAGCACCTCGGGCATTGCCGAAAGCGAACGGGCGGCACGGGCGTTTCATGCCGGCGGCGCCCTGCCGGCCGATTATGATTTCGCCATGCAGGAACTGGGCTCGCCCGCGCTGGCGCTGAGCGGACTGCTCGGGCTGGCCGGACCGGCGCTGGTGGTGTCCACTGCCTGCTCGTCCGGTGCAAAAGCCATCGCCAGTGCGGCCAGGCTGCTGCGCGCCGGGCTGTGCGACGTGGTCATTACCGGTGGCGTCGACACCCTGTGCGGCTTCACCCTGGCCGGGTTTACTGCGCTGGAATCGGTCAGCCCCGGACGCTGCAACCCGATGAGCGCCAACCGCTGCGGCATTCACCTCGGCGAGGGCGCGGCGCTGTTCCTGATGAGCCGCGAGCCGGGCGGGGTGCGGCTGGCCGGCTGGGGCGAATCGTCCGACGCGCACCACATCTCCGCCCCCGATCCGTCCGCCGCCGGGGCGCTGGCCGCCATGCGCGAGGCGCTGGCGCGGGCCGGCATCGAACCCGGCCAGGTCGACTACATCAATCTGCATGGCACCGCGACGGTGCAGAACGATGCGATGGAAAGCCTGGCGGTCCGCACCCTGTTCGGCGCCGGCACCCTGGCCAGTTCGACCAAGCCGCTGACCGGGCATACGCTCGGCGCGGCCGGGGCGATCGAAGCGGCCATCGGCTGGCTGCTGCTGCACGACAACCCGCAGGGCGAACTGCCGCCGCAGTGCTGGGATGGCGTGGCCGACCCGGCGCTGCCGGTGCTGAACCTGGTGCCGGCCGGTGGCCGGCTCGGTCGCCAGCCGGACTGGATACTGAGTAACTCATTTGCGTTTGGCGGCAGCAATGCCGTGCTGCTGCTGGGGAGAGCCTGATGACCGATCCGAGCCGGATACCGGTGACCGAACTGGTGGTCCATGCCGGTCGCATGTGCCTGTTGAGCCGGGTGCTGACGTGCGACGGCGACAGCGTGCTGGCGGAAGTCGACATTCGCGCCGACGACCTGTTTCACGGCGACGATGGCGTTGGCGGCTGGGTCGGGCTGGAATACATGGCGCAGGCAGTCGCCGCCTGGGCCGGCTGGCAGGCGCGCGGCGCCGGCGAGACACCCCGGATCGGCTTCCTGCTCGGTACGCGGCGCTATGAATGCCGCTGCCCGCGCTTCCTTGCCGGCGACACGCTGCAGGTGACGGCGACCCGGATTTTCCAGTCCGACAACGGGCTGGGCCAGTTCGAGTGCGCGCTGCAGCTGCGCGGCGACACGGTCGCGACCGCCACACTGACAGTCTACGGTCCCGACGAAGACACCGTTGCCGTCAGGGCGGACTGAAAGAGGCTTCTGTATGATGGCTGGCTGCTTTTTTGACGATTTTTATTGTTACCCAATTCATGACATCGAGTTTGCGAGTGGAACCCGGATTGCGGGGAGCAGGACATGACTGACAAGACCGTATTGATAACCGGGTCGAGCCGCGGCATCGGCCGCGCCATTGCGCTGTGCCTGGCGCAGGATGGCTACGATATCGTCCTGCACTGCCGCGAGCGGCGAGAGCAGGCCGATGAGGTGGCGGCGCAGATTGCGGCGCTGGGCCGGCGCGCGCGCGTGCTGCAGTTCGACGTCGGCCAGCGCGAAGAGACTGCCCGGGCGCTGCTCGACGATGTCGGGCAGCACGGCTGCTACTACGGCGTGGTCTGCAATGCCGGCATTGCCCGCGACAACGCCTTCCCGGCCATGCCGCCGGAAGACTGGGACGCGGTGATTCACACCAACCTCGACGCGTTCTACAACGTGCTCAACCCGCTGATCATGCCGATGGTGCGGACGCGCAAGCCGGGGCGCATCGTCACGCTGTCGTCGGTGTCCGGCATCATGGGCAACCGTGGCCAGGTCAACTACAGCGCGGCCAAGGCCGGCATCATCGGCGCCAGCAAGGCGCTGGCGGTCGAGCTGGCCAGCCGCGGCATCACCGTGAACTGCGTGGCGCCCGGCCTGATCGGCACCGAGATGGTCGACGACGACATCCTGCAGGAAGCGCTGAAGATGATTCCGGCGCGCCGGGTCGGCAAACCGGAGGAGGTCGCCGCCACCGTGCGCTTCCTGCTCGGCGAGGATGCCGCCTATATCACCCGCCAGGTCATTTCGGTCAACGGGGGGCTGCTCGGATGAAGCGCGTAGTGATTACCGGCATCGGTGCGCTCAGCCCGCTCGGCCATGACTGGGAAACGGTGCATGCGCGCCTGCGCGTCGGCCGCAACGCCGTACAGCGCATGAGTGCCTGGGCCGATTATGCCGGGCTCAACACCCAGGTCGGCGCGCCGGTCGCGCCGTATGTCCTGCCGACCGAGCTGTACCACCGCAAGAGCACCCGCAGCATGGGACCGGTGGCGCTGATGGCGACCCGTGCCAGCGAACTGGCACTGCGTGATGCCGGCCTGTATGGCGACCCGCTGGTCAGTTCGGGCCGCATGGGCATTTCCTACGGCTCGTCGGCCGGCTCGCCGGGCGCGATCGGCGACTTCGGCACGGTGATGAGCGAGAAGACCACCGCCGGCATCAGCGCAACCACCTACATCAAGATGATGTCGCATACGGCAGCGGTCAATATCGGCGTGTTCTTCGGCATTACCGGCCGCATCGTGACCACCTCCAGCGCCTGCACCTCAGGCAGCCAGGGCATCGGCTATGCCTTCGAGGCGATCCAGTCCGGCAAGCAGGTCGCCATGCTCGCCGGCGGCGCCGAGGAACTTGATGCGACCGAGGCGGCGGTGTTCGACACCCTGTTTGCCGCCAGCGCGGACCACAACGACACGCCGTCCCTGACCCCGCGCCCGTTCGATGCCCGCCGCGACGGGCTGGTGCTCGGCGAGGGCGCATGCACGCTGGTGCTGGAAGAGCGCGAGCACGCGCTGGCGCGCGGCGCGCGGCCCTATGCGGAAATCATCGGCTATGGCACCAACAGCGACGGCCGCCACGTGACCCAGCCGCGCCCGGACACCATGGCGGTAGCCATGCGTCTGGCCCTTGACGACGCCGGCCTGGCGCCGGCCGACATCGGCTACGTGAACGCGCACGGCACGGCGACCGACCATGGCGACGTCGCCGAATCGCATGCCACGCAGGACGTGTTCGGTGCCCGCATGCCGATCTCGTCGCTGAAAAGCTATATGGGCCACACCCTCGGCGCCTGCGGTGCGCTGGAAGCCTGGATGACCATCGAGATGATGCGGGCCGGCTGGTTTGCGCCGACGCTGAACCTCGACGCCGTCGATCCGGCCTGTGCCGAGCTCGACTACCTGACCGGGAACGGGCGCGCGCTGGAAACCGACGTGGTCATGAGCAACAACTTTGCCTTCGGCGGCATCAACACCTCGCTGATCTTCCGCCGCTGCGACTGACCCGCTTTTCAATCGACAACAGGATGAACGAATCATGAAAAAAACACTGGCGCTTTCGATGCTTGCCCTGCTGCTGGCCGGCCAGGCCCATGCCCGCGACACCGAGCTGCACCTGCCGTTCGAGGACGTGCTGAACATGCCGGAAGCCAAGGACAAGCTCGACGGCTCGGTCAAGTTCTACCTGGCCGGACAGAAGACCCCGGCCATTACCGAGCAGCTGGGTGAGGACGTGTCCAACCGCAAGACCAACGGCTTTGGCAAGGCCGACGACGTCGCCTGCCGCTGGGCCGCGCTGTCCGCGCTGATGGCCTTCCAGAACAAGGCCAGGTCACTGGGGGCGAATGCGGTGTACGACATCGTCAGCTACTACAAGAAAAACGAAACCCGCAGCAGCACGACTTATGAATGCCATGCCGGCGCCATGGTCGCCGGCGTGGCGCTGAAGGGCCGCTACGGCAAGACGGCCAACTGAGTGGTCCGCCGGCCCGCACGATGCGGGCCGGCATCATCTATGCACGACGGGTCCGGCTGGCCGGACCGCAACAGGGAGACAGGGTGGAAACCGTTTATGACCATGATCGACTGAACGCGCTGGAGGCCGTATCGGCTGCGCAGAAGATCGCCTTTGCGCCGATTCTGTTCCAGGCGGTCTGGTGCCTGCGCGAGACCGGCCTGCTGGCCGCGCTGGAACGGCACGACCGCGACGGCGCGAGTCTGGAAACCCTTGTCGACGACAGCGGGCTGACACCCTATGCCGTGGGGGTGCTGCTGGACATGGGACTGAGCGGTGGCGTGCTGTTCCTGAAGTCGGCGCGTTACCGGCTGACCCGGGTCGGTCACTACCTGCTGAACGATCCGATGACCCGGACCAACATGGACTTCACCCAGCACACCTGCTACGAGGCGATGCGCCATCTGCTGGATGCCATCCGCAGTGGCAAGCCGTCCGGGCTGCAGGTGTTCGGCGACTGGCCGACCATCTACCCGGCACTCGGCGAACTGCCCGACGAGGCGCGCGAAAGCTGGTTCGAATTCGACCACTTCTATTCCGATCAGGCGTTCAGCGAGGCGCTGGCGAAAATCTTCCACTACCGGCCTGCGCATATCTACGACGTCGGCGGCAATACCGGCAAGTGGGCGTTGCGCTGTGCGCGCCACGATCCGGACGTGCGTGTCACGCTGCTGGATCTGCCGCAGCAACTGGCCCTGGCGCAGGACAACATCGAACGCGAGGGGCTGGCCGGCCGCATCGACGGCTGGCCGGTCGACATTCTCAAGGCGGAACAGCTGCCCGGCGACGCCGACCTGTGGTGGATGAGCCAGTTCCTCGACTGCTTCAGCGAGGACGAGATCGTCCACATCCTCAAGCTGATCGGCCGCAGCATGCGCCCGGACGCCCGGCTGGCGATCATGGAGCTGTTCTGGGACCGTCAGCGCTTCGAGGCGGCGGCCTTCAGTCTCAATGCGACATCGCTGTACTTTACCTGCCTCGCCAATGGCAACAGCCGTTTCTATCACTCGAAAGTGATGCTGAAGTGCCTGCGGCTGGCGGGCTTCCATGTCGAGGACGAATACGACGACCTCGGCAAGGGTCACACGCTACTGATCTGTCGCAAGCTGGCCGACGCCTGATCCGGCCGGCAGGCAGTCCAGCCGGAGGACAAGCGGCGGACTGCCGATCGGCGCGGCCTGCGCATCCCGCCAGTGCAGCCGCGCCGGCCACGGCACATGCAGCGCCCAGCTGCAGCCGTCATGCAGGCCGGCCAGCACCTGGCCGTGCGGCGTTCGCGGATAGCGCAGCGTGGCGGCGACCGGATCGACCTCGACCCGGGACAGCTCCGCCAGCCCGTGCCCTCCCGCCTTCAGCGCCGCCTCGCGGATGCACCACAGCAGGTAGAAGCGTTCCAGTGCCGGACCTGACGCCATCCAGTCGCGCTCCGGTGCCGAATACAGCGCATCGGCCATGTCGGCCATGTGCGTGCGTGGTCGCGGCAGTTCGATATCGAGGCCGACCGGCCCGGTTCCGCCCAGGGCAACCGCAATGCAGTCGCGGCTGTGGCTGAGGCTGAAGGCGGGCAGCGCGGCATCGCGGAAACGGGGGCGGCCGCCGGCCTCGCGCACGATCTCCGGCAGCTCCTCCATGCCGTGCGTTACCGCCAGCAATCGTGCCAGCAGCGCGCGGGCGGCCAGCGAGGCGCGCTGCGGGAGCGGCGCCGCATCAGCGTCCGGCGGCACAAGGCGGGCAAAGGCCAGATGGATGTTCATGCGCGCATTATCCGCCTGCCGCGCGGGTTTGGCCCGCCGCCGGCAAGGGAACGCTGTTCTATACTCACTCGCATTCTGCCCGGGCTCCGGGCATCCTAGTCATTCGACCCTGCGCCATGGAGCGTCCGTGAACCCTGTTTCTCCCCGCAACGATCTGGCGCGCGCGCTGCTCCTCATCCTGATTACCAGTCTGCTGATTGCCGGCAGCCTCTGGGTCCTGCGTCCGTTCCTGGTCGCGCTGGTCTGGGCGACCACGGTGGTCGTCGCGACCTGGCCCATCCTGCTGTCGGTGCAGCGCCGGCTGTGGGGACGTCGCAGCCTGGCAGTGCTGGTCATGATGCTGATCATGCTGGTGCTGCTGGTGCTGCCCATCGTCGCCGGGATTTCCATCGTGGCCGAGCATGCCGACGCGATCGCCGGCTGGGCCAAGGCACTGCCCGCCTACACCCTGCCGGCGCCGCCGGCGTGGGTGGGACAGCTGCCGCTGATCGGCAACGCCGTCGGCAGCGAGTGGCAGCGCCTGTCCGATGCCGGCTCCGGCGGCGTGCTGGCCCGGCTGCAGCCGTATGCGATGCTGATCGCCAACCAGGGGCTGGCTGCCGCCGGCTCGGCCGGCATGCTGGTCGTCCACCTGCTGCTGACGCTGGCGGTGTCCGCCATCCTGTACGCCCGGGGCGAAGCGGCGGCCTGCGGCCTGCGGCGCTTTGCACGCCGGCTGGCCGGCTCCCGGGGCGAGAATGCGCTGCTGCTGGCCGGCATGGCCATCCGCGCCGTTGCGCTGGGCATCGTCGTCACCGCGCTGACCCAGTCCGCGCTCGGCGGGCTCGGCGTCTGGATTGCCGGCGTGCCGTTTGCCGGTCTGCTGACCGTGCTGATGCTGCTGCTGTGCATCGCCCAGATCGGGCCGACGTTGCCGCTGCTGGGCGCGGTGGCATGGCTGTACTGGCAGAACGAGCCGGTGTGGGCGACGTCGCTGCTGGTCTGGACCGGCATCGTCGGCACGCTGGACAATGTGCTGCGACCCATCCTGATCCGGCGCGGCGCCGACCTGCCGCTGCTGCTGATCCTGGTCGGCGTGATCGGCGGCCTGCTGGCCTTCGGCATCGTCGGCCTGTTTGTCGGTCCGGTGATTCTGGCCGTGTCCTATACCTTGCTGAAGGCATGGATCGATGAGGGCCTGGTGTCGCCTGTCGTGACGCCGGACAGCGTCCCGACCCCTGCCGACAGTCATTCCCCCCACTCACAGGAGTAAGCCATGTCGATCCTCTCCACCGGAGGCCGCCGGATTGCCGGCTGGCTGGCCGTGGCCGCCTGCGTCGTACTGACCGCCTGCTCGACGCCGCAACTGACCTCGGTCTGGCGCAGCCCCGATTTCAGCGGACCGGCACCGAAGCAGATACTGGTGATCGGCATCAGCAAGAGCGACAGTCATCGCCGCATCTTCGAGGACAGCTTTGCCCGGAGCCTGCGCGATGCCGGCATCCCGGCCGCGACCAGCTATGCGCTGCTGCCGGAAAGCGGGCAGCTGTCGCGGGCCGACATCCGCGACACGGTCACCCGGACCGGTTCCGACGCGATCCTGGTCACCCGGCTGCTGCGCGTCGATCAGCGCATCAGCGTGTCGCCCGGCTACACGGGACCGGGCTATGGCGGCTTCTATGGCTGGTATGGCGCGGCCTGGGCATCGATGCCGCCGCAGGTCGACCAGTATGAAGTGCTGGTCATCGAGTCGACGCTGTGGGACTTCAAACAGGAAAAAGTCATCTGGAGCGGCACCAGCGAAACCATCGCCGGGCAGGACGTGGCCGGGCTGACCACGAAGCTGGCCGGGGTGCTGATCGAGCGCATGCGCAAGGACGGCGTACTGTAATTCCGGATCACGGCGGCGCGTGGCCGTTGGTGGATGGCGAAGCGAATGGTATGTTTCGCCATCCTCATTCCGTCATGGAGACGTGATGCTCGCCATTATCGGCGGCAGCGGCCTGTACCGCCTGCCCGGTTTCGAATCCACCCAGCGCCAGATCGTCCGCACCCCGTTCGGCGATCCGTCCTGCCCGCTGACCTTCGGCCTGATCGGCGGCCATCCGGTCGTGTTCATCGCCCGCCACGGCTACGGACATTCGCTGGCGCCGCACGAGATCAACTACCGCGCCAACATCTGGGCACTGGCGGAGCAGGGCGTGAGCGGCATCGTCGCCGTCGGCTCGGTCGGCGGCATTTCCGCCGGCGTGCCACCGGGCACCGTCGCGGTGCCGGACCAGATCATCGACTACACCTGGGGCCGCGCGCACACCTATTTCGAAGGCGCCGACATCCCGGTCGTCCACACCGACCTGACACTGCCCTATGACGCCAGACTGCGCGCGCGCCTGCTGCAGGCCGCAAAGAGCGCCGGCGTCGACGCCCATGATGGCGGCGTGTATGCCTGCACCCAGGGGCCGCGACTGGAAACCGCGGCGGAAATCCGCCGGCTGGAACGCGACGGTGCCGACATGGTCGGCATGACCGGCATGCCGGAAGCCGCGCTGGCCCGGGAAAAGGGCGTGCCGTATGCGTGCCTGGCGCCGGTGGTGAACTGGGCCGCCGGCAAGGGCGACAGCGTCGCCTCGGTGACCTTCGACAGCCAGAGCCAGGCCTTTGCCGCCGCACTGGAGTCGGTCGGCAAGATCCTGATCGCCGCGGTCACCCACGGCAGCCACTGAACCGGTTTGCATTTGCCCGCGGGTGGCCCACACTCGCGGTGTCCCTTCTTTGACACCGGACCCGACAATGTTCTCCCGGCTGCGCGAAAATATCCGCTGCGTGTTCGACCGTGATCCCGCCGCGCGGACCGTCTGGGAAGTGCTTACCTGCTATCCCGGCTTCCACGCCCTGACACTGCACCGGCTGGCGCACGGGCTGTGGCAGCGCGGCTTCAAGTGGAGCGGGCGCTTCGTGTCGCATCTGTCGCGCTGGCTGACCGGCATCGAGATCCATCCCGGCGCCCGTATCGGCCGCCGGGTGTTCATCGACCACGGCATGGGCGTCGTGATCGGCGAAACGGCAGAAGTCGGCGATGACTGCACGCTGTATCATGGCGTCACCCTGGGCGGCACCAGCTGGCAGAAAGGCAAACGCCACCCGACACTCGGCGCCGGGGTCGTGGTGGGCGCCGGCGCGAAGGTGCTGGGGCCGATCACCGTGCACGACAAGGCGCGCATCGGCTCGAACGCCGTCGTCATGAAGGACGTGCCGGCTGGCGCGACCGCCGTCGGCATCCCGGCCAGACTGGTCGAGTCGCGCGATGGCGGCAGCACCGACACGCGCTTCGCCCAGTACGGGGTCGGCGGCGACATGAACGATCCGGTGGTCAAGGCGCTGCACGCGCTGATCGACCATTCGGCACTGACCGACCGGCGCCTGGAACGGCTGCTCGCCCTGCTCGAACAGCACGGTATCGACACCGGAAACGCCGGCCGCAATGGCGACGATTTCGACCCTGACCGGCTCAATAAAATTGTTGACTAAAACACTCGGGTTTTAGTATTCTCACCATCGAAATTCGATGAGGGAGAACGACATGCGATTGACCACCAAAGGCCGCTTCGCCGTAACCGCCATGCTGGATCTGGCGCTGCGCGAGCACAACGGTCCGGTCACGCTCGCCGGCATCAGCGAGCGCCAGGGCATCTCCCTGTCCTATCTCGAGCAGTTGTTCGGCAAGTTGCGCCGTGCCGAACTGGTGGACAGCGTGCGCGGTCCGGGCGGCGGTTACTGTCTGGCCCGGGATGCAGTCAACATTTCCGTCGCGAACATCATCATCGCCGTCGACGAACCGCTCGACGCCACCTCCTGTGGTGGGCAGGAAAACTGTCACGACAGCCACCGCTGCATGACCCACGATCTGTGGACCGATCTCAACCGCACAATCTATGCCTACCTCGAGGCCGTTACGCTCGGCAGCCTGGTGGATCAGCAGCGCGCGCAGTGCGGACAAAATGTGCTGGTCGACGCCCGTGAGCGGCGCGGCCGCAGCGACGCACGCGCCGCAGCCTGACGAACCTCATTGGCAACTGGAGCATATCGATGAGCCAACTTTCGCTTCCCGTCTATCTCGACTACTCGGCAACCACCCCGATCGACCCGCGTGTCGCCGAGGCGATGATCCCGTTCCTGACCGAAAAATTCGGCAACCCCGCATCGCGCAGCCACAGCTTCGGCTGGGTCGCGGAAGAGGCGGTCGAAAACGCCCGCGCCGAAGTCGCGCGGCTGGTCAACTGTGATCCGAAGGAAATCGTCTGGACGTCCGGTGCGACCGAGTCCAACAACCTGGCCATCAAGGGCGCGGCCCAGTTCTACAAGACCCGGGGCCGCCATCTGATCACGGTCAAGACCGAACACAAGGCCGTGCTGGACACCATGCGCGAGCTGGAGCGCCAGGGCTTTGAAGTCACCTATCTCGACGTGCAGGACAACGGTCTGCTCGACCTCGACCGCCTGCGCGACGCCATCCGTCCGGACACCATCCTGGTGTCGGTCATGCTGGTCAACAACGAAATCGGCGTGATTCAGGACATGGATGCCATCGGCAACCTGTGCCGCGAAAAGGGCGTGCTGTTCCATGTTGATGCCGCCCAGGCCACCGGCAAGGTCGTGATCGATCTGGAAAAGCTCAAGGTTGACCTGATGAGCTTCTCCGCCCACAAGACCTATGGCCCGAAGGGCATCGGCGCGCTGTACGTCCGCCGCAAGCCGCGCGTGCGCATCGAGGCGCAGATGCATGGCGGCGGTCACGAACGCGGCATGCGCTCCGGCACGCTGGCCACGCACCAGATCGTCGGCATGGGCGAGGCATTCCGCATCGCCCGCGAGGAAATGGCCACCGAGAACGAACGCATCCGCATGCTGCGCGACCGGCTGTGGAGCGGGCTGTCCGACATCGAACAGGTCTACCTGAACGGTGACCTCGAACGCCGCGTCGCCCAGAACCTGAACGTCAGCTTCAACTTCGTCGAAGGCGAAAGCCTGATCATGGCGATCAAGGATCTGGCCGTGTCGTCGGGTTCGGCCTGCACGTCGGCGTCGCTGGAACCGTCCTACGTCTTGCGCGCCCTGGGCCGCAACGACGAACTGGCGCACAGCTCGATCCGCTTCACCATCGGCCGCTTCACCACGGTCGAGGAAATCGACTTTGCCGTGAAGCTGCTGCACGACAAGATCGGCAAGCTGCGCGAACTGTCGCCGCTGTGGGAAATGTTCAAGGACGGCGTCGACCTGAACAGCGTCCAGTGGGCCGCGCATTGATTGACTGACGGGCTGATCCCGACCGGAAACAGGGCGGATCGGCCTCGCTTCGAGGAGTAGAGAAATGTCTTACAGTTCCAAGGTCATCGACCACTACGAGAATCCCCGCAACGTCGGTTCGTTCGAAAAGGGCGACACCACCATCGGGACCGGCATGGTCGGCGCACCGGCCTGTGGCGACGTGATGAAGCTGCAGATCAAGGTCGGTGCCGACGGCGTGATCGAGGACGCGAAGTTCAAGACCTACGGCTGCGGTTCCGCCATCGCCTCCAGCTCGCTGGTCACCGAATGGGTCAAGGGCAAGACGCTCGACGAAGCCCTGACGATCAAGAACACCGCGATTGCCGAAGAACTGGCGCTGCCGCCGGTCAAGATCCACTGCTCGATTCTGGCCGAGGACGCCATCAAGGCGGCCGTGACCGACTACAAGCAGAAGCACGGCGCGGAAAACTGAGAAGGGACGCATGATGTCGATTACCCTGACCGAAAGCGCGGCGCGTCACGTCCAGCGCTACCTCGAAAAGCGTGGCAAGGGTGTCGGACTGCGGCTGGGCGTCAAAACCTCCGGCTGCTCCGGCATGGCCTACAAGCTCGAGTTCGTCGACGCGGTCGACGGTTCGGACCTGACGTTCGAGAGCCACGGCGTCAAGGTGTTTACCGATGCGAAGAGCCTGGCCTACCTTGACGGCACCGAACTCGATTTCGTCAAGGAAGGCCTCAACGAGGGCTTCAGGTTCAACAACCCGAACGTGAAGAACGAGTGTGGTTGCGGTGAGAGCTTCCACGTCTGAGCCCCGCTTGCCAGGCGCGCCCTCCGCGAGGAGGCGCGCCTTGTTCATTTCTGCTGCACTGTCCGCCCGATGACCCACTTTTCCCTGTTCGACCTGCCCCAGCGCTTCGCCGTCGACCTGCCGGCACTTGAAGCCGCCTACCGTCGCGTGCAGGCCGAGGTCCACCCTGACCGCCATGCGCACAAGCCGGATGCCGACCGGCGTCTGGCCATGCAGTACGCGACACGCGTGAACGAAGCCTACCAGGTGCTGAAACGCCCGCTGCTGCGCGCGCGCTATCTGCTGTCGCTGGCGGGTGTCGATACCCAGGAAGAAACCAACACCGCGATGCCGGTCGACTTCCTGATGGCACAGATGGAGTGGCGCGAGGCCGTGGCGGACGCGCGGATCGCGCGCGACGTCGACCAGCTGGAACGCCTGTCGGCCGACGTCCGTCGCGACACCGACGCGCTGACCGTCAGCCTCGGGCAGGCGCTGGATGTCGACGCAGACAATGAAACTGCGGCGCTGCTCGTGCGAAAATTGCGTTTTCTCGAAAAACTCGATGAAGAAATCGGCGATGCCATCGAGGCGCTGCTGTTCTGATTCCGATGATTCCCAAGGGGTGACGAGACCGCAGGCCGCCGGACTGATCCGGCGTGCCGCCGCCAGCGGTCGTCCTCGTCCCGTTTTGTGGTGACATAACGTTCATGGCTCTGCTGCAAATCTCCGAACCCGGCCTGTCGGCCGCTCCGCACCAGCATCGCCTCGCGGTCGGCATCGACCTGGGCACGACCAACTCCCTCGTGGCGACCGTGCGCAGCGGTTCTGCCACCGTGCTGCCGGACGAGCATGGCTACAACCTGCTGCCCTCGGTGGTCCGCTACATGGAAGACGGCAGCGTCGTCGTCGGCCATGCCGCGCGCGCGCGGCAGAGCGACGATCCGCACAACACCATCGTCTCGGTCAAACGCTACATGGGCCGCGACCTGAAAGACATCGGCGACACCGCCTCGACGCCGTACCGCTTTGTCGATGCGCCGGGCATGGTGCAGCTGGCGACCCGCCAGGGCGTCAAGTCGCCGGTCGAAATCTCCGCCGACATCCTGCGGGCACTGAAAGTCCGCGCCGAAGCGTCGCTGGGCGGCGAACTGACCGGTGCCGTCATTACCGTGCCGGCCTACTTCGACGACGCACAGCGTCAGGCGACCAAGGACGCGGCGCGGCTGGCCGGCCTCAATGTGCTGCGCCTGCTGAACGAACCGACGGCGGCGGCCATCGCCTACGGCCTGGATAACGCGTCCGAAGGCGTGTACGTCGTCTATGACCTTGGCGGCGGCACCTTCGACGTGTCGGTGCTGCGCCTGACACGCGGCGTGTTCGAAGTGCTGTCGACCAGCGGCGATTCCGCGCTGGGCGGCGACGATTTCGACCAGCGCGTGTTCTGCTGGATTCTCGAACAGGCATCGCTGTCGCAACTCGAAGACCACGACATCCGCCTGCTGCTGACCCACGCCCGCGCTGCCAAGGAACGCCTGACCGACGCCAGCGAGGCGCATATCAACACCGTGCTGTCGGACAAGACCGAAGTCGACCTGCTGCTGACGCGCGACGTCTTCGGCGACATCAGCCGCACGCTGGTGGAAAAGACCCTGCTGCCGGTGCGCAAGGCGCTGCGCGACGCGAAGATCGCGCCGGCGGACGTCAACGGCGTGGTGCTGGTCGGCGGCGCGACGCGCATGCCGCAAATCCGCCGCTCGGTCGGCGAGTACTTCGGCTGCACGCCGCTGACCAACCTCGACCCGGACCAGGTCGTCGCCCTCGGTGCCGCCATGCAGGCCAATGTGCTGGCCGGCAACAAGACCGAAGACGACTGGCTGCTGCTGGACGTGATTCCGCTGTCGCTCGGTATCGAAACCATGGGCGGGCTGGTGGAAAAGATCATTCCGCGCAACAGCACCATCCCGACCGCGCGGGCGCAGGAATTCACGACCTTCAAGGACGGGCAGACCGCCATGGCGGTGCATGTGCTGCAGGGCGAGCGCGAACTGGTTACCGATTGCCGCAGCCTGGCGCGTTTCGAACTGCGTGGCATCCCGCCGATGGTGGCCGGTGCGGCGCGGATCCGCGTCACCTTCCAGGTCGATGCCGACGGCCTGCTCGGTGTCAGCGCGCGCGAGCAGTCGAGCGGCGTCGAGGCCAGCATCTCGGTCAAGCCGAGCTACGGCCTGACCGACGACCAGATCACCCAGATGCTGGCCGACTCGATCGAACACGTGAAGGACGATATCGTCGCGCGCAAGCTGCGCGAAGCCGTGGTCGACGCGGAAAGCCTGCTCGCCACGACGGAAGCCGCCCTGCAGGTCGACGGCGATCTGCTCGACGGCGCCGAGCGGGCCGCGATCGTCGATGCCGAAGCCGGGCTGCGCAGCGCGATCGCCTCGCAACAGACCGTGGCCATCAACGCCGCCACTGCCCGCCTGAACGACGCCACCAACGAATTTGCCGCCCGGCGCATGGATCGCAATATCCGTCGCGCGCTGGCCGGCCAGAAAATCAGCGACCTGTAAGGACTCCCCATGCCGAAAATCATCGTCCTGCCCAATCCCGACCTGTGTCCGGACGGGGCGGTCATCGACGCCGTTCCCGGGCAGAACCTCTGTAAGCTCCTGCTGGAACACGATATCGAGATCGAGCATGCCTGCGAAATGAGCTGCGCCTGCACCACCTGCCACGTCGTGGTGCGCGAAGGCTTCGATTCCCTTGATCCGTCCGACGAGCTGGAAGACGATATGCTCGACAAGGCATGGGGGCTGGAACCGCAGTCCCGCCTGTCATGTCAGGCCATCGTGGCGGAAGACGATCTGGTCGTGGACATTCCGCGCTATACCGTCAACCACGCCCGCGAACATCATTGATCAGCTCATCGGACCGGCCGTCAACTGCCGGCCGGGCAGGGGAGAAGCATGAGTGAGCATCCTCAGGGCGCGACAGGCGGCGGCAGCGTCGCCCGGGTCGCGGAAGCACTGAAAGCACTGGGCCTGCAGGCCGAGATCCGCGAAATGGCGGATTCGACCCGCACCTCGGCCGAAGCCGCCGCCGCCATCGGCTGCAGCGTGGCGCAGATTGCCAAATCCATGGTCTTTCGCGAGGTCGACAGCGACCGCGCACTGATCGTCGTCGCCAGCGGCACCAACCGCGTGTCGACCGCCAAGCTGGCGGCACTGACCGGCAAGACCATCGGCAAGGCGAACGCGGACTTCGTGCGCGAAAAGACCGGCTTCGCCATCGGTGGCGTATCGCCGGTCGGCCATGCCAACGATCCGGTCGATCTGCTGCTGGATGAAGACCTGTTCCAGTATGACGAGCTCTGGGCCGCAGCCGGCAGCCCGTTCGCCGTGTTCCGCACCACGGCCGCCGACCTGGTGGCGGCTACCGGTGCCCGTGTCGCCGACATCAAGGAGAATTGAACATGAAATGGACCGATACGCTGGATATCGCCATCGAGCTGGTGGAGCAGCACCCGGACATCGACCCGAAAACGGTACGTTTTACCGACCTGCGCGACTGGGTGATGGGACTGCCCGACTTCGACGACGACCCCGGTCACTGTGGCGAGAAGATCCTCGAAGCCATCCAGATGGCGTGGATCGATGAAGCCGAATAAGCTGTAGCTATTACCAGAAACGCTCCGCATGCCGGAGCGTTTTGCTCACTGTGACCTGCACGCGGGAGATTTCATGCAATTGATCATCGGTAACAAGCGCTATTCGTCCTGGTCGCTGCGGCCCTGGCTGCTGATGCGCCACTTCGATCTGCCGTTCGACGAAATCATGGTCAACCTGTACCAGGGTGACACCCGTGCCGAGCGGCTGGCTTACTCGCCGACCGGCAAGGTGCCGGCACTGATCGACGATGGCGCGCTGGTCTGGGAATCGCTGGCGATCCTTGATTATCTGGCCGAGCGTTTTCCGCAACTGCCGCTGTGGCCGGCGGAACGGATTGCCCGTGCCCATGCGCGTTCGATCGCCGCAGAAATGCATGCCGGCTTTGGTGCACTGCGCCAGGCGATGCCGACCAACTTCTGCGCCCGCCTGCCCGGGCGCGGCCATACCGACGCGGCCCTGGCCGACGTGGCGCGGGTGGTCGAACTGGTCAGTGACTGCCGGACCCGCTTTGGCGGCACCGGACGTTTCCTGTTTGGCGAGTTCGGCATTGCCGATGCCATGTATGCGCCAGTGGCGACCCGGCTTGTCACCTACGGCGTCCAGCTGCCGCCGCTGGTGCGCGACTGGGTCGATGCCCTCTATGCACTGCCGGCAATGAACGAATGGCTGCAGGCCGCAGAAAGCGAACCGCTCATCCGTTCGGCCGAACCCTACGCCGACGCCTGATCTTCCTTCCCCAGAACGAGGACTCCGCATGCTGATTGATCTCTCCGACGCCACCCTGCTGGTGGTCGACATCCAGGACAAGCTGCTGCCGGCCATTCGTGGCGCGGAAGCGCTGCTGGCCAATGCCGGCAAACTGATCTCGGCCGCGGCCGATGCCGGTCTGCCGATTGTCTTCTCCGAACAGTACCCGCGCGGACTGGGGCATACCGCCCCGTCGCTGCTGGCGCGGGCGCCGCGTGCCGATGTCGTCGAAAAGAACCACTTCTCCTGCGTGGCCGCCGGTTGCCTGCCGGGTAGCCTGATGGCGCGCTCGCAAGTGATCGTGTGCGGGATGGAAGCCCACGTCTGCGTGCTGCAGACCGTGCTGGAACTGCGCGCGCAGGGCAAGCAGGTCTTCCTGGTCCGCGACTGCATCGGCTCCCGCGCCGACAGCGACGTCGACGTCGCCCTGCTGCGTTGCCAGCAGGCCGGAGTGATTCTGGTGACGCGCGAAATGGTGCTGTTCGAGACCCTGCGTCTCGCCGGCACCGACCTGTTCCGCCATATGAGCAAGACCTACCTGGTGGAAGACAAGCCGCTTGGCGTGTCGCAGCGGGAGAGCGCGGTCATGCTGGGGCAGCTGCGCGGCAAGACCTTTGCCGAAATCCTGCCGCTGCTGGACGCAGGGCGCGGCCACTTTGCGGCGGCCTGCCGGCTGACGCTGCTGGGGTTCGAGAGCGAAGTGCCTCCGGTCCTGCTGGAAGACAAGCCGGGACAGAGCGGTTCGTTGCGCGTCTACCGCTATCTGCTCGATCATTTCCAGGCCCGTATCGGCCCGGAAGCGGCCGAAGCCGGGCTGCTGCTGTATGCGGAACACAGCACGGATGCCCGGGCGAACCCCGGAAAACACCCGAATATCGACCGTCTGCTGGACATCGCCAGCGGGAAATCGCCTTCGCTGATTGCCGTCGCAGGATGAAGCGGGAAAAGTGGTTTCGGGAAAAATCTTTCCGCTCAATGACTTGCCGGATCGGTGACAAAAAAGCGGAAAACGGGTGTTGACGGAAGGGAGGGGCGGACGTATAGTTCGCTTCCTCGCTGCACGACGCAGCGCCGGCCGAAGCAGCAAGTCGCTGATTCAGTTCGGAAAAACGCTCTTTAACAAAACAGACAACCGATAAGTGTAGGCGC